>NZ_DASYMN010000115.1:0-6097 GCF_036009065.1 Bradyrhizobium sp. | reverse complement strand
TGCCCTCTCCGGCTTCAAGATGCATGGACAAGTCGGCCGCACGCGTCTCGGCCTCGGTAAGCTTGGCTTCGGCGGCGCGCCTGGTGCAGACGCGATGCACGCTCTGCAGCAGGTCGTCACCGCCACCGACCTGCTCAATCGCCGCGGCCGGGTTGCCGGCCGCAGCGCTTTCGACGAAGTCCCGGTCGAGCGACTTGCCCATCTGCTTCTTGAAATACATGTTGGCCCCTCCAAGCGCGAAGGCGAGTGCGATGCCAAGCGCAAGACCTCCGATCTGCTTGACGAGCGGCGACATCCCACGCCGGGCCGAAGCCGGGAGCGGCTGTGGCGCGCCCGGCATCGGTTGCATCCCGCGCCGGCCAAAGCCGCCGTTGTCGTGACTCATGGCATCTCCCCTCGCATCACCGGTTCGCGCGCAGCTTGCACAGGCGATCGAGATCGGCGCTGTACATGGTCTTGACGATTTCGCCGTCGCTTAGCGTCGAACTCCGGTTCGGCGCGATCTGGCCCGGATTGAGCAGCAGGGTGAAACGGGCGGCGTCGAACGGCAGGCCGAAATGGTCGGCCCAGCTTTGCAGCGACGCACAGAATGTCTGGCGGATACTGGCCTCGCCCTCAGTCGGGTCCACTGCGCGCGCGAAGTCGACGCCACCGAACGCGCCGATACGGAAGCCGGCAAGCGAGCCCGGCTGACCGCCAAGGACGTCGAAGGCGGCATAGCCTTCAAATCCGACACGCGGCCTGGAGGCGGGCGTTAGCCCTTGAAGCCGCCAGCGGATCGGCTGGTCGGCGATGATGACGACAGCGGCGCCGGGCACTTGTCCGAGATCGAGGCTGAGGCGCCGGTAGCCGTCCTCCTCAACGCTCGGTCGGGCCATCGGCCCGGGGGCCTGCACTGTGACCGCCTTCATCCCCTCAAACGCCACTGCGATGATCTGCAGGGAGTCGGCGGCGCCGGAGGCTTGTTCTGGCCGGCCGGTGAGCGTCTTGAGCCGGGCGATCTGCCGATCGCGCTCCTGGTCAAGCACATTGGTAACGATGTTCGGCTTTTGCAGCGTGGAGCGACCGATCTGCTCGAATATCTGACGGTATCCGTCATTGCCGCTGGCCCAGTACGAGCCGAAATTCGCCTGATGTTGGCGCCGGATGATTAACGAGCGCGCGAACGCGCGCATGCAGCGGGCGCCTCAGCGCCTCACGGATGCAAGATCACCTTGCCCATCGCCTTGCGGCCCGCCAGCACCTTCAGCGCGTCGGCGGTTTGCGCCAGCGGGAAGGTGCGGTCGACATGCGATGAGATTTTTCCCTCCGCGGTCCACTTCACCAGCTTTTCCAGGTTGGCGCGGTTCTTCTCCGGATTGAGCCGTGCCCACGCGCCCCAGAACACGCCGCGGATGTCGCAGCCCTTGAGCAGCGCGAGATTGAGCGGCATTTTCGGAATGTCGCCGGCGGCGAAACCGATCACCAGGAAGCGGCCTTCCCATGCGATCGAACGCAGCGCCGCTTCGGCATAGCTGCCGCCGACCGGGTCAAAGATGATGTCGACACCTTTGCCGCCGGTAAGCTTTCGCAGGCCTTCCTTGAGGTCTTCATCTGCGTAATTCAGCCCAAGGTCGGCGCCGTGCGCTTTGGCGAATTCGATCTTCTCCTCAGACGAGGCGCAGGCGATCACCTTCAGGCCCATCAGCCTGCCGAGCTCGCATGCCGCAAGCCCGGTACCGCCGGCGGCGCCGAGCACCGCCACGGTCTCGCCGGGTTTCAAGCTGGCGCGATCTTCCAGCGCATGCAGCGCGGTGCCGTAGATGATGATGATGCCGGCGGCGCGATCGAAATCCAGATTGTCGGGAATTTTGACGATCGCGTTCGCGGGCAGCGCGATCTTTTCCCGCGCGCCGTTGTGTCCGCAGGATGCGACCACGCGGTCGCCCACTTTCAGATCGGTGACCCCCGCGCCGACGCTCTCGATCACACCCGCGACTTCCGCCGCCGGCGAAAACGGGAACGGAGGCTTGATCTGGTACTTGCCCTGGATCATCAACAGGTCGAAGAAATTCAGCGCCGCCGACTTGATCGCGATCACGGCCTGGCCGGCCTCGGCCACCGGGTCCGGCACATCGGCCAGCTCAAGATCGTCGGGGCCGCAATACTGCGAGCAAAGAATGGCTTTCATGGACACACCTGGCTGGGAGAAAAAGGGCTGCACGCTTATTGCCGGATTTAGCGCCGGGCTACAATGCGATTCGGGCGCATAACCGCTACAACCGTCATTGCCGGGCTTGACCCGGCAATCCATCCTCTTCGAAAGACCCTTGCGAAGATCGATGGATACGCGGGTCAAGCCCGCGTATGACGAAAGGTGAAACGGATGTTCGAAAAAAATCTTCTCGCGGGCAAGCGCATTCTGGTGACCGGCGGCGGCTCCGGCCTGGGGGCCGCGATGGCGCGCCGCTTTGCCGAGCTCGGAGCAGAACTGGTCATCTGCGGCCGTCGGCTTGAACTGCTGCAGCAGACCGCGGCGCAATTGCGCAGCGACTTCGGCACAAAGGTCAGCGCCATCCGATGCGACATCCGCGATGGCGCCGCGGTCGATGCGATGATGGACTCGATCTGGAGCGATGCGCCGCTCGACGTGCTGGTCAACAATGCCGCCGCCACCTTCATCGCGCAGACCGAGCAGCTGTCGTTCCGCGCCGCGGACGCGATTCTCGCACCCACTTTGCATGGCGCGCTGTATTGCACGCTCGCAGCGGGAAAACGCTGGATCGAAGGCCGGCACAACGGCGTGGTGCTGAGCATCCTGTCGACCTCGACCATCACCGGACGGGCCTTCACGGTGCCTTCCGCGATGGCGAAGTCGGCGGTGTTGGCGATGACCAAGAGTCTCGCCGTGGAATGGGGCCCGAAGGGCATCCGCACCGTGGCGATTGCCCCGGGGCCGTTTCCGACTGCCGGTGCGTCGGGACAGCTTCGGCCCGAAGGCCGCGACGAGGCCCCGGGGGCGCAAAATCCGCTCGGCCGCGTCGGCGAACACGGCGAGCTTGCCAATCTCGCCAGCTTTCTGATTTCGGATCAGGCCGGCTACATCAACGGCGAGATGGTGGTGCAGGATGGCGGATCGCATTTGCGCGGTTCCGGCGCCGAGGACCTGCTGCAATGGACCGACGCGCAGTGGGTGCAGCTGCGGGCGGCGCGGCCGAAAGGCTGAACAAGCGGATTCCACTGGTGCGGGAAATGCTCTATGGCAAAAGCGGCGGGGATGCCGGGCCATCTTGCAGTCACAATGATGGGGGATCGACTTTGATCATGTCTGTGCGGCGAATTCTGACAATTCTGGTGGCGAACGCGCTGGTGTGCGCGGTTGCGACCCCTGCGCTGGCGCAGAGCGCTGCAAAGGATGCCAAGTCGTCGAAGTCCGCGCCGGCCAAGCCTGATGCCAAGCCTGCCGCCGCGGCCAAGCCGGAGGCCAAGCCAGCCGCCGTTGCCGCCGGCAGCGCCGAGCCGACGCTGATCGGTCAGTTCGGAACCTGGGGCGCCTACACCGCGACACCGAACGGCAAGAAAGTGTGTTTTGCGCTGGCAAAACCGTCGTCGTCGAAAACCAATCCGCCGAACCGCCCGCGCGATCCGGCCTACGCCTTCGTCTCCACGCGGCCGGCGGAAAAAGTCACCAACGAAGTTTCCATCATGATCGGCTATACGCTGAAGCCGGGTTCGGAATCCTCGCTGGAGGTCGGCGGCGCTTCTTATGCGATGTACACGCAGGGCGACGGCCTCTGGATCAAGAACGCCGCCGAGGAAGAGCGGATGGTGGAAGCCATGCGCAAGGCCGCCGATGTCGTCGTCAAGGGCGTCTCCGCCAAGGGCACCGAGACCATCGACACCTTCTCGCTAAAGGGTCTGGCGCAAGCGCTCGACCGGCTGGCGCAAGATTGCAGGCGCTGACGCAGTCGCAATTGCGCCGACAGTTGCTATATAGAGTCATATATTCATCGTCATGGCCGGGCTTGTCCCGGCCATCCACGTCTTTCTCGCTGCAACGCTCTGAAGACGTGGATGCCCGGCACAAGGCCGGGCATGACGAACCCTGGTAGCCGAGCTCGAATTGTTTGATTGCTCTGGATGACGATATGACCGCCGCTTTCTCTCCAGCCCCGCTGGAAAAAATCGCGCTGGAAACCTATGTGCCGCCGGCAAAGCCGTCGCTGATCGGAATGTCGCGCGCGGAGCTGGCCGAACGGCTCGGCGCCATCGGCGTGGCCCCCGCGCAGCGCAAGATGCGCACCCAGCAGCTCTGGCACTGGATCTATGTCCGCGGCGTGCAGGGCTTTGCCGAGATGACGACCATCTCGAAGGAGATGCGTGCGCAGCTTGCCGAGCATTTCACGCTCGCGCGTCCGCAGGTGGTCGCCGAGCAAATCTCCAGCGACGGCACCCGCAAATGGCTGCTGCGATTGCCGAGCGGCGACAGCGTCGAGAAGGCGCACGAGGTCGAGTGCGTCTACATTCCGGAAACCGATCGCGGCACGCTGTGCGTCTCCAGCCAGGTCGGCTGCACGCTGAGCTGCTCGTTCTGCCACACCGGCACGCAGCGGCTGGTGCGCAATCTCACCGCTGGCGAAATCGTGGGGCAGATCATGGTGGCGCGCGACCGGCTCAATGACTGGGCCGACCGTGAAACGCCGAACGGCAATCGCCTCGTCACCAATGTGGTGATGATGGGCATGGGCGAGCCCTTGTATAATTTCGACGCGGTGCGCGATGCGCTGCTGATCGTCGCCGACGGCGACGGCATCGGCATTTCCCGCCGCCGCATTACGCTGTCGACCTCGGGCGTGGTGCCTTATATCGTCCGCACCGGCGCCGAGATCGGCGTCATGCTGGCGATCTCGCTGCATGCGGTGCGCGACGATCTGCGCAACGAACTGGTGCCGCTGAACCGCAAATATCCGATCGCCGAATTGCTGCAGGCCTGCCGCGATTATCCCGGCGCGACCAACGCCAAGCGCATCACCTTCGAATATGTGATGCTCAAGGGCGTCAACGATTCGCTCGACGATGCAAAGCTGCTGGTGAAAATGCTGAAGGGCATTCCGGCCAAGATCAATCTCATTCCGTTCAATCCGTGGCCGGGCACGGCCTATGAGTGTTCGGACTGGGACCAGATCGAAAAATTCTCCGAATACATCTTCAACGCCGGCTATTCCTCGCCGGTGCGCACCCCGCGCGGCCGCGACATCCTCGCCGCCTGCGGGCAGCTCAAATCCGAGACGGAGAAACTATCGGCCCGCGAGCGCCAGGCGCTGCGCGCCATGGCGATGACGGATTGATGTGGAGCCGCTTTCATTCAACCGTCATCCTGAGGAGCCGCGCGCTTGCGCGGCGTCTCGAAGGATTGCCCCGGGCACTTGCGGCCCATCCTTCGAGACGCGGCCAAGAGGCCGCTCCTCAGGATGACGGGTTGAATTTATGGCGTTGGATGATGGATATCGTTTGATGTCCCTGATCGGTCGCCTCTTCGTTATCCTGCTCGGCTTCCTCGCCGCCAGTCTGGTCGCCGGCGCGATCGTCGTCGGCGCGGTGCTGTTTCCCGCATTGAGCGACTTCGCGGACGGCCCGATCGATCCCAGCGCGCTGAACATCGTGCTCGGCTTCGGCTTCATCTTCGTCAGCGGCTTTGCGCTGCTGCCGGCGCTGCTCGTGGTCGCCATCACCGAGGCGTTCTATATCCGAAGCGCGTTAGCCTACGCGGTCGGCGGCGGCGTGGTCGGCCTCGCCTGCTATCTCGGCCTCATTCCGTTCGATCCCGCCACCCTGCGCTTCGACGGCATCATCCGGCGTCACCTTGAAATCATGACCGGCGCGGGCATCGTCGCCGGGATGGTTTATTGGATGATCGCCGGCCGAAATGCCGGCGCGTGGCGGCGTGTGCGGGCTCCAGCACCACCACCCATACCTTCGTCATCCTGAGAGCCTGATCCAAAAATGTATCCGAGTCATTTCAACTACTTAGGAACGACGGTGTTGCGGGGATCTGACCTCAGGCAAATCTGCAGTTATTGCGATGCTCCAACGGGTTTCAACAAGTCGCATCTGAAAG
>NZ_DASYMN010000114.1:0-3130 GCF_036009065.1 Bradyrhizobium sp. | reverse complement strand
AGCCGGCTTGCGTTGCCTCGCGATGATCTGGCGACGGAGTTCTTCGAAAAACACCCGGTGACCGCCGGGGCTGAAGCTCGTAGGGCGCAATAAGCGAAGCGCATTGCGCCGCCCCTTCTCAATCCCGCTCACGAACTCGCCTGCCGCCGCATCCTGCACAGGGCTGAGCGGCGGGTCTGCGGCGCAATGCGCGCCGCTGGGCGTCGCTTATTGCGCCCTACGCGTTCGCGGCTGCCTGCTTCACGCCGGCTTGCGTTGCCTCTGCGCTAATCCGCCCTATGCGCTCGGCCAGATATCTACCGGGTAGAGGTCGTCGTAGACGGTAGGAATCACGATGTTGAATTCTCTGGCATGGCATCATCGCCTGCGGTTCATCGCAACCCAAATCCGAATGGCTTGGTCTTGTCGACGTCGACGATCCTCTGCGCGCCCGCAGGCCAGGCATTATCCGGAATCTGGAATGCCAGCTCGAGGCCGTCGATCACGTCGATGAATTCCTTAGGCACCTGATCTCGTCGATAGGCGCCGAGCATCAAGCAGGGACCAAGCTGCTGTTCCGGCTGGCCGGGATCCCGCTGGATGAGCGATAACGCCCACCCAATACTGACAATCTGCGCACCATGATTCAATGCCCCGACCGCCGCGGCGAATTCCCGCGCCTCTGCAAGCGCTGCGGGCGAAATCCCGACCTGTCCGGGGCTGTTGAAGAAGTCATCGTTAACTTGAACCATGCGATTGCCCTTGCGATTTCCAAACAGACAAAGCTAGCCGCTGTTATTTCAATCACCGAAATCGGTCGACAACAACGCCGGGAAAGTTGTGCCCCGGGCCATCCACTCGAAACGTTCTTCCGCCAAAGCACTCATAAATAACAAAGTGGGTCTTAACTCCGTCAACAGTGGCCCGCCCGGCGCCGGCCACCGTGCAAACTCTAATGACATCCGCGACCTGCTCGCCGTCCGTGCTCGTATCGTCCGGTGTGATCTGAAACAGATCGCCGAGTTCGCTCGATCCGCTGACGTCGCCGACATCGACGTTGCCCATCGGTCGCGCGGCTGCCGGCGACGGAGATAGGCCGCCTCCCTCACCCACGCGGGTCCATTGTCCGCCGCCCGGATTTCTCTTGGGAATGCGCGGCTGGTCCGGGCTGTACTTCGCCTCCTCCAGCCGCCGCCGCGCCTGCGCGGCCTTCGTCTCGTCCACCTCCGCGCGCAGCATCGTCAGCACGCGCTGGCTCGCCGCGATCCTGGCCGCGAAGGCTATGTCCTCCGCTGCTTCGCGCTGCTGCTTCAAATGTGGGTACACTTCCTCCGGATCGGTGCCGGGCTTCAGCCAGCGCGCGAAGTCGTGGCGGAGCCAGAGGTGCGCGTCGTGGCGCAGCCAGCGCTCGCGCTGATGCAAGTCGTAGGCGGAAGGGGGTTGGGGCATTAGAGATTCTTTCTCTGCGTCATTGCCGGGCTTGACCCGGCAATCCATCCGCTTCGAAAGACTCTTGCGAAGAGGATGGATGCGCGGGTCAAGCCCGCGCATGACAGAACTAAAACTCTAACTCGTGTGCCCTACCCCCCAGCGATCCCCGCCCGCGACCGGCCCATATCCCACCGCCTCGCGCTTCTCGTTCAGCGTCAGGAACGCCGCGCCAGAGACGCGGTCCCACAATGCGGCGCGGTCGGCGGCCAGCGCGTCGATGCGGTCGGTGTCGATGACGACGCGGATGGCCTCGCCGAATTGCGGCGCCAGCCATTGCGCGATCGAGGAGCCCACCCGCGCGGCCAGCGGCAGCACGGTCTGGCGGAAGAACGTGCGGTTGGCCTCCGCGTAGTTCGCAAAGGTGTTGTCGCCGGGAATGCCCAAGAGCATCGGCGGCACGCCGAAGGCGAGCGCGATTTCGCGCGCCGCGGTGTGTTTGGCTTCGAGGAAATCCATGTCCTTCGGCGTCAGCGACATCGCCTTCCAGTCGAGCCCGCCTTCCAGCAGCATCGGCCGGCCGGCATTGGCGGTGCCGGTATAGGTCTCGTCGAGTTCGCGCTTCAGCCGGTCGAACTGCTGGGCCGACAGCACGTTGTTGTCGGCGGCAAACACCAGCGCGCCGGAGGGCCGCGCGGCGTTGTCGAGCAGCGCCTTGTTCCAGCGCGCCGCGGAATTATGGGTGTCGACCGCGACCGCGGCGGCCTCGATCGGCGCCAGGCCATAATGGTCGTCGAGCGGATGGAAGAAGGTCAGATGCAGGATCGGCGGCACCGGTGTTGCGAGCTGGTCGAAGCGCACGCAGCGCGCGCCGACGCAATACTCGTAGGCCTCGGCCCAGCCGTCGGCGCCGGGCACCACCTTCATGCGGTCGGGCCGCAGCGCGTAGAGCTCGCGCAGGCGATCGCCGAGCGCGACCGCCTCGACATAGGCGTTGCCGGCGAGCAGCAGATGCGCATACAGCATCTCAAAGAACACCCCGCCGTCCTGGCGCGGGTTCGGCCGCGTCAACAGCTGCGCCAGCGGATGCGCGTCGCGTTCGGCCGCGCCCTCGAACACCAGGAACTGGCACGCCGCCGCATTCTCCGCGATCAGCCTGACCGAGCGATGCACGATGGCATTGGCGAGATACCCCTCGCGCGCGAGGCCGCTGTAATCGCGAGGGGTCCACCGCGCCCGCCCGCCGTTTTCGAATGCGACGAGTCGCGCGGTGCGACTCGCCTTCAGTTCAGGCGGTGCCAGCAGATGGCGAAGGCGGTTGAACATGGGAGCTCCACTCGTAAAAATCGTCATTGCCGGGCTTGACCCGGCAATCCATCATCGTCGAAAGACTCCTCACGAAGAAGATGGATGCGCGGGTCAAGCCCGCGCATGACGCTTCTATTTGTCTCTGGGTAGCAAGCGTGACGCTTGCTCGTAAAAATCGTCATTGCCGGGCTTGACCCGGCAATCCATCATCGTCGAAAGACTCCTCACGAAGAAGATGGATGCGCGGGTCAAGCCCGCGCATGACGCTTCTATCTGTCTTCTGGGTAGCAAGCGTGACGCTTGCTCGTAAAAATCGTCATTGCCGGGCTTGACCCGGCAATCCATCATCGTCGAAAGACTCCTCACGAAGAAGATGGATGCGCGGGTCAAGCCCGCGCATGACGCTTCTATTTGT
>NZ_DASYMN010000113.1:0-48061 GCF_036009065.1 Bradyrhizobium sp. | reverse complement strand
CCCCGCGCAGGCGGGGACCCATACGCCGTGTCGCCGATGTTCTGGTTTGCGTCAGTGGCCTTGTTGAATGACCTCCCTGCAATCATAACTGCCGGTGGTTATGGGTCCCCGCCTTCGCGGGGACGACACTGGGGAGGCGCTCCAAATAATCTTGCGCTTTTATCTGCCGTTCATTTCGCGGCCATGGCGCCGCCACGAATTCGAAGCTAGTTTTAACGCGTACTTAAACCGTCCTTGGAGGGACACCCAATGCGTCATTTCACGCTCGCTTCACTTGCCGCCACCGCGCTCACCCTCGGCCTGCTGACGGCTGCACCGTCGATGGCCCAGACCGCCCAGCCCGCCGCCAAGTCCGACAAGATGGCCCCGGCGCCGAAAGCTCCGGCCGCCACCGAATCAAAGATGGCCCCGGCGCCCAAGGCGGAATTGCTCGACATCAACTCAGCGACATCAGAGCAGCTCGACGCGCTGCCGGGCGTCGGCAAGGCCTACTCGGCGAAAATCATCGCCGGCCGTCCGTACAAGGGCAAGGACGAACTGGTGAGCAAGAGCATCGTCCCGCAGAAGACCTACGACGGCATCAAGGACAAGATCATCGCCAAGCAGAAGAGCTGAGCTTCGCGCCCCGGACGCAGCGCAGCGCGTAGCCCTTCGCGGAGCGGTGCGCTGCAGAGCCGGGGCCGTCACAAGCCGCAGCATCCGTAACTGCCCCGGCCCTGCGCAGCGGCATGAAGAATGCCGCAGCGCGTCCGGGACACGAGACTACCCCTTCCTCACATCCCCCGCTTCCGCCTCGCTCTGCTCGAGCGTCGCCGGCTCCAGGTGATAGCGCTTGACCAGCGGCATCTGCGTGACCGCGAACAGCATGGTCAGCGGCACCATGCCGAACACCTTGAAATTCACCCAGAAGTCCGTGCTCTGGGTGCGCCAGATGATTTCGTTCAGCACCGCCATGGCGAAAAACCAGAACGCCCAGCGCAAGGTGAGTGTCCGCCAGCCCAGCGGCGTCAGGTTGAACATCTGGTCGAACATGATTGCGATGAAGGAACGGCCGAACAGCAATCCGCCGCCGAGGATCGCCGCGAACAGCGCGTAGACGATGGTCGGCTTCATCTTGATGAAAGTCTCGTCGTGCAGCACCAGCGTCAGTGTGCCGAACACGATGACGACGACGGCGGTGACGATGGCCATCATCGGCACATGGCGCGTCACCACATAAGACGCCACCATCGCAATAACCACCGCCACCATGAACGCGCCGGTGGCGACGAACAGGTTGGCCTTGGCGTTGGCGAAAAAGAAAATCAGCAGCGGGCCGAGTTCGGTCGCCAGCTTGAACAGCGGATGCGGTAGTTTTCTATCCATATCAGCTTTCAATCCCTGCAATCGCTTTCGCAAACTCCCGCGCGGTGAACGGCGCCAGATCGTCGATCCCCTCGCCGACCCCGATGAAGTGCACCGGCAGTTTGTGCTTCTCGGCCAGCGCCACCAGGATGCCGCCGCGCGCGGTGCCGTCGAGCTTTGTCATGACAAGGCCGGTGACGCCCGCTGTACGGGCAAAGGCCTCGACTTGCGATAACGCATTTTGTCCCACCGTGGCATCGAGCACCAGCAGCACCGCGTGCGGCGCCGATGCATGGACCTTCCTGATGACGCGCACGACCTTTTCGAGCTCATTCATCAGCTCGGCCTTGTTCTGCAGCCTCCCTGCGGTGTCGATCAGCAGCACGTCGAGCTTTCCCTCGCGCGCCGATGTCAGCGCATTGAAGGCAAGGCTCGCGGAATCCGACCCCTGCGCGCCGGCGATCACCGGCGATCTGGTGCGCTCGCCCCATATTTTCAGCTGCTCGATCGCGGCGGCGCGAAAGGTGTCACCCGCTGCGAGCATGACCTTGCGGCCCTCCGCACTCAGCTTGGCCGCGAGCTTGCCGATCGTAGTGGTCTTGCCGGAGCCGTTGACCCCGACCACGAGAATTACGAACGGCTTTTGCGCGGAATCGATGACCAGCGGCTTTGCCACCGGCGCCAGCACCTTTTCCACTTCGGTTGCGACCACGGTTTTCACGTCATCGGCCGAAATCGCCTTGTCGTAGCGGCCAACGCCTACCGCCGCCGATATCCGCGCCGCGACTTCGGTGCCAAGATCGGCGCGCAGCAGCACGTCCTCGATATCCTCGAGCATGGCGCGGTCGAGCTTGCGTTTTGTCACCAGGTCGGCGACCGCCGTCCCCAGCGAAGTCGAGGTGCGCTTCAGGCCGCTGGACAGCCGCCGCCACCAGCTAAATTTGGGTTGTTCCGAGGTGTCGTTCATGTCGGGGGTGTGTTAGCCGTTTCACGCCATGAGCGAAAGTCACAACGAACGCGTCGAAATACCCCAGCTCACGGCCGAAGAAATTCAGTCGCGCGTGCTCCATCGCGACGGGCTGATGCTGGTGATCAACAAGCCCGCAGGGCTGCCGGTGCATCGCGGTCCCAAGGGCGGCGCCAATCTGGAGGCATCGTTCGAGAGCTTGCGATTCGGCCTGCCGCGCCCGCCGGTCCTCGCGCACCGGCTCGATCGCGACACCTCGGGCTGCCTGGTGCTGGGCCGGCACCGCAAGGCCACCGCGTCGCTCGGGCTGCTGTTCAAACACGGCAAAATTTCCAAGACCTACTGGGCGGTGGTCGAAGGCGGTCCCGCCGAGGACGAAGGCACCATCGACATGCCACTCGGCCGCCTCAACGCCGAGCGCGGCTGGTGGCAGAAGCCGGACCCGGAAGGGCAGAGCGCGTCCACCCGCTGGAAGGTGCTGGGGCGCGGCGGCGGTCTCAGCTGGCTGGCGCTGGAACCGGTCACCGGCCGCACCCATCAATTGCGCGTGCATGCTGCGGCGATGGGCTGGCCGATCGTCGGCGACAACATCTACGGCACGCAGGCAAGTTTACGCCGCCTGCGCAATGAACAATTTATCCCGCGCCTCGGCGAACCGAGCCTGCATCTGCATTCCCGCGCGATCGGGATTCCGATTTCGAAGAACAAGGAACCGGTGCATGTGGTCGCGCCGGCGCCGCCGCATCTGCATGAGCGGCTCAAGGCGTGCGGGTGGAACGGGGAGTAGCTTTTTTTACCCTTTTCCCTGCTGTTATTCTGGAATCCGCTGGATCAATGCCTTGGTAATCCGTCGCGCTGCTTCAGTCATATTCCATGCATATCCATTCGCAAGCAACGGACTGATATCGGCGGTAAATTGCGGGTCCGCAAGCTTCTTCTGAATATTTTGTTCGTACAGCACTCGCGTTATTCGATGACCATCATGCTTCATGTAGCCAAGGAATGTTTCGACAATCCGACCGGGATCAACATCGGCATGCCCCAGAGCCGTTGCGAGATCAAACAGATCACGACTCTTCTTGCGCTGATACAGGCGCGCATTTTTGTCCCGAGCAATTCATCAAGCTCGTATGTCGGGATTCGGCATTTTCCTTCGAACCAGCGTGAGGAAACCTCGAAAGGAACGTGCTTGTATCCCTGTACTGCAAAGTGTTCGCGCGTATTGGTTTCGACTTTCAGCCGCATACCGATGGGTGGCGTATCTTCCGAAGCGAAGCGATATACGAATGTTACCCGTCCTTCTGTCTGCTTCCATCGAGGCGCGCCAAGCCAGGGATCGAGAACGGAATGCAGGGCTTCCATTACCGGGCCGGCCGGCTCCGGGCGCATCTGGACGAGGTCAATATCTTCGGAGTAACGGGCGGGAGGTTTAATATAAAGTTTGTACAGCGCCGTCCCGCCCCTGAAGGCGAGCGATTGAGCAAGCACGGGATTTGAGAACAGCTCCACCAATGCACGGCACATGACAAGGTCCTGCTCAACCTGGACGTCCTGCACCCAGGGGGCTTGCGGACGCCACGAGGTTATGTAATCGCGCGGAATCACAATTCGGGCTCTATCTCCGCGTTGACAATCAGTTTCCAGGCATTTTTCGCATCGCTTCATTTATTTTCGCGGCTGGCAACAGGACTGCCGCCTGTCGTGCGTTTTTCTGCACATAGGATTTGAGCGGGCCTGCACGGTCCTCTTCGCCGAGCTTTTCAAGCAAATAGCCTAACCTCTGCCCCCACGGCACCGGCGCGTTCTGTGCCGCTATTGCGAGTTTCTTGGGATCAAGCTTTTCCGCAAGCTCGCTCAAGATCGTTGCGGCCTGATCGAGACCGCCGACGTGTCCGGGATAGCCCACCAGATCAACCGCCGTCGCCTCCGGCGTTGAAACCTTGACGGTGCCACGCGGCGTATTGAAGTTTTGAACCGGGATGCTGTCGATGTTCTTGCGCACAATGAAGGTTACGCGGACGGCCCCGCTGACGATCGCGCGCCGGCTTTTCGCAACCATGACCTGGAATTCCTGCGGGCGGTGATGCGCGGCGCCGTGATACTGCGCGGCCGACAACAGCCCTGCGTAGTAAGTGAGACCGAGCCGCTGCATCAACGCAGGAATAAACTGGTCGGCTGGAAGTGACTTCAAAGACCGGTATTCCGGCGGCACGATGACATAGAAGCCGCGTGCCGGCGATGCGATGAGTTGCTGCTTGGCCAGGCGGTTGAGTGCCAGCTTTGCGGCGGCTGGCGAAACGCCTAGCGCCTCCTGCGCGTCGAGAGAGCTAAAGTCATAGCGGCCGCCCCCTGCGAGTCGGGCGATGTAGTCTCGGGCACGAAGGCGATTTGCGGAATTCATAGGCGTAAAGTATCGATTTTCAATACTTTACGCAATCATTTTATAATTTATCGGTCTGGCTCAAACGGGCCCGCGAATTCGAGACGGAGAAGAAAGAGCCCCTTCACACCATCAACCGCGCGCCATCATGCCCAGTCATCACCAGCGTCCGCACCGCGCCCGGTGTCTCGCCCGCAATCCTCACCGGTATGAAATGTTCGGTGCGGCCTTGGGAAGCGCTCTCGATCAGCACCTGCCGCACCGAACCGACCTCCGTCGCCAGCCGCCGCTGCAGCGCCGCTTCGCCGGCCGCGCGCAGGCGTTTCGCACGCTCCTTGATCACACCGCCCTGCACTTGCGGCATCCGCGCCGCCGGGGTGCCGGGCCGCGGCGAATAAGGAAACACGTGCAGGAACGTTAGATCGCACGCCTCGACCAAGTCCTGCGAGCGCGCGAACATCGCCTCGGTTTCGGTCGGAAATCCCGCGATGATGTCGGCGCCGAACGCGATGTCCGGCCGCAGCCGCCGGACCTGCGCGCAGAATTCGATGGCGTCGCTTCGCGAATGCCGTCGCTTCATTCGCTTCAAAACAAGATCGTCGCCGGATTGCAGCGACAGATGCAGATGCGGCATCAGGCGTTCGTCATCGGCGATGACATCGAGCAGATCGCGGTCGACCTCGATCGAATCGATCGACGATATCCGCAAGCGTCTTAGCTCCGGCACATGGCGAAGAATCTGTTTGGTCAGCGCGCCGAGTTTCGGTGTGCCCGGCAGATCGGCGCCGTAGCTGGTGAGATCGACGCCGGTCAGCACGAGCTCGGCGTGGCCGCGCTCCACCAGCGCGCGTACCTGATCGACCACTGCGCCCATCGGCACCGAGCGCGAATTGCCGCGGCCGTAGGGAATGATGCAGAAGGTGCAGCGATGATCGCAGCCGTTCTGCACCTGCACGAAAGCGCGAGGCAGCCCGCCCTGAAATCCTTCCAGCAGATGCGGCGCCATTTCGCGCACGGCCATGATATCGGCCACCGCGATTTTTTCGCTGCCGGCGATACCGAAAGGCGATGCATCGAACGCCGCGCGCGAATCCCGCCAGGCCTTGCTACGCATCTTCTCTTCATTGCCGACGACGCGATCGACCTCCACCATCTCGGCAAACATGTCCGGCTGGGTCTGCGCCGCGCAGCCGGTGACGACGATGCGCGCCCGCGGCCGCTCGCGTTTCAGCCGGCGGATCGACTGCCGCGCCTGCGCCACCGCTTCATTGGTGACCGCGCAGCTGTTGATGACGATGGTATCGGCAAGGCCCGCGTTCTCCGCCTCGCGCCGGATCACTTCGGACTCGAAGGCATTGAGACGGCAGCCGAAGGTGACGACGTCGACGCTCATCTTACGCGCGATTTTCTTCTAAAGGCCGCGCAAACAGCGCCGGATCGAAACGGCCTTCATATTCGAACGTCGCAGTCCCAGTCATCAGCACATGATCGTCGCTCTCGCGCCATTCGATGCCGAGATCGCCGCCCGGGAGGGTGATTGTGACCGTGCGGTTGGTGCGCTTCAGCCGCGCCGCGGCCACCGCTACGGCGCAGGCCGCCGAACCGCAGGCTTTTGTCAGCCCCGCGCCGCGCTCCCAGGTGCGGATCGTGACATGATCGCGGTCAACGATGTGCGCCAGCGTGATATTGGCGCGCTCCGGAAAGATCGGATGATTTTCCAGCAGCGGCCCGAAGCGTGCAAGGTCGTAAGCATTCACATCATCGACCCAGAAGATCGCATGCGGATTGCCCATGTTGAGCACGGATGGCGAGTCCAGCACCGGCGCGTCGATCGGGCCAATCTGCAGTTCGATATATCGCGTGTCGCGAAACTCTTCCGCCAGCGGAATATCCTTCCAGCCGAATTTCGGCGGGCCCATGTCGACGGTATAGAGATCGGGCGAGGGTCCCTGCCAGCAATTCAAGAGACCAGCCCTGGTCTCGAAGGTGACGGCGGTCTGGCCGGTTTTCTCGAACAGCTGGCGCACCACGCAGCGCATGCCGTTGCCGCAGGCGCCGGCTTCCGAGCCGTCATTGTTGTAGATGCGGATGAAGGCTTCGGTGCCGTGCAGCCGCGGCGGGTGCAGCACCATCAGCTGATCGTAGTGTACGCCAGAAGGCTGAGCCACCGCGCGGGCCTCATCGGCCGTGACGGGCACGGACGAGTCGCGCAGATCGACCACGACGATCTCGTTGCCGATGCCGTTCATCTTGCTGAAGCTGTGATTTGCGAGCGCGCTCATGGCCTTTTTCCTGCCGTGTTATATGGCGAATGACGGCGGAATACTCAACCGTCATCCTTGAGGAGCCGCGCGCTTGCGCGGCGTCTCGACGGATGGCCGCAAGCACCGTCCTTGTGGCCATCCTTCGAGGCTCGCCCTGAGAAGGGCGAGCTCTGGATGACGGCGGGGTTACCGGGAATGCGGCTATGACGTATGGCATGGGACGAATGCCACGCCGGCGTGTTAGCCTGCCGGCGCTATGGAGAGCTTCCGAATGAATTACCGCCGTTTCTTTGGTCTGGCCCCGGTCGTACTCGCCCTCGCGCTGATTTCAGCGGGTGCTTTCGCGCAATCGCCCACAACCCCGACGCCGGCGGCGCCTGCAGCGCCAGCGCCCGAAACCCCTGCCCCAATAGCGCCCGCTCCGGCCGCGCCTGTGACCCCCGCTCCGGCACCCCCGCCACCGGCCGCGGAAGCCCCGGCGATCCCGTCCGCGGCTCCCGCGCCGGTCCAAACTGCCGATCCATTCGGCGAGGAAATCACCCTGACCGCGAAAACGGCGGTGGTCCTGAAAGGCAGCGCCAACTGGGATTCGGCATTCGAGACGCTGATCGACTCGTTCAAGAAGATCTCTGCGCTGCTCGACAAGCAGGGCATCAAGCCATCCGGCAATTCGATGATCGTCTACACCTCGACCGACGACAACGGTTTTACGTTCCAGGCGGAAATTCCGGTCGACCAGGAGCCGAAGAATCTCCCCAAGGACATCAGCATCGGCAAATCCCCCGACGGCAAGGCCCTGAAATTCGTCCATCGCGGCTCCTACGACAACATGGACAACACCTACGAGGCGATCACCAATCATCTCGACGACAAGAAGCTGGAAGCGAAGGACACTTTCATCGAGGAATACATCACCGACCCGCTGAAGACCGCGGAGGACAAGCTGGTGATCAACGTCTATGTGCCGTTGAAGTAGGACGAGATGAACCATCGCGCTATTTTGGTCATCGTGGCGCTCGCAGGCGGACTGCTCGGCGCGCCCGCGCTGGCCCAGCTCACACCGCCAGCGGCGATTTCCGTCACCGGCGAGGCAACCGTGTCGGTGCCGCCCGATCTCGCTCAGATCGACGGCGGCGTAACCACCGAAGCCAGGACCGCGCGCGAAGCCAGCGACACCAACAACGCCGCGATGGGCAAGGTGCTGCTGGCGCTGAAGGGCGCCGGGATCGACGAGAAGGATTTTCAAACCTCGCGGCTGTCGCTGCAGCCGCAATACGCGCCTAACCGCAGCGGCCCCAATGCCGTCGTCGGCTACCGTGCCAGCAACCGCGTGACCATCCGGCTGCGCGACGTCACCCAGGTCGCAAGCGTAGTCGATGTGCTGGTCGCCGCCGGCGCCAACGACCTCGGCGGCATCAATTTCATGGTGTCGGCCGCCTCAAAACTGCTCGACGATGCCCGCGAGCAGGCGATCGCCGACGCGCGCCGCAAGGCCGAGATTTATGCCAAGGCTGCCGGCGTCACGCTCGGCTCGCCCGTCAGTATTTCGGAAGAGGGCCTACCCGGCCCGATGCCATATCGCAAGATGTCCGCCGGCATGGCAGCGTCGGCGCCGGTGGCGCCGGGCGAAGAAACGCTACGCGTCGCCGTCAACGTGTCCTGGGCCATCAAGCCTGCGGGGCAGTGAGTCGTGTCCCGGACGCGCTGCGGCATTCTTCATGCCGCTGCGCGGAGCCGGGACCGCCAAAAACGCTGGAGTATGGCACCGGCTCTGCAGCGCACCGCTTCGCAAGGGCTGAGCCCGTGCTCGGGCCGCGCAACGCGCGGACCCGAGTGCGCTGCGCCGCGTCCGGGGCACGGGTCGTTAAATCTCCACCACCTGCCCCGGCTTCAGCACGACGAAACGCTCGCGTGGAATCTTGGCCGCCTCAAGCGCCTCACCCAGCGCGGTGACCGGCGCGTCGATCGCCTCGTCGGTCAGTTGAAACGTACCGTGATGGTTCGCCAGCGCCTGCGCCGCGCCGCAGTCGGCCAGCGCCTTGACTGCATCCGACGGATTCATGTGCTGGTCCCGCATGAACCAGCGCGGTTCGTAAGCGCCGATCGGCAGGATCGCCAGCCGCAGCGGGCCGTGGGCCTCGGCGGCGCGGCGGAAATGCTTGCCGTCGCCGTAGCCGGAATCGCAGACGATGTAGATTTGTCCCGCCGGGGTCTCCAGCACAAAACTCGCCCATAGTGATCTGTTGCGGTCGAACAGTCCGCGCGCCGACCAGTGTCGCGTCGGTACCAGTGTCACCGCGACGCCGTTTCCGAGTTCAATACGATGGTGCCAGTCGAACGCCTCGGCGCGGATCGCGCCGTCGGCGCTGCGCATGGTGGCGTCGTTGCCCAGCGGCGTGATCACGCGGGGCGAGAATTTCGTGTTCAGTCTTGAGAGCGTGGCGACGTCGAGATGATCGTAATGGCCATGGGACACCAGCACCGTATCGATCCGCGGCAGCGCGTCGAATGCGATGCCCGGCGCGTTGTGCCGCTTGGGACCGGCGAAGGTGAACGGCGAGACGCGGTCCGACCATACCGGATCGATCAGGATGTTCATCCCTGATGTCTGGACCAGCCAGCTTGCGTGACCGACGAACGCCAGCCGCACCTTGTCCCCCGTAACGCGCGGCGGCGGCGTGTCGGCGTAGGGGCTCGGCACCCACTCCGGCCACGGCTGGCGCTGCCGGTCAGGACCGAACTGCCAGCGCAGCAGTTCACCGAGACTTTTCGGCGGCGAGCCGTCGGGATCGAAAAAATGCCTGCCGTCGAAATGATCCGACACCGGGCCTTCATAATTTCGCATGCGGGAAGCCCAAAAGGCCGACAGTCCAGCGGCCGCCGCAAGGCCGGCGATCAGAGAGAAAAGCCGGCGGCGGGTGAGGGACACGGAGCGGGCCACAAATCGGGTGGGAGAGCAGGAAGGATAGGCTGTATATCTAACGTGAATTCAAATGGGATTGGCGATGGATATTTACAACGCGTGGTTCGACCTCAAACCCGGCGTATCCGATATGGAATTTTCCGACCGGCTCAAAGCCTACATGGGCGGCCTGGAGAACGATGGCCTGATGCAGGGCTGGCGGCTGATGCGGCGCAAGCTGGGCTTGAGCGCAGCCCCCATCGGCGAATTCCATTTGATGATGGAATTTACCGGCATGGCCCAGCTCGATCAGGCGTTTAACCGGGTCGGCAGCCGGCGCGAGCCGGTCGAGAGCGTCCATTTTGGCGTCAATTCGCTGGTCCAGAACGTGCAGTTCGCGCTGTATCGGGATTTTCCGGATTCCGTGCGGCATCGGGGGGACGAAAAGTTTTAAACGCGGATCAATCGCCGATCAGCGGCACACCCTCAGCTGCCGCGGCGCGGGTAAGCGCCTTGTCCAAGGTCGCAAGCGCGATTCCGTTGCGGACCGCTACTTCCAGGTAACATGCATCATAGAAGCTAAGTCGGTGATTGTGTGCAATCCGGAAGACGGCTTCCTCCGCGGGAATCGCGTCGAGATCGATCGATGCGGTTCTCGCGTGGGCGAGAAAGGCATGTACGCGTTCGACAGTCAGAAGCTGACGGCGCGTTCCTGTAACCATCACATTGCGAATCTCGAACCACCAGACGAGAGGCACGATTGCATGTTCATCGCGGAGAAGGAGTTCAGCTGCGATATCGGCGATGCGATCAGTCTCATCCTGAAAGAGCCAGCAAAGGGTGACGGAAGCATCGAGGACGAATGGCACGCTAGAAGCGCCGACCTTCGTCGCGCCACTGCAGAATTTCTTCCACGGTAGCGCCGGGAGCCGTCTTTCTTAGCTCCAGAATGTCCTTGATAGCCTCACGGGCTCTTTGCCGTTTTGCTTCCTCGTCGGGAGTGATACGCGCTACGATCCTGCCGTGACGCGTAATCGCGATCGTCTCGCCCCGCTCGACCTGATCGAGCAATTCGGAGAATTTGGCCTTGGCTTCGGAGGCTTGGATATGTTTCATATAATTGACCGGTCAATTTGATCGGTCAATCATAGGCGTTCAGGGCGAGCATTTCAAGCGCTCTCTGAAAAAGTAAGTCGGTATTGACTTACTTTGGCTGTGGCGTATGTCACCGTCATCTCGGAAAGACGTTCTTTTCGACCCGCCGCCTGGTCCTTGAGACCGGAGGTCAACGCCCGACAGCGCGATGCGCCCTCGGGCGCAAACGCGTTTGGAATTCCTCATCCTGAGGAGCCGCGAAGCGGCGTCTCGAAGGATGGGATAAAACAATCCACCCTTCGAGACGCATGCTGCGCATGCTCCTCAGGGTGAGGCAGCAGGAAAAGCGACGTGTTCGACAATCTGTCGGAAAAGCTTGGTGGCATTCTCGATCGGCTGACGCGGCGCGGGGCGCTGACCGAAGCCGACGTCGACGCCGCCATGCGCGAGGTGCGCCGCGCGCTGCTGGAGGCCGACGTCTCGCTCGACGTGGTCAGAAGCTTTACCGAAAAAGTCCGCGAACAGGCGATCGGCGCCACCGTGGTCAAGTCGGTCACTCCCGGCCAGATGGTGGTGAAGATCGTCCATGACGAGCTGATCGCCACGCTCGGCTCCGACGGGCAGGCCATCGACCTCAACGCCGTGCCGCCGGTCGCGATCATGATGGTCGGCCTGCAGGGCTCCGGCAAAACCACCACCACCGCGAAACTCGGCCGCCGGCTGACCCAGCGCGACAAGCGCAAGGTGCTGATGGCCTCGCTCGACATCTATCGTCCCGCGGCGATGGAGCAACTCGCGGTGCTCGGCCGCGATGTCGAGGTCGATACGCTCCCCATCGTGGCCGGTCAGAAGCCGGCGCAGATCGCAAGGCGCGCGCTGGAAGCCGCAAAACTCGGCGGTTACGACGTGGTGCTGCTCGATACCGCCGGCCGCACCACGCTCGACGAAGAGATGATGGCGGAAGCCGCCGAGATCAAAACCGCCGCCAGTCCGCACGAAGTGCTGCTGGTGGCGGATGCGCTCACCGGCCAGGACGCGGTCAATCTCGCGCGCGCGTTCGACGAGCGCGTTGGCCTGACCGGCATCGTGCTCACGCGCGTCGACGGCGATGGCCGCGGCGGCGCGGCGCTGTCGATGCGCGCGGTAACCGGCAAGCCCATAAAACTGATCGGCACCGGCGAAAAGACTGACGCGCTGGAAGATTTTCACCCTGATCGAATCGCCGGGCGCATTCTCGGCATGGGCGATGTGGTCTCGCTGGTCGAAAAAGCCGCCGCGCATATCGATGCCGAAAAAGCCGCGCGCACCGCCGAGCGCATGCGCAAGGGTCAGTTCGACCTCAACGACATGCGCGAGCAACTCCTGCAGATGGCCAATATGGGCGGCATCAGCGGGCTGATGGGCATGATGCCCGGCATTGCCAAAATGAAGAACCAGATCGCCAATGCCGGGCTGGACGATAGAATCTTGAAGCGCCAGGTCGCGGTGATCGATTCGATGACACGGCAGGAGCGCAAGAACCCCGATATCCTCAAGGCGAGCCGCAAGAAGCGCATCGCCGCGGGCTCCGGGCAAAAGGTCGAGGAAGTCAACAAGCTGCTGAAAATGCACCGCAACATGGCCGACATGATGAAGGCGATGGGATCGGGCAAGCGCGGCCCGATGGCCGGCATCGCACAGGCGATGGGGTTTGGCGGCGGCATGCCGTCGCCGGAACAGATGAAGGCGCTCGCCGAGAAGATGCCGGGCGGACTGCCGCAAGGCGGCATGCCCTCGCTGCCGAAAGATTTGCCCGCCGGTTTGCGACCGGGCCTGCCGAATTTGCCCGGCCTTACCGGGCTCAGCGGCAAGCCAACCCTGCCGGGCCTCGGCGGCTTTCCCGGACTGGGTAAGAAGAAATAATCGCGATCAATTCACTCACACTCGAACACACCTCTGCGAACACATCTTTGAAGGAGAACTCAATGTCAGTCGTTATCCGCCTCGCGCGCGCGGGCACCAAGAAGCGTCCGGTCTACCACGTCGTCGTCGCCGACTCCCGCTATCCGCGCGACGGCCGCTTCATCGAGCGGCTTGGCCATTTCAATCCGCTGCTGCCGAAGGACAATGAAGCGCGGCTGAAGCTCGACCTCGACAAGGTCAAGGCATGGATGGCCAAGGGCGCGCAGCCGTCGGATCGCGTCGCGCGTTTCCTCGATGCCGCCGGCGTCAAGAAGCGCGAAGCCCGCAACAACCCGGAAAAGGCCGTGCCGCGCAAGGAGCGCAAGGCCAACGCCGAAGCCGCCGCCAAGTCGGCATAAGCGCGACGCGCGGCGATGCCAGCGCAAATCTGCGTCGCCCGCATTGGTGCTGCGCATGGCGTGCGCGGCGCGGTAAAGCTGTGGACCTTCACTGAAGACCCAGTCGCCGTGAAGCGCTACGGTCCGCTCGCAACCAAAGACGGCGCGCGGCAGTTCGAAGTGACGCACGCCCGCGTAGCGAAAGGCCATCTGGTAGCGACGCTGAAAGGCGTCGCTACCCGCGAAGACGCCGAGCGGTTGAACGGCGTCGAACTCTACATCGCGCGCGAAAGATTGCCGGCGACCGACACGGACGAATATTACCACGCCGATCTGATCGGTCTTGCTGCGGTGAATTCCACCAGCGAGCCGATCGGCCGGGTCATCGCCATCCATAATTTCGGCGCCGGCGACATCATCGAAATCGCGCCGCCGAAGGGTGCGACCTTGCTGTTGCCGTTCACCAACGCCGTGGTGCCGACGGTCGATCTCGCGAGTGGCCGCGTGGTGATCGAATTGCCCACGGAAATTGAGGGCGACGATCCGGCCAACGCGGACTCCTGAAATGACCTGGCGCGTGACCGTGCTGACGCTGTTTCCGGAAATGTTTCCGGGCCCCCTTGGCGTGAGCCTTGCGGGCAAGGCACTGGCGTCCGGGCTATGGGCGCTGGAGGCGCGGGATATCCGCCACTCGGCCACCGACCGCCACCGCAGTGTTGACGACACCCCGGCCGGCGGCGGGCTTGGCATGGTGCTGCGCGCGGACGTGCTGGCGGCAGCCATCGATGCATCCGACGTCGCCCCGGATCGTCCCCGCCTCCTGATGAGCCCGCGCGGTCGGCCATTGACCCAGTCGCGGGTGATGGAACTCGCGGCCGGGCTGGGGCCCTTGATCGTCTGCGGGCGTTTTGAGGGGGTCGACCAGCGCGTGATAGAGGCCCGCCGGCTCGAGGAAGTCTCGCTCGGGGATTATGTGCTGTCCGGCGGTGAAATCGCCGCCATGGCGCTGTTGGACGCCTGTATTCGGCTGCTGCCGGGTGTGATGGGAAAGCTCGCCTCCGGAGCCGACGAGAGCTTCTCCGACGGACTACTGGAATACCCGCAATATACCCGCCCTCAGGCGTTCGAGGGCCGGCCAATTCCGGACATCCTGCTGTCGGGGGACCACGCCCGGGTCGCCGCCTGGCGCCTGGCCGAGGCTGAAGCCCTGACAAAGGCCCGGCGGCCGGACCTGTGGGCCGCAGCGGCAAAGGCCCGCCAAAAACGCCCAAAAAACACGACGGACGGGTGACAACGCTCCGCCTTTGCCGTATACGAGCGCCAAATCCGCGCAATGGCAGGATAAATGGACGACCGCGTTAGCTCGCGCCTTGAGGGCCGCGGCGCGCCGATGGAGATTTTACCATGAACCTCATTCAACAGCTCGAAAAAGAGCAATTCGACAAACTGTCCGCGGGCAAGGAAATTCCGGAGTTCGGTCCCGGCGACACCGTGATCGTCAACGTCAAGGTGGTCGAGGGCGACCGCTCGCGCGTGCAGGCCTATGAGGGCGTCTGCATCGGCCGTTCCGGCGGCGGCCTCAATGAGAGTTTTACGGTGCGCAAGATTTCCTACGGCGAGGGCGTCGAGCGCGTATTCCCGGTGATGTCGCCGATGATCGATTCGATCAAGGTGGTGCGCCGCGGCAAGGTGCGCCGCGCCAAACTTTATTACCTGCGCAACCTGCGCGGCAAGTCGGCCCGCATCGTCGAGAAGAAGACCGACCGCGCGCAGACCGCCGCCGTCGGCGAGTAATTTCGCACCGCGAGGCGATGACCGAAAAGCGCGGGCTCACCCCGCGCTTTTTTTGTTGCCCCAGCGAAAACCGTCATCCTGAGGTGCTCGCCGTTCACGGCGAGCCTCGAAGGATGGGCCACAAGCGCCTGCGGCCATCCTTCGAGACGCCGCTCCTCACGGTGACGGGGTGGTGTGCATTGTCGCGGGCGTGCGACGTGCTATATGGATGGAATGGTTCCAGACCGCCCGATCACCACGGCACGCATCGTGCTCGACGACCGCAGCCGCCTGCCATGGCGGTTCTTCGGGCGGCTGACGACGGCTGCGCTTGACGCCTGATTTGACGTGCCCGCGCCGGCGCGCGGATTCGCATCTTCATTCAAAATGATTCAAGGCCCAACACCATGTCCGATTCAAAGTCGCCATCCACGCTGTACGACAAGATCTGGCACGACCATCTGGTGCACGAAGCCGATGACGGCACCTGCCTGCTCTATATCGATCGTCACCTCGTCCACGAGGTGACCTCGCCGCAGGCGTTCGAAGGTCTGCGCGCGACCGGGCGAAAAGTCCACGCGCCGGAGAAGACGCTGGCGGTGGTCGACCACAACATCCCGACCACTGACCGCTCCAAACCAAATCCGGATCCCGAGAGCATCGAGCAGATGCGGGTGATGGCCGAAAACGCCCGCGAATTCGGCATTACCTATTACGACGAGCACGACAAGCGGCAGGGCATCGTGCACATCATCGGCCCCGAGCAGGGGTTCACGCTGCCCGGCACCACCATCGTCTGCGGCGACAGCCATACCTCCACGCATGGCGCGTTCGGCGCGCTGGCGCACGGCATCGGCACTAGCGAAGTCGAACACGTGCTGGCGACGCAGACGCTAATCCAGAAAAAGGCGAAGAACATGCGCGCCACCGTCGACGGCAAACTGCCCGACGGCGTCACCGCGAAAGACATCATCCTCGCCATCATCGGCGAGATCGGCACCGCCGGCGGCACCGGCCATGTGCTGGAATATGCCGGCGAGGCGATCCGCGCGCTGTCGATGGAAGGCCGCATGACGGTGTGCAACATGTCGATCGAGGGCGGCGCGCGCGCAGGCCTGATCGCGCCGGACGAGAAGGCGTTCGCGTTTCTAAAGGGCCGTCCGATGTCCCCGAAGGGCGAGGCCTGGGACGCCGCGATGCGCTACTGGGAAACGCTGCGCAGCGACGACGGCGCGCATTTCGATTCTGAGATCAGGTTAGATGCGGCAAAGCTGCCGCCGATCGTGACCTGGGGCACGAGCCCCGAGGACGTGGTGTCGATATCAGGCGTCGTGCCGGATCCCGACCAGATTCCCGACGAGGCAAAGCGGCTCTCGAAACATCGCGCGCTGCACTACATGGGGCTGATCGCCGGCACGAAAATTACCGATATAAAACTCGACCGCATCTTCATCGGCTCCTGCACCAACGGCCGCATCGAAGACCTTCGCGCGGTGGCCAAAGTGGTCGACGGCAAGACCGTCAACGGCAACCTCAATGCGATGATCGTGCCGGGCTCGGGTCTGGTGAAAGCGCAGGCCGAAGAAGAAGGACTCGACAAGATTTTCATCAAGGCCGGATTCGAATGGCGCGAGCCCGGCTGCTCGATGTGCTTAGCGATGAATCCCGACAAGCTCTCGCCGGAAGAACGCTGCGCCTCGACCTCGAACCGCAATTTCGAGGGCCGCCAGGGATTCAAAGGCCGCACCCATCTGGTGTCGCCGGCGATGGCGGCGGCGGCGGCGATCGCCGGGCATTTTGTCGATATCCGCGAGTGGCGGTAGTTTTTGTTGGACGTGGAATCGGTCGCCAGCTGAAGGGCTTAAGCCGCATGGCGGCGTGACCGCGCGCGAACACGCGGGTCTTGCGGCAGCGTTGCGGCACTTGCGGCGGGATTGCGGCGCCGGGCGCCATTTCGCAGCTTCGCGGAGCGCCGGCCCGGGGGAAAAAGCGTTGCTTGAGGCGCTTAGGCCGCGTGAGCAGGCGAGCATGCCGCTGCGAGGTGAAATCCAGCGTCGATTCAAGCGCTTGATTGTGATGCGCGCGTCGCCGCAGCACGGGGCCCGCGCGAAATCCGACGCCCGGTGAGCCACTTACATTGGGTTGTCCACGCTGGCCGCGCTTTCAACATTAACCTCATGCGATCTCGTTGCGACGAACCGAAGGCAAAACTGCGGCGCGTTTTTTTCATGCGGCAAGAGCCGGCTTTTTCGCGGCGAATGCGTGGCGGCGGCCGATGCCGCGGTCGCCGCGGATAAGCGGCAAAATTTCCGCAGATTTGCCACGCGGCGGTAAGGTTGGAGCCGGGGTTCGGACCAATAACCAACGAGCATTGCTATCCCCACAGTCCTCTGGGGATGAAGTGACTGCGGGCGAGCTTCTATTGACAAATATCCGTACGCGTACATATTATTGTACATATCGAGGAACCCCGCCATGGCTCACGTCTCCTACAGCGAACTTCGCAACAACCTCGCCTTCTGCATGGAAAAGGTGTGCGACGACCGCGCGCCGCTGGTGGTGACCCGGCAGAATGCGCGCAGCGTCGTGATCATGTCGGAGGAGGACTACGACGGCCTGATGGAAACCGTCCACCTGCTCAAGAGCCCGGCCAACGCCGCGCGGCTGTTGCGATCGATCAAGGATGCGGATCGCGGTAAGCTGAAAAAGCGCGAGATCGTCGAGCCCGGGAAGGCCGGCTCAAAGCGGAAATGAAGATCGCCTGGACCGAAGATGCCTGGCAGGACTACCTGCATTGGCAGCAGCGCGACGAAAAAATCCTCGCCGCCATCAACGAGCTGATCAAGGACATCAAGCGCAATCCCTTCAAGGGCCTCGGCAAACCGGAGCCCCTCAAACACGCGCTGCAGGGCTGGTGGTCGCGCCGCATCTCAGGCGAACACCGTCTGGTCTATCGCGTTTCCGGAAAGGGCGGGGAGCAGCAGATCGAGGTCGTGCAGTGCAGGTATCACTATTAAAGCGCTGCAACAACATCGCCAGAATTGTGAATTATCCTCTTCAAGGTACGCTAGAAAGAATTGAGCATCCACAAAATGGAGCTTTTGCTCGAAAATTGCTGCACGGCAGGAGCTAGCATTCAGCTACATTACAAAATAGAGTCGATCGACCACGTTTTTTAAGAACAACAGGCCGGAAAAGTCTCCTCCCGTATAGAGGTATTGGAGTTGAACAAAGACAACCCGTTCCTCGACCGCGACCATGAATCCCAACACGTTCAGCGTTGCGTCGGTCTCAGCACCATCAACAATAACTTTTCCTAGGCGGTGACTTGCTTCGAACGATGCGATACCCGTGCCTGATCCATCTTTAGATTTCGAAGCGTCCCTGTTTCAACATAATCTAAGGTGAGCGCTTGATAAGCTCGATCTAAAGGAGTGCCGCCTTTCCTTAATGTCTCAAACCAATTTTTCTCTTTCGGCCTCGTGAGTTCAAACGTCGAAACATACACGCCGTTTTGTATTCTTTTGGTAATCGGAAATGCCGTTTTTAGTCGTTCATCGAATCGATCCGACAATTGCGCGGAGAATCGGTCCGCTTGCTCTACCGTTGTTCCGGTAAGCGCCATGGTCTGATTTATCTGCGCTTCGAAGAGCCTACTTAGTAGATCCTTGTCTGAAAACGGATTGATATCCATTCTCGCGCCTCTAATCTCAGAGTTTGCATTTAGAACAACGGCGTGGCTTTTCTTTTCTCGAATAGCGAAAATAGGATGCGATTTTAGTCCCGCAGTCACAAATGGCTTGTATGCAGCAACGACAATCTGCATTGCAGGAAGGTCGCCGAGGGTGATGGTTTCAAATGAATTCAACCTTCCGGCAACCAGGTGTCATCCGGCGGTTGAATTAACGCAACGCCCAACTCTCCATCAACAGCATAGTTATTCCTATCCAACCTATCCAATTCGGCGCTCGATACTCGCTGGTCACCGGCTGAAATGGAAACATTTACTCGTTCGCCCAACACACCTTTCTGTGCAGAAATTGTTTGGCTGGCCCGCGTTTCGGCCAGTATTCCGTCGCGCATTCCTGGTACGTATGCATTAAGCATGAAAAACATCGCGATAAACATCGCCGCGGCGCCCCGGAATTGGCTGCCCCTATTCTTAACCGCTGCGGTGCCTTTCAATAAGCGCAAGACAATCCACGCGCCTAGGATCGACACGACGAAGAACGCCATTTGAATTGCGACGGCTTCAAGGGTCGCATCAAACTTCGACATAAATCTTAGCCTCGATCGAGTGGACCATGTGGTGACCCAGGTAAGCTGCCCTTTATCGCGGATCGAACGTCATTGTGTAGGGGCATCTTGGAGAACTATGTAACACCGAACTTATACTTTTTTAACGCGACGACGTCGGCTTCCGATGTCGTGCGTTCTATCCTGCTAGGTCAGTATTACGAATGATCCTGCCAAATGGCGATTATGCCTAGCGTCGGCGTTTTAACAATGCTTGCCCTACGCGCGGCACGGGCCGGATCACGCGCGTGACAACAAAAGAGTTGGGGTCATTCACGTATACACCAAGTTCCGCCTCGAACGTCTGTTTGTAAGTAAGCTCTGCATCGAGTGCGTCGCCAGAGCCGAGAAGGTGTTCGCGCCTGTCCAATTGGTCTAAAAAATCCTTGTCAGCAATGGGCGCTGAAATTGGCACACCATTCCATTCGAATGACCATTTGCGCTTGGCGTGATTCAGCCATGCTTTCAGTATGACGAGGCGGGCGCGTTCTTTTCTTGACCGTTCTTGGGGTTGTTCTTCGATAATCGGAGTTACAACAAGGGGAAAATCTGTCCGAGGAATAGTGATGAGGGGGCGAGGACTCCAATACTACCTGTGATTCCAAACTCGGTGATATGGGGGTGGGCTTCCAAAGCTTCGAAGGTCTTCTTCAACCCTTCTGAACAGTCGGATTTTTCTTCGCATTCTCGGTTGCGTCATGGACTGTGCGAGGAACGATGATTGTATCGTTGCCGTGCTTGATGATAATTTCTGTCGTGATGATTTGTGGCTTTGGGTCGGCGCCTTTCAAGGTGGCATCATAGATGACATTCGAGACAACGTTCCAAAGGATGGTACCTGCTATGCCGGAGAGCACTCCGCCTGTAGAACCCTTCTTGAGTTTTCGAATAACGGTGCGGTAGCTGCTGGGGCCGGTCGTCTCGACGATTATCTCTATTCCTGCCCGGGATCGATCGTTGCGTTGACGGCGTATGCGGTGTCTGCAAAACCGATCAGGGCATTTGCCAATGTATAGGCGTCGATCGTGCCTTCGGGGCCGCCGAAGTGCAGAACGATAGTCTCTTCGTGAAATTCGTCGAGTCGGATAACTGCCATGGATACCCCAGTGTGGTACCGCTTCTCCGACAAAGCCATAGGATAGATTGAGCACAGCGAAAACCAACTCTTTGCCGCGGGACCGAAGATGGGTTTCGCTGTACTCAAGCGCCTCAGTTAGCGGCCTCTACCCTTCCCTTGCCGTCGCACCTCTCGCACCGCGCCGCGTAGATTTTGCGGCCGGGCTCCTTAGGCTGCTTTACTGGCGGAAACCCGGTCCCCTTGCATACCGGGCATTTGTGCTCAGGCGACTTCGCGAGAAACGTCGGCATTTGATCCCTCTCAACACCTTAACGGTAGTAGGCCACTTTGGGTCGACCACTAATCGGCGGTTGTAGATTGCAAACCGCCGATTGGCCGCCTTTTACTCCTTTGCTACAAAAGGTGCTGTCCTGTTTTGACCTCAGCCCGTAGGGCGATCGCTTTATTGCGCCGCTTCGAGCCTCGTCTCGACAGTCGATGTGTTGCAAGCCTCCCGACGGCGCAATGCGCTTCGCTTATTGCGCCCTACGTGCTTCGGCGAGCCTCGAAGGATGGGCAACGAGCGCGGTGCCCGTGGCCGATCCTTCGAGACGCCGCGCAAGCGCGCGGCTCCTCAGGATGACGGTTGAGGATGTGGCAGCCCGTAAGGCGCAATCGCTTTATTGCGCCGCTTTTAGCGCTCGCGGCAGTCGACTTGCTGCAAGCGGCTGAGACGGCGCAATGCGCTTCGCTTATTGCGCCCTACAGGCTAATCGCTTCTACCTCGCCTTGCGCGCCACCATTGCGACCGGGGCGATTTTTCCCGTCGAGATGCCTTCGATCATGTTCTTGATCTGGGCCTGACGTCTTTCACCCATCAGCGTGTGCAGACCCAGCGGCATGGCATCGCCGGCTGCCTCGGCGCGCGATCGCAGATCGTCGAAGTAGGAAAGCGCAAATTCCCGTCGATTGCGTTCCGACAGGATATCGAACCCTGCAAGTTGCAATGCACGCCTGTATCCTTGCGCGGTATCGACCGCGCTCGATTCACGTGTGGTGGCCCATGGCACGGGGAAAGACAGATCGCCGTCGGCCGTCCGCATGACGTCGTACACGGCAAACCGCGATCCGGGGCGCAGAACGCGGGCGGCTTCGAGGAAGAGGTTTTCCTTGTCCCCGATGTTCATGCCGACATGGATCATATAGGCCGCGCTGAACGCCGAGTCCGGAAAGGGCGTCGAAAGCGCTGTCGATTGGTAAAGCTTGACGCGGTCGCTCAGGCCTGTCCATTCGCACAGGCGGTTGCCGGTCTCGACATAATCCGGCGTCAGGTCGATGCCGCTCACCCGGCACTTGCATCGATCGGCGATGAAACGCGCCGGGCCACCCAGTCCGCAGCCGATATCGAGGACATGATCGCCGGGGGCGATTCCGAGCTGCTCCACGAGTTCTTCGGTCGCCTTGCGGCCGCCGATATGGAATTCATCGACCGGTGCAAGATCGTCGATGGTGACGGTGTCGATGGTCTTGCCCATTCGAACGATACCGTTCTCGATCGCTTCGATCAGGCCATTGCATGCATAGTGACCGGAAACGCTGGAGCGATCTGCGGCCTTGTCTGCGGCGGCCGGGTCCGTCGGGCTTGATGTCATGATGCCTTGATACCAGCCTCTCGAATGACTCTTCCCCATTTTGCATATTCAGCCGCCATATGCGCGGCGCATTGATCCGGGGTATTGGCGACCGGTTGATATCCCAGCGAAGCCAGCCGGTCCTTCACGTCCGGTTGTGCCATCAGCTTTGCAATCTCGCGCTGGAGCAGACCGGTGAGTTGCCCCGGCGTTCCGGCCGGGACCAGCACGGCCGTCCAGATGTCGGCGGCGATATCAGGATATCCGGCTTCGCCGATGCTCGGGATTCCGGGCAAAACGTGCGAATTGGTCGTGCTGGTGATGGCGAGCGCCCGCAATTTGTCTTCCCTCACGTGCTGAACGGCGGGCGGGAGCGCGCCGAACGACACCGGTGTGTGGCCGGCTAGCGTCGATCCGATCGCAGCGCCACCGCTGCTAAAGGGGACGTGCACGATATCGAGTTGCAGGGAAAGCCGGAACAGTTCTCCGAGCAGATGCGGCGGTGTGCCTGCACCGGGGGAAGCATAGCTGAACTTGCCGGGGCTGCTCTTGATGAGCGTGACAAGCTCCCTGACCGTCTTCGCCTGAACGGATGGGTGCACGGTCAAGACCGTCGGCGCGGTTGCCGCGAGCGTCACCGCATCGAAACTCTTGTGGAAATCGTAGGGAACGGTCTCGAACAGCGTGGGATTGACGACATAGCTCGGTGAAGCCACGAAGATCGTGTAGCCGTCGGGCGCCGCCTTCGAAGCCTGCCCGGCGCCGATATTGCCGCCGGCGCCGCCGATATTCTCGACGTAGAATTGCTTGCCGAGCCGATCGGATAATCCTTGCGCGATAATGCGCGCGGCCAGGTCGTTTGGGCCTCCGGCGGCAAAGGGGACGATGACGCGCACGGGCCGGGCCGGATATTGTTGCGAAAAGGCCGGACGCGGCAGGGTTGCAGCTGCGAGAGCCGACCCGGAAGCGATCAGGAAACGGCGGCGGTTCAGTCTCATGTGATGGCCCCACTCATTGTCTGGTTTCCCGAACAATAGCTTTCCGCGCCCGCCCGAGCCATAATATGCTTACAGCAAGATGCATATCTAATGGATATGGCAATGGAATTGAGGCACCTGCGCTACTTCATCGCCGTGGCCGAGGAAAGGCACATCACGCGGGCGGCGGAGCGTCTCGGCATGCAACAGCCGCCGCTGAGCCAGCAGATCAAGGCCATCGAACGCGAGCTTGATGTGCAGCTGTTTGTTCGCAAGGCTCGCGGCGTCGAATTGACCGATGCCGGCCGAGCTTTCCTGGAAGAAGCCCGCGCCACGCTCAACCAGCTCGATCGGGCGTTCGAGACCACGCGGCGGGCGTCGCGCGGTGAACAGGGCCGCCTCTGCGTCGGAGTCACCTCTACGACGCCCTTTCATCCATTGGTGCCGCGCGCCATTCGCGCATTCAGGGAGGCTTGCCCGATGGTGTCCCTGACACTGGAGGAATGTCTCAGTAACGAATCCGTCGACCGTCTGCGGAATGAACAGATGGACGTCGCATTCATTCGCGCATCGTCGGGCGATGGGCGCGGGCTTGTGGTGAACGCGCTGCTCGAAGAACCGATGGTTGTCGCCTTGCCGAGCACGCACATCCTGGCTCAAGGCAAACCCGAAACCACGGTTTCGCTGGAGCGGTTGGCCCGCGAGACATTCATCCTGTACGGACCGCCGGGCACGGGAATGTACGATTCCACCATTGCCGCGTGCCAGGCCGCAGGATTCAGCCCGCGCGTCGGCAATCTAGGCGCATCCACCCAGTTGGCGCCGCGCATCACGTCGACGCTGAGCCTGGTTGGCGCCGGTCTCGGCATCACATTCGTTCCGTCGTCGCTGCAACGCATGAACATGGAGGGAGTGACGTATCGTGCGCTGAAGGGTCCGAACCGGCCCAAGGCTACGCTCAGGCTTGCTTCGCGCCGAGGCGACCACTCTGCCGTCGTAAAACAGTTCATCAATTTCGTCAGGAAAGAAGCAAACGACTTTGCCGCGAAATAGCCCGTAGCCCGTAGGGCGCAATCGCTTTATTGCGCCGCTTTGAGGCCTTCGCGGCAGTCGATTTGTTGAAAGCTGTGCAGAGGGCGCAATGCGCTTCGCTTATTGCGCCCTACGGACTAGCTGCCGAAGAGACCAACTCCGCCGTCATCCTGAGGTGCTCGCCGCGCAGCGGCGAGCCTCGAAGGATGGGACACAAGCGCCTGCGGCCATCCTTCGAGACGCCGCGCAAGCGCGCGGCTCCTCAGGATGCCGGTCGAATGTGTGGCTCGAAAATGTGCTTGGCGTGGGCCATCAGCCCGTAGGGCGCAATCGCTTTATTGCGCCGCTTCGCGCCTTGTCTCGACAGTGGATGTGCTGGAAGCGCCCACACGGCGCAATGCGCTTCGCTTATTGCGCCCTACGCTCTCAAATCCTCCGGCTGTCATAGGCCCAGTGCAGCAGAGCCTGGCGCTGACGCTTTCGGCACAGCAAGTCGCCGGGTTCACAATGCCGCCTGATCTGCGCAACGTGCCGCCGCATCGCCTTCCAGCGCGCGATCTGACGCCGATCCTCATGCGGCATGCGGCGTCCCATATGGTAGCGGCAATACCACTGAAACCAGCCGCGCGGGTCATCGGGGTGGATCCATCCCTTGGCCCGCCAGACCGACAGCGGCTGGCTGGCGTCGACGCCGAAATAGTTCAGCGAAGGATCGCGCCGGTCAGGCGACAGCCGGGCGCGGGCAAACCAGCCGGCGGGAAATTCGTCGCGGCAATCGGTCATGTACTTGCCGCCGAATACGCCGAGCGCGAGCATTTGCCTTGGCGTCAGCTCGGGGCGGAATTCCGCGTCAAAGCTTCGTCCGGCGCGAGCGTCAAGCGCGTAGACATAGCCGCGCTGCATCCGGTCGTTTACAACGACGGTCCTTGAACTTTTCGTCATGTCGGCTCGCCTGCTTGTTCCATCTATGGCCCGCTCGCGGCCTGGGAGGGCTGCGGCGGGTTATGCGATCAAATGGACGTCCGAAAAAGGCCGGAACTAAAGGCGAGGGATCCAACCTGGACGGCTCAACAGGTAGTCCAGCATCCGCGGAGGAATGCTTAAAGCTCCGGCTATCTCGAGTTCATCCTTCGGCAGTCCAGCAAGGATCGATGCTTCACGCTTGCTTCGGACTTTGCAAAGCCACTCCGGATCAACCACCACGGCGCGTCCCACCGCAACCAGATCAGCTCCCATGTTGATCGCCCCCTCGGCATCACTGCAGGTTCTGATCCCGCCGCTTGCCATCACCGCACTGCGGCCCGCGATGACGCGGGCAAATTCCGTGATTGGATTCTCTGCCGGGGCATCATTCCTCTCGACCGCACCATCATAAACACGGGTCTCCCGCATTGGCCGGCTGCTGCGATAATCGTCGAGCGAAACGGAGATGTAGTCGAGATTCAACCCGGCAAGTTCATGACAAAGCAGTTTGGCGTCCTCAAGCGTATAACCGCCCGCCTCGGACTCGAATGGCGTAACGCGAAACCCCGCGATCAGCTTTGGGCCGAGTGCGTCGCGAACGGCCTGCGCGACAGCGAGAGGAAAATTCATGCGCTTTGAAAGCGTGCCTCCCCAATGATCGACGCGATGATTGGCCCTGGGTGAAAAAAACTGATGAATCGCGTAGTGGTTGGCACCGTGAATCTCGACGCCGTCGAAACCGGCTTTTCGAGCGCGGCAAGCAGCCTCCCGAAAGTTTGCAATCAGGCTTTCGACCTCATTGGCCGTCATCGCCCTTGGCGTCTTTGCTCCGGGACGCAACGATGCAACGGCAGAAGGCGCACGCAGACATTGCTCCCCTATCAGCTCGGGCTTCGCGATGCGGCCGCCGTCATATATCTGGAGGATCGCAAGACCACCTGCGGCACGCATTGCTTCAGCGAGCCGATGCAGGCTGGACAGGTGTCCATCATGTGCCGCACCTATTCCCTGCCAGGAGCGCCCGTCCTGTTCGACGTAAGCGGCGGAAGAAATGGCGGCTCCGAATCCGCTGGCGGCACGTCGCCGAACAAATTCGAGTTCGTGTTCGGTAGCCGTGCCGTCTTCATGGGAGGAATCGGTCGTCAGCGGAGCAATCGCAAACCGATTTGCCATCTTAAGTCCGCTGTTGAACCTGAAAGGAGACCAAACGACCATCGATCAAACCTTAAGATATTCCTCAAGTGAGCTCCGTAGGGCGCAATCGCTTTATTGCGCCGCTTCGAACCTTGTCTCGGCCACCGATTTGTCGGAAGCCGCCCAGACGGCGCAATGCGCTTTGCTTATTGCGCCCTACGCGCTTAGACCCCCCATATCGCTGCGCTCATGCGGGCTACGCTTGCTGTCCGGCCCGTCGTCCTAGTGGAAGATGCGTCCGGAGTCGATGACGACGGTCTGGCCGGTCATGGTCTCGGTGCGGCACATGGCGATCACCATGTCGGCGCAGTCGTCCTTGTCGGCTGGCCTCTTCAGCAGCGAGCCCGATGCGGAGCGCTCGATCTGCTCGGGCCGGAGATTGGCGGTCGCGCGCGTGCCGTCCAGCAGGCCAGGCGCCACGCAGTTGACCAGCGTCTCAGGCGCCAGCGCCACCGCCATGCACCGCGTCAGATGAATGAGCCCCGCCTTCGACACGGCATAGGCGATGGACGAGCCGGTGGGGCTGAGCCCTGCCACCGACGCGATGTTGATGATACGGCCTCGCCCCTGGGCCTTCATGACAGGGGCTACCGCCTTGGTCAGGCGCATGGGCCCCGTCAGGTTGATGGCCATGATCTTGTCCCATACCTCCAGCGTCAGATTGTCGAGATCGCCGAACGGGATCGAGACGTTGTAAGCGGCGTCATTGATCAGAACATCGAGGCGGCCGAAGGCCTGGGTTACCTCGCCTACCAGCCGATCCACGGCCGCGCCGTCGGTTATGTCACAGGCGAAAGCCTGGGCGTTGATTTGATAACGCGACGTTAGTTCGCTGGCGACGCTTTCCGCCTGGTCGCGGCTGCGAGCGTACATGACAGCCACATGTGCGCCCTCCTGCGCGAGCGCGTGGCAGATGCGCTGCCCGAGCCCGCCATTGCCGCCCGTCACCAGTGCGACCGCGCCCTTCAGGTCCATCGCTTCTCTCCTTTAGCTGATTTGGTGGGCACGCCGCCGGACGCGTTCGCGCCCGGCCGCTTTGCCCACCCTACTCAGTTATAAAGTGCCTCATCGCCGAGAACGGATTGCCGGAAGCGCGTGGTCAGGATCACGCCGTCGGCCGGCGGCATCACAAAGGGCAGCGCCTCGGGGCTGATCTTGACCAGCGCGAACACCGGCCCCTTGCCCTGATGGGCAAGGTCGCGGATCGCCGTCACCTCTTGCTGAGTTCGCACGATGCGCGACGTCCGGATGCCGGCCGCCAGCGCCATTCCGGCGAGATCGACGCCGCCAGCGGTATGGGTCTTCTGCATGCCGGTTTCGCCGAACCGCTCATTGTCGAGCACCGCGATCGTCAGGTTCGGCGGCCTCTCGACGGCGATGGTGGCGAGCGCGCCCAGACTCATCAGCATCTCGCCGTCGCCGGTGATCACCAGCACGTTCCTTTTGGGCTGCGCCAGCGCAAGACCGAGGCCCATCATCGAGGCCGCGCCCATAGCGCCCCAGAGTGGAAAATTATTGGGGTGGTCGCCGGCGGCGGAGACGTCCCAGTTCGGCGCGCCGAGACCGGCGATGACCAGAAGCTCGCCGCGTTCACGTAAGAGTTCGACAACGACGTCGCGACGATGCAGCAGCGCGTTCGGATTGCTCATTTGCCTGCAAGCTCCTTGAAATTCTTGGCGCCGAGCACGCGCTGCCCGATCAGGACGGCCGCCGGCCGCCAGGTGTTGAAGGCAAGGTTCGCAGCCCCCCCGACCGCCGGCGCGACAAGATCCGGTTCGTCCGCGCGCGTGACGATGACGCCCATGGCCTCAAGGGCGCCTTGCGTTCCCTGGCCCATCGGTATCTGCCAGGGATTGAACTCGCCCCAGTCGCCGCGCATCGTCACCAGCATCAACAGCGGCATGTGACATATAACGGGGAGCGACAGCATGTTGATGCAGTTGCCGACGCCGCTCGACTGCAGCAACAGCACGCCGCGTTGTCCGCCAAGCCAGGCGCCGGCGAGCATGGCCACGCCTTCCTCTTCCGTGGTTAGCGTAACGAGGCGTGTCTCCGGGTCAGCCTCGAAGGCGCGAATGAGCCGGCTATGGCCGGCATCGGGCACCATCCCGACCTGCCGTACGCCCGCTTGCTTGAGGACGCGGTAGACCTCGTCCGGCCAAGAGGGCTGCGCGAGAGCCTTGTTTTCCGGTTTCGCCCCCAAACCTGCCATCAAGCTGCGCTCCTCATGTAATTTCCGAGTTCGAACATCGGTCGGATTAGACCTGTTTTCGCGAATTGCGCAAAGCTCAATCTCGTCATGGCCGAACGCGCAACCTGCGGACACCGTCGGCCCAGCCCGCAGCCCGTAGGATGGGTTGAGCCGTTGCGAAACCCATCGCTTTCGCCCTCGGATCGCAAGATGGGCTTCGCTGTGCCCAACCGACCTTACGAACTAGAACAGGAAGCTCGACGAACGCTCGACCGAACAAGCGTACGAGTTTGCCTTCGCCATGGAGCCGGTAAAGATGCAGGACGGCACAGGCTCGACAGTCGCGCCGGTTGCCATTCGCTGAGTTGAGCGGTTACAAGATGCGCTTGAATTATCGGTCGCGCTGCCAGGCGGCGACCTGCCAACAACAGCAACAGGGCGGATTGTCGTGCATCAAAAAATCCTCGCACTCCTCGCAGCATTCGGTGTCGCAGCCTGTGGACCAGCCTCCGCGGCATGGCCGGACGACAAACCGATTGAAGTCATTATCGGCTTTGCTCCCGGCGGGGGAACCGATGTCATGGCGCGCAAGCTGCTGCCTTTCGTCGAAAAACGACTCGATGGAAAGGCCAAGTTCGTGGTGCTGAACAAGCCGGGCGCCGGTGGAGAGATCGCATTCACCTCGATTGCCCGCGCGGCGCCCGATGCCTACACGATGGGCGTGGTCAACGTGCCCGGCTACAACTTCCTGCCGATGACGAGGAAAACCCAGTACAGCATGGATGAAATACGTTTGGTCGCCCGCGTGGTCGACGATCCCGGCGTGATCGTGGTGGCTGCGGAAAGCAGATTTGCAAATCTTATCGACGTTCTCGGCGCATTGCGCAGCAAGCCGGGGTCGGTAACCTTCGGTCACAACGGCGCAGGTACCAACGGTCATTTGGCGATCCGCATGCTGGCGGGCGCTGCAAACGTCCAGCCCAACGAGATTTCCTATCGCGGGACATCAGCGCAAAGGACCGACCTTCTGGGCGGCCATCTGGAGGTTGGGATGGTCAGCCTTAGCGAAATTCCGGAGCTGCACGGCACCAACAAGGGACCGCTCCGCGCACTTGCGATGATGTCAAAGAAGCGTTCTCCGTCACTTCCCGACGTTCCGACGGCAGAGGAAGCGGGCGTGGCGATCATATCGACGGCGGAACGCGGCTTTGCAGTGCCAAAGGGCGTTCCCGACGACGTGGTCAAAAAGCTCGAAGCTGCAATTGCCGAGAGCGTGCGCGATCCCGACTACATCAAGAGTTCGCCGGGCGACGAGCCCGTTCTCGCTTTCATGCCAGGCGCGGAATGGCAAAAGCGCCTCGATGACATGGGCCAAGCCTTGCGGCCTTTGGCCGACGAGTTGAAGGCAAGCGAGCAGAAATGAGGGAAGCTCTCGGACATGCTCCGATCAAGATCGGGCGCGGTCTGTAGCCCGTAGAGTCCGTGGGTGGGCAAAAGCGCTCTTGGCGCCGTGCCCACCATTTTTCGTATCGAACGTCTTCGCGCTGAATGGTGGGCACGCTTCGCTTTGTCCACCCTACGGTCAGTAGTTTTGTGCCAACAGGAGACATTGGCCCCTTCCACCTCCGCACAAGACGGATGTAGTCTGTTCCCTTAAGCGCATCCTGGCGGATTGCACGTCCGCGACTCTGCGCACTGTGGAGGGAGCATCATGAAATTTCCGCGCCGCAGATTCCTGCAGCTGGCCGTGGGCGCCGCGGCGGTGCCGGTCGTGCCCCGCATGGCGCGGGCGCAGGCCTGGCCGTCACGGCCGGTGCGCATCGTCGTCGGCTTTCCCGCCGGCGGGGCTACCGACATCCAGGCGCGCCTGATGGGTCAATGGCTGTCGGATCGCCTCGGCCAGCAATTCATCATCGAGAACCGCGCCGGCGCCAGCGGCAACATCGGAACCGAGGCGGTCGCCAGAGCGCCGGCGGATGGCTACACCCTGCTGCAGATCGTGACCCCGCATGCGATCAATGCCGCGCTCTACTCTAATCTCAGTTTCGACTTCATCCGGGACATCGCGCCGGTTATCTGCGCCGCGCGGCTGGCCTACGTCGTCGTGGTGCATCCGTCGGTCCCCGCCACGACGATCCCCGAGCTCATCGCTTACGCCAAGGCCAACCCGGGCAAGCTCAACTACGGCTCGGCCGGCCCCGGCACCCCGCAAAACATTGCCTGCGAACTCTTCAAGATGATGGCCGGGGTGAATCTGGTCCACGTCCCGTATCGGGGCGGCGCGCCTGCGACCACCGATCTGGTCGGCGGCCAGATACAAGTGATTTTCAGTCCGGTGTCGGAGTCGATCCAACACATCAAGGCCGGTAGCCTGCGCGCTTTGGCGGTAACCACCACGGCCCGCCTGGACGTGCTGCCGGAGGTTCCAACGGTGGCGGACGTCGTGCCCGGTTATGAGGCCAGCGGTTTTGCCGGCATCGGCGCGCCAAGGAACACCCCGGCCGACATCATCGAGTTGCTGAACAAGGAGCTCAATGCCGGCCTCGCCGACGCCAAGATCAAAACCCGGATCGTCGAGCTCGGCGGCACGGTGCTCGGCGGCTCGCCTGCGGCATTCGGGACGATCATCGCGGATGCTACCGAAAAGTGGGGAAAAGTGATCAAGCTCGCGGGCATCAAGGCTGAGTAGGGCCGCAGGGCGGGCAAATGCGCTGTTGCGCCGCGCCCACCATTTTTTTGAATCGAACGTCTTCGCGGTAAATGGTGGGCACGCCGCCGGACGCGTTCGCGCGCCCGGCCGCATTGCCCACCCTGCGCATTATCTTGCAGCGATATGCCGGGCCGATCCCAGCACCTCGACGGTCGCGGTGGCTCCGGCAACGAGTTCGCTTGCATCAGTGCGATCGAGCGCGATCCGGACCGGGACGCGTTGGGCCAGCCGCACCCGGTTGAAGGTCGGGTTGACGTTGGCGAGCAGGGTTGCACTGGCGCTGCGATCGCGATCTTCGATGCCGGCCGCGACGCTTTCCACGCGGCCTCGCAAAGCGTGGTCGCTGCCCAAGAGCCGCACATTGACGGCGTCGCCGAGGTGAATGCGCGGCAGCTTGGTCTCCTCAAAATAGCCCTCGACGCGCAGCGTGTCGGAATCGAGCAGCGCCAGCACGCCCTTGCCGGGCGTGAGATAGGTGCCCGGACGCAGCTCCATGTTGCTGACGACGCCACTGACGGCGGCGCGCACCTCGCTGCGCTCAAGGTTGAGTTTCGCAAGACCGAGGTCGGCGACGGCCTGGTCATGGGCGGCCTGGGCCGAGCCCTGGGTGGCGATGACCTGGTCCATCCGCTGCCTGGAGACGACGACGCCCGGCGTCAGCGCGCTGTAGCGCGTCAGGTCGGCATCGGCCGCCTCGAGCATCGCGCGTTTGCCGAGCAGCACCGCCTCGGCCTGCTTGCGCGCGATGTCGTAGCGCGCGCGATCGATCCGGAACAGCACGTCGCCGCGCTGGACCCGCTGGTTGTCCCTGACCAGCACCTCGGTGACGAAGCCCGAGACATCGGGCGCAACCGGAACAACGTCGGCCCTGACGTGGCCGTCCCGCGTCCACGGCTCGTTCATGTAATAATCCCACAGCCGGGTACCGGCCCAAAGCGCGACCAGAACCACAAGGCCGGTCAGTGCGAAGCGACGTAGCGAATTCAGAAGGGCTTTCATGACAGGAACTCCTTGGAAGCGAAAACCAGGCTGGCAAACAGGCAAACGTAAAGTGCGAAATCGAACAGCGCGCTGTGCCAGACGTGACGGTAAAGACCGGCCCGCGCGATAAGCTTGCTCGCGGCGCGCGCGAGCGCGTAGGCAACAACGGCCCAAAGCAAGAGGCTCGGAACGATCACACCGAGCAGATCGAGTTGGTATTTCATGCGGCCACCCTCCTTTGCTCGTGCGCGTGCGGCTGATATGGCGCAGCTTGCGGGAACAGCCCGGCGCGAATCCCGGCAAGGCCGATAAGGGCCTCATTGCGGTCGTATTGTCGAGCCGTCCGACCAGTTCGTCGGGGAGCCGCCCGGCCGCGTGTGCCCGGAAAGCGGTAGCAAGACAGCCAAGCAGTTCGTCGATATCAGCCATTGCGCGGCGTGACAGGCCCCCGCTCGCCTGCCGGAGGTTGATGATGCTCAGCGCCGTTCGCAGCTGGCGCAGATTGGCGGCGTCGCGCGCGGCTTCCGCAGGAACCATGGCGATGCGCGCGGCAAGCAGGGCCATGCGGTGCTGCATCAGACTGGCGATCGCGACGCGATCCGCGGGCGAGGTGCGCTCAGTGACTGCGGCGAGCGTTCGCCAGTTGCTTCGCAGCAACCGGCTTGCGATCCAGCCGGTTCCAAGGAAGCGAACGACGCCGCATGACACGGCCGTTAGTGCCACGCCGACGAACAGCGCGACGCTGGCGTTGGTGAAGGAAGCGAAGCCGCCCACGTAGGACGACTGCAGCGCCAGCTGCGCGGATGTGAAGATGGCGAACCAGGAGCCGGCGTGGGCGGTCGCGGGCCGCGCCGCCATCCAGCCGAACAGCAGGAAGGCCGGCGCCAGCGCGGCGATCAACATCTCGATCGTCGAGAGCCGCGGCAACACAGCGAAGGTGTAGATTCCGCTGATCGCAATGACGACGAGAATCACCAGGCCGAAGGTGCGGAATGCCGGACGGGGATCGTCCAGGCCGGCGAGGAACGATCCGGCCAGAGCGGCGAACAGCGCGGCGGATGCGCCATCGGCCCAGCCGGTCAAGATCCAGAACGCACAGCAGGCAAGCACCGAAAGCGCTGTCGCCGCGGCGGCCCAAAGCGCAAGCCCATGATCGCGGTGCGGGACGGCGACCGTCAACGTCTCGGAGTTGAAAGCGAGGTTAAGCTGGTCCGGATCGCGGCCATCCGCGATCGCATCGCGTAGGCGCCGGCAATCCTGCATGACATCCACAAGATCGCGAAGCCGGGTAACGAGGCCGGCGACCGTGATGTCGATCCAGCCGGCATCGGCGTCCAGGTTGGGGCGGATTTCATCAAGCGCCGCGCGCAACGCATCGGCTTCCCGTCCGTCGTGACCGCCCGCTTCGAGCCACCGCGCGACCCTTGCGCAGATTCCGTCCACAAGCACTGAGGCCTGTTCGTGCGGGCCGAGCGCGCTTCTGCGGTCCTCGATCGATCCGAGCAGGGGAAGCAGCGACAGCGTGTGTTGCCGCAGCCGCTGCAGGCCTCGCGCCATGTTCGCGGAAGTGGCGACCTCATAGTCGAGATGCCCGCTCAACTGGTCGATTTCGGCAGAAGCGGCGGCAAGACGCATGCGGGTATTGTCACGCGCCGGATTGCTGCCGCCGCCGGTCAGGACATCGATGCCAAGCCGGCATCGGCGAGCCAGGCGTCCGCTCTTGCTGCGATTGCAGAGGCGACGTTCTGCGGCATCACCAGCATCGATACGACGCTCGCACAGACGATACCGAGCATAATCTCCTGCACGCGGGAGGAGACGATGTCGAACGTCAATTGGGGCGCCGAGAGGATGGGAAAGCCGAGCAGCGCGACGGTGTAGCCGGACAGCATGAACACATAGCTGCGCGGGGTGCCGTCGATCAGCGAAAAATACAGAAAAACGCCGACCCACAGCGCGATGGCGAGGCTGAGCAGTTCGGGTGCATCCACGAGGTTGGGGACCAGCGCGATCGTCCCTGCCGCGCCGATCAGCGTTCCCAGCATGCGATAGAGCGCCTTCGACGCTGTCGCCCCGGTCAATGGGCTGGAGGTGATATAGACCGACGTCATCGCCCAATAGGGGCGCGGCATATCCAGCCAGAACGCAATCGAGAGCGCCAGCATTGCCGCCGCAAACGTTTTCAGCGCAAAGACAAGAGCGGCATGTCGAGTCCAGAATGTTGAGGGTTGGTTCATGGCGATCACGAGCTTGCGAAGGCGCGGTTTTCAGGTCTCAGCGATATGCGGTCTGCGGGATCATCCAAACGGAAACCGTCTGCCAAACGCCGCCGCCTGACTTGTGTTGATAGGCGATGAAGTCGGCGTCATCGCCGTGCATAACTTCGTAGCGATAAGACTCGATGCTTTTCGTCATTGTACTTCTCCTTGTCGGTGGTTGTTCGCTTGCTGTACTAGCCGCCCGTTCTCTGCGCATCCCGCCGATGTCGTCTGCGGCTTCCGAAGCGCGCGGTCCTTGCGCTGGACAAACCGGCCGGTCAGAGTCGCCGCCAGTTCGAAGCTCGTTCCCAGAAACGCCACGACTGCAAAAAGATAGGTCAGGTCCATTTCCTGATTCCTGTTAAGCGGCGAACCGATCGCGGTGACCGAAGGCGCCATTCCGTGCCTCGATAGCCTTGACGGAATTTTCGAAGGCTCTTTCCAGAACGCCTCTGCCGAGGGTCCCAAGAACCAGGCCAAGTATCCAACCCTTAAGGTTTTTGCCGTCGCGCACGACGGCCACGTCGATGTCGGTGGTCCCATCGGGCCGACGCGTGAAGGTGTAGGTGTGGCCCGACCCGCGTCCCCACACATTGGAGTCCAATGTCGTCAGGACGACGCGGTTGGGGTCGGACCAGCTGTAGTGCAGGCGTTCCCAGATGCCTCCCGAGCCCTCCGTCACGTCGGCCTGAAAGCGCCCGAGAAGATGCACCTTGAGAACTTCGTCGGCGGAATTGCCAAAGAGTTTGGAGCGGCCGGGCCCGAAGTCTGTGAGACCGGCGATGTATTGTTCCGGCGTCAAGGTGGTAGTCTGATGAAGGTGAATCGTGGACATCTGTGGCTCCTCAGTTGGCGAGCGCGTTTGTCTTGTGGACGAGCAGGCTGTCGCCGTTCCGGCTGATTTCGAGCGCGCCTGCCTGGTGCGGCGTCGAGAGAACGACGCGCTGGCCGGACGCCAGCACCGATACAAAGCGGATCGGCGTTCCTGCCTCACCTTGCGCAAGCGTCATGACGACGCGGAATCCGTCGGGCTCAACGGTGTAATAGGCGACGCCAGAAACGTCGCCGAGATTAACGCTCTGCCCCTGGATGGGCCGTAGGCCGCTCGCGTGAGCGGCTCCCAGTGAGGCCAAAATGAAGGCGGTTGCGAGAAATGTGCTGCGGATCGACATAGGACCCTCCGTTGGTTTGAGGGGCGGGCCGGTCGCCCGTCTGCTCCCTTGCCGAAGGACATGGGCAGGCTATGATCGTCGATCAAACAGGTTGGATCGATAATGGGCATCGATGCCGTCAATCTAGGTCGTATCGACCTCAATCTCCTCGTTCATCTCGATGCGCTGCTTAACGAGCGGAGCGTGACGCGCGCAGCCAGCCGCGTCGGCATCGGTCAGTCTGCGATGAGTCACAACCTCGCGCGGCTGCGCGAGTTGTTCGGTGACGAACTTCTCACGCGCGGCTCCGATGGAATGCGCCTCACCCCACGCGCGCTGACGTTGCTCGAGCCGGTGCGGACCATGCTGGCGCAGGTCGAGGCGCTGGTGTCGCGCGACCAAGCCTTCGATCCGGCAACGGCGGTGCGAACGTTCAGGTTCGGACTGTCGGACAGCATGGAGGTCCTGATCATGCCGGCGCTGCTGGCGCGCATGCGTGAGGTCGCGCCCGGCATTCACCTCAGGCTTGCCAATTTCGACGCGTCCCGGCTGCTCGATGAGCTCGACGCCGACGAAATGGACCTCGCAATCGGCTATGACCTGATGCTGCAGGGACAATTCCACCACAAGCGGCGCAAGCTGTTCACCGAGACATGGCTGTGCATGTTCAATGCCGAGAAGACGGGCATCACGCCTCCGATCTCGCTCGACGACTATCTGCGGCTTCCGCATGTGGTGACCAGCCTCCGGCCCGGGCGGAACGCGCGCGGCATTGTGGACGGTGCGCTGGACAAACTCGGCTTGCGCCGTTCCATCGCGCTGACCACGCCGCGTTTTCTGACGGTCCCGTCTTTGGTGGCGCAGGCACCCGTCATCGTCACCGTGCAGTCGCGGTTGGCTCACCGGTTCGCCGCCGAACTCGGGCTCAGCCTCAGCCCGCTTCCGGTGGAGCTGGGCGAGATCACGATGTCATTGCTGTGGCATGCGTCCTACGATCGCGATCCGGCCCACAGCTGGTTACGGGAGCAGGTCACCGGGCTGGCGGCCGAACTGTGAGCCGGCATGTGCGCCGCCGTGCAAGTCCGCAGGATGGGTTGAGCCTTTGCGAAACCCATCGCTTTGCCGCGGGATCGGAAGATGGGTTTCGCAAGAGCTCAACCCATCCTACGGGCTACGACGCCAACCCTCATTTCGCCCCGGCCTTTTCCAGGATCGCAACCATTTCCCGATAGCCGCGATTTTTCGCGAGCTGGAGCGGCGTCGATCCGCTGCCGTCGGGAATGTTGACGTTAGCGCCGGCGTCGACCAAGGCGCGCAAGGTCTCCGTGTGGTTGTTGCCGCCATCGCCGAGCACGATCGATTCGATCACCGCGGTCCATTGCAGGTTGTTGACGTGATCCAGCGGCGCCTTGGCGGCAATCAGCGTTTGCACGACTTCAACGCGGCCGAGATGGGCCGCCGCGATCAGCGCGGTACCGTCATAACGGCTGGTGATCGCCTTGGGATTGCCGCCGCCTTCCAGCGCGAGCTTGAGCATCGGCACGTCGCCAGCGACCGCGGCGATGGTGACGATATCGTAGCGATCGATTTCAAGCTTGTTCGGATCGGCGCCGAGCCGGATCAGGGCGCGGGCGGCATCGTGCTGCTTGCGGTAGACCGCGACATGCAGCGGCGTGCGCCGGCGGCCGTCGGTCGCTTCCTTGTTTTCACCTGAGGCAATGCGCCTTTCGATATCGACGACGTCGCCGCTGAAGGCGGCGGCATGCAGGCCGCCATATGAGCGCGATTCGGCCTCGCTCGGCGCGACCTGGGCGGACGCGGGCAGCACGGCCAAGAGCGCGAGAAAAAAGCCGGCGAGGATCTGCATGGGAAGAAAGCTCCGGCCGCTGGACGCCAGGAAACATAGCATCGGCAGCAAGCGTAGCCCGCATGAGCGCCGCGATATGGGGCCGCCGTGACTGGTCCCGCTTACGTTTTTGATATCGACCTATCAACCCCGCATATCGCTGCGCTCATGCGGGCTACGATGCGATCGACTGCGACCAATTCACGCGCCTTTCTGCAAGGTGTTGCGTGCCTGAAGTCCTCATGCCATCGTTTCAATAGTTAAGATGTTATTTCAAAATGTGAAATGAAAAGCGCCGCCGTCCACCGAAGAGGCGCTTCAAGAAAACCATCCGCCCGGGGAGGCAACCATGAAACGCCTGATATCGCTGGCGATTGCAGCGCTGCTCGCATCGCAACTGGCCGCCACCGCTGCCGATCAGATCAAGATCGGAATGCCCATGATTCTGTCCGGGCCCGGGGCGCTGTTCGGGGAACCGACGCTCAAGGGCGCGCAGATGTATGTCGAGGAGATGAATGCCCAGGGCGGCGTGCTCGGCAAGAAGCTGCAGCTGATCTCCAAGGACAGCAAGGGCAATGCGGACGAAGCGGTCCGCGTCGCGCGCGAAATGGTGCTGAAGGACGAGGTCGATTTCATCGTCGGCACGTTTACGGCGGCCGAAGGCCCGGCGGTCTCGCCGATCTCCAAGGAAAACAAGATCGTGTTCATCGCGCCGGTGTCCAAGCCGGAAGCGCTGATGTCGCCGGCGAACATCCATCCCTATATTTTCCGCACCTCCACCACGACCACCATCGAAGGCCGCTCGGCGGCGGCGCTGATCGCGAGGCTCGATGTCAAGCGCGTCGCGACCATGAGTCCCGACTATGCCTACGGACAGGAAGTCACCGCGGCGTTCGTCGCGCATCTGAAGAAGATCAAGCCGGAGGTGGAGATCGTCGATCAGCAATGGCCCAAGCTCGGCGAGGCGGACTACACGCCGTTCATCAACGCCCAGCTTTCCAAAAAGCCGGAAGCGGTGTTCAGCTCGCTGTGGGGCGGCCATTTTGTGACCTTCATCAAGCAGGCCAAGCCGCTCGGCTATTTCGACGCGATCAAATACAACTTCGTGGCGGGCGGCGAAGCAGGCTCCATCGAATCGGCCAAGGCGATCGGCGAGGATTATCCGCTGGGGATCTGGGGCAACGCCTACGACATATTCTACTGGGATGAAGGGCCGAAGCAGCACAAGGAATTCATCGAGCGCCTGAAGAAATACACGGGCCAGGAGCATCCTTCGTCCTGGCCCGCGATCGGCTATGTCGCGATGCAGGTTCTGGTCGAGGGAATCAAGAAAGCCAACAGCACCAAGTCCGACGATGTCGCCAAGGCGCTGGTCGGACTCTCCGTCGATACGCCGATCGGCAGGCAAACCATCGATCCCAAGACGCAGTCGGCCAATCGCGGCCAGTTCTGGGGCAAGATGGTGAAGGACCCGCGCTATCCGTTCCCGGTGATGGAGAAGCCTGTTTATGTCGATCCCACGGCATTCGTGAACTAGAGCATGATGGTTTCAAGTCGAATCGCCACGACGCTCACCTCTCCCCGCAGGGGAGAGGTCGACGCGCATCGTCAGATGCGCGGCGGGTGAGGGGCGCCTCCGCGAGTCCGAGTGTGTGGAGAGACCCCTCACCCGAAGCCTGCGCTGCGCTCCGGCTTCGACCTCTCCCCTGCGGGGAGAGGTAAGAGCGAGCCGCCAACCTGTATTCGTGCTTTAGAGGATCGAAGGCCAGCGTGGTTCGCCCCGTCAGTCGCAAACTGGAAGGCTCGGCAGTCAAGACGGTCGCCAAGGTGCTCGATATCCTCGAGCATCTCGGCACCATCGGCAGACCGGCCACGGTATCCGAGGTCGCCATGACCACCGGCATCAATGTGAGCACCGCGCATCGCCTGCTGCAGACCTTGGCGCGCCGGCATTATATCGAACAGAATCAGGAAACACGCGCCTATGCGCTGGGTCCGCGGTTGTTCGAACTCGGCAGCGCCTATGCCAGGAACATGGATCTGGTCGGCATTTCCAGGCCCTTCATCGAGCAGTTGCGGGATGCGACGGGCGAGACGGTCCATCTTGCGATCTTAAGCGATCGCGAAGTGGTCGAGGTCTGCACCGCGACCGGCAGCCAGACGGTTACGGTGTCGCGAGGTACCGGGCGGCGCGATCCCGCGTCCTGCACCGCGACCGGCAAGGTCATGCTCGCCTTCCTGACGGCGGCTGAACTGCAGCATTTTTTCGCGGCCGGCCCGTTGCCGGCGGCGACGCCGAGAAGCATCACCGACCCGGCGCTGTTTGCCGCCGAACTGGCGCGCGTGCGGGGAAACGGCTTTGCGCTCGACGAACAGGAATTGTCGGACGATGTCTGCTGCGTCGGCGCGCCGATCCGCAACGGGCCGGACCGTGTCATTGCAGCAGTCAGCGTGGCGATGCCGAAAGCGCGCTTCCGGCAGGACAAGGTGCCGGAATGGACGCGTCTTCTGGTCGAAACGGCGGAGCGAATCTCCAGCGTCATCAGATTGTCGAGCGCCGGATAACAAATGGATTCATCATTCCTGTTCGGCCAGTTTCTCGGCGGTCTCACCGCAGCGATGTTCCTGTTTCTGATCGCCTCGGGACTGTCGCTGATTTTCGGCATCCTGCGCATTCTCAATTTTGCGCACGGCTCCTTCTATATGATCGGCGCCTACCTCGCATGGCAGCTCGTTCACGTCCTGGGGCCGGCTTCCGGCAGCTTCTGGTTCGCCGTGTTCGCCTCGGCTCTCACCGTCGCGCTGCTGGGCGCGCTGATCGAACGCTTCCTGCTCCGCAGTCTCTACGGGCGTGAAGAACTTTATCAGCTGCTGTTCACCTACGCCGTGGTGCTGGTGCTTGCCGACGCCACGAAAATGATATGGGGCACGCAGCAACTGTCGCTCTCGCGGCCAGCGAGCCTGGCCGGCTCCATGACTCTGTTTGGCGCGGTGATCCCGCACTACAATCTCCTCATCATGCTGCTCGGGCCGGTGCTTGCCTTCACGATATGGCTGGTGCTGCACCGGACCAATATGGGCCGGATGGTGCGGGCAGCTGCCCTGGACCGGGAAATGCTGGGCGCGCTCGGCGGCAATGTCGGGCGCATCTACACCTTGGCCTTCGCCGCCGGATCGTTTCTTGCCGGATTGGCGGGCGCGCTTGTGACGCCGATCAAGACGGTGGTTCCCGGTATGGATGTCGAGATCATCGTCGAGGCCTTTATCGTGATCGTGATCGGCGGCCTCGGCTCGCTCTGGGGCACCTTGATCGGCGCGCTGATCTATGGGCAGTTTCTCTCCTTCGGCATTCTGATTTTTCCGCGCTTTTCGATCTTCGCGGTCTATGCCCTGATGGCCATCATCCTGATCATCCGGCCGTGGGGCCTGTTCGGAAGGCCGCTCTCGCGATGACGGATCGCCTGATCGGACGCGTGCCGTGGACGCTGCTCGCATTCGCAGCGGCGCTGTGCATTCCGCTGCTGGCCTCGCGCTTCTACACCTCGCTCGCGACCGACATTCTCATTCTTGCGCTGTTCGCGACCAGCCTGAACCTTCTGCTCGGAACCACCGGGCTGGTCTCCTTCGGACACGCCGCGTACTTCGCGGCCGGCGCCTATACCTGCGCCATCCTGATGAAGAACCACGGCGCGCCGTTTGCCCTGGGATTCGCCGCGGCCGGTATTGTCGCCGGCGCGATCGCGCTCGCATTCGGTTTCTTCTGCGTCCGGCTGACCAAGATCTATTTTGCGATGCTCACCCTCGCCTTCGCGCAGATCGTGTGGGCGATCTGCTTCAAATGGAACGACGTGACGGGCGGCGAACAGGGACTTTCGAATGTGCCTTATCCGGATCTCGCATGGATGGCGGGGATCCCGGGCCTCGGCGGCATGCGGGTAGGCGAGCACTATTTTTATGTAACGCTGGTGCTGGTCGGCCTCTGCTTTCTGATCCTGCGGCGGATTTCGGAATCTCCGTTCGGGCGGATACTGACGACAATCCGGGAAAATCCGGAGCGCGCCGAATTCATCGGCATTCACGTGCGCCGCTATGAACTGGCGGCGTTCGTCGTGGCCGGCGTGTTTGCCGGGCTGGCCGGGGCCCTGTTCGGAATCTTCAACCGCGGCGTGTTTCCGGATTTCGGCTACTGGTCGAAGTCGGCCGAAGTGCTGATCATGGTGATCCTCGGCGGCATGGGGCAATTCTGGGGGCCGCTGGTGGGCGCGTTCACGCTGACCGCGCTCAACCAGCAGATCACCTCATACACCGAATTCTGGCCGATGGTGCTGGGGCTGGTTCTCATCGTGCTGCTCTACGCTTTCCCGGCGGGCATTCTCGGAACGCTTGCCGGCATCGCCGGCGGGCGTCGGGAGCGGACCGATGCTTGAGGTGAGCCACCTGCGTAAGACCTTCAGCGGATTTGTCGCGATTGCGGATGTCAGCTTCTCGGTCGAGCGGCGTCAGATCGCGGCCGTGATCGGCCCGAACGGCGCCGGCAAATCGACGCTGTTCAACCTGATCACGGGGCACATCCGCCCCGACACGGGGCGCGTGCGTTTCGACAATAACGACATCACCGGCGCGCAGCCGCCCGCCATATGCCGAATGGGCGTCGGCCGGTCGTTTCAGCACGCCAACATTTTCCCAAAACTCACCGTGTTCGAGAATGTGCAGGCCGCCCTGATCGCGCATCGCGGCGCGGCCACGAATTTCTGGGCGAAGTCGCGCAGCATATTCAGCGACGAAACCCGCATTCTGCTAAGGTCCCTTGGGCTGCATGGCCAGGCCAATACGATTGGCGGAACGCTGTCTTACGGAAACCAGAAGCAGCTCGAACTCGGCATCGCGCTTGCCGCCGATCCCAAGATGCTGCTGCTTGATGAGCCGACCGCAGGCATGTCGGCCTCCGAAACACGGGCTACGATCGAGCTGCTTCGGCAAATCGCGCTTGAGCGGGAACTGACGCTGCTGTTCACCGAACACGACATGGATGTGGTTTTCGCCATCGCGCAGAAGGTCGCGGTGCTGCATCAGGGGAGATTGATCGCCTCGGGATCGCCGACGGAAGTGCGCGGCAATCCCGAGGTTCGGCGGGTCTATCTCGGGGAGCGGCGGCAATGACAGCGCTGCTCGATGTCAGGGACATCAACGCCTCGTACGGCCACTCGCGCGCGCTGTTTGGCGTGTCCATCGAGGTTGGTCGGGGAGAATGCGTCGGCCTGCTCGGCCGTAACGGCGTCGGCAAGACCACGACGATGCGCTCCATCATGGGACTTACACCAGCTTCCTCAGGACAGGTGTTGTGGAAGGGAAGAGACATCACGCCTTGGCAGCCCTTTCAGATCGCGCGGGCAGGAATTGGGTTCGTTCCCGAAGATCGCCGCGTGTTTTCCGACCTGACGGTGATCGAGAATCTCGACGTCGCGCGCCGGGCGTCGCAACGGCCGGGCCCATGGACCATCGAGGCGGTGTTCGATTTCTTTCCGAAGCTGCGCCAGCTCGCCGGCCGCCGCAGCGGCTTTCTTTCGGGCGGCGAGCAGCAGATGCTGACCATCGGCCGCACACTGATGTGCAATCCCGAATTGCTGCTACTGGATGAGCCGTCGGAAGGTCTGGCGCCGCTGGTGGTGGAATCCCTGCTGCAACAGGTCTCGAACCTCAAGCGTCAGGGACTGACGATTCTTATGGCCGAACAGGCGCTGGATTTTTGCCTTGACCTGGCTGACCGGGTTTACGTCCTGCAGAAAGGCGCCGTGCGCTTTTCCGGACCGTCATCGGCATTGCGCGACGATCCCGGGTTGCGCGAGGAACTGCTCGGTCTTGCGCCACCCGTCACTTGAGGTTCGCTTAGGATCAACACATCACAGGGAGGAAAGTCCACATGCCATTCGTCAACATCAGAATTCTCAAAGGTCATTCGCAAGCGCGCAAGGACGAAATCTCCCGGCGCGTCACCGCGGCCATCAGTGAGGTCGCTGAGTTGCCGAGCGAAGCCATCTGGGTGGTGTTCGAGGATGTCGGCGCCGACGACTGGTATGTCGGCGCGGCACGCGTGAGCGAACTTCAGAAGGCGGCAGCGGCGGGAAAGACCAAAACATGAGCGTTGAAATTCGTCATCCGGCGTTCCGGTCGGTTGTCGGCCCGTCGGTCGAATTCGAACAGCTCGGCACCGGCTTTCTGTTTACCGAAGGCCCGTTGTGGAATGCCGCGGGCAGCTATCTGCTGTTCAGCGACATGCCGGGGGACCGGATACGCCGCTGGTCCGCGGATGGCGGTGTCGTCGAGTTCAGGAATCCGAGCAACAAATCGAACGGCCTGACCTGGGATCGCGAAGGCAGGCTGCTCGCGTGTGAGCACGCGACAAGCCGCGTGACACGCACCGAGCCCGATGGACGCATTACGGTGCTGGCCAGCCACTATGAAGGCAAGGAGCTGAACAGTCCCAACGATATCGTGGTGAAGCGGGACGGTTCGATCTACTTCTCCGACCCGACCTATGGCCGGATCGAGTTCTACGGCGTGCCGCGACCGACCGAACTCAGGTTTAGGGGCGTCTACAGGCTCGATCCCGACAGCAAGGCATTGAAGCTTCTCGCCGACGATTTTGGGCAGCCGAACGGCCTTTGCTTCTCGCGTGATGAGAAACACCTGTTCGTCAACGACACCGAGCGAGGTCACATTCGCATATTCGACGTTCGGCCCGATGGGACGCTGCATCGCGGCCGCGTCTGGGCGGAAACCACCGGCGAAGGTCCGGGCGCTCCCGATGGCATGAAGATCGACAGCGAGGGGAACGTGTACTGCTGCGGGCCGGGCGGCATCCACGTCTTCGACCCATCGGCTACTTGTCTCGGCGTGATCAAGGTGCCGGAGGTGCCTGCAAATTTCGACTGGGGCGATGCGGACAATCGCAGCCTTTTCATCACCGCGTCGACGTCGCTGTATCGTGTCCGGGTTGGCGTGCCGGGCCGCCGACGGTTCAGCCCGTAGGATGGGTTGAGCCTTTGCGAAACCCATCCTTTGCCACGGACCAGAAGATGGGTTTCGCCGTGCTCAAGCCATCCTACGAACTTTATTTTCCTGGATCAATCGCGCATCATGGACGAACCTGCGATGGAGCATTGCAATGAACACCAGCGATTTCGAGGCAAATCTCAAGGCCGACGGCTACTCCGAAATTGAGACGCAAAGCCTGCAGCCGCGACCGGGAAAAGGGCATCACGGCCATCATTTCGCGATCCGCGGACTTGTCCTGGCCGGCAGCTTCACAGTCACTCAGGACAACCGGCGGGTCACATACGGTCCCGGAGAAATTTTCGCTGTCGCGCAAGACCACCCGCATGACGAAGAGGTCGGTCCGGAGGGTGCCCGCGTCCTCGTCGGACGAAAATATGCTTGAGCAGATAGGGTGGGCAAAGGCGCCCTTGGCGCCGTGCCCATCATTTTTTGATCGAACGTGTTCGCGCCGAATGGCGGCGCGCGCGGAGTTTATCATGGGGCGCGCATTCGCGGCACCTGTTGGCCTTGCCCACCCACGATAATGCTTCCTGGCGACGCGCAGTAGTCCGCAGGATGGTCGAGCCTTTGCGAAACCCGTCGCGTTGCCGCGGATCAGAAGATGGGTTTCGCTGCGCTCAACCCATCCTACGAACTGCTTTAAGCAACAAGGCATGCGGCGTAGCAGCCGCTTACGATTTCGTCGATCAGCGACGGCCTGCTCGGGCGCCAGCCAAGCTCTGCTCTGGCGCGGACCGCGCGAACCCGGCTATTGGAGCCCATGGTATTCTGCGCCGTGCCCTCGCCCCATTCGCGTTACGCTTCGTCCAGCGACATCGGCACCGTGCCGGCGTTGACGCCGAGCCTGCGATTGATCGCCTCGCACACCTGCCGCATCGAATTCTCGCCATTCTCGGCAAAATAGAATGCGCCCGCCGGGGCTCACGCCAGGGCGAGAAGATAGAGTTCAACCAGATCGTCGAGTTGCACGTTCGACCAGACTTGCCTTTCGAGGTTCTGCCCGAGCTTGCGGCTGACTATTTGCGCGTCCCGTCCTCGATGATCTGGACGACGCGTGACATGTCTTGCTGTGCGCGACCCTGAAAGACGCCGTGCTTTAGCACGAGCCGTACCGCCTGGCTCACCCACATTGGAACGCCGAGTTCTTCGCCTTGCGCGATGGCGAGATCGACATCCTTCATGAGTATCTCGATGGTCGCGCCAAAGTCGAAACTGCGTGGCAGCACCGTTTCGGGGAAGATGTGCATCGTCGCAAAATTGCGGCCGGTGCCATTGTTGAGAATTTGCAGCATGGCGTCGTCCGGAATACCGGCCTTGCCCGACATCGTCATTGCCTCCGACGTAGCGACAAGGGCGACGGCACAGAGCATGTTATTGGCGAGCTTCATGGTCTGCGCGGACCCCGGCCGGTCGCCGGCAACGACGATCGTCTTGCCCCACGACTGGAACACCGGCATCAACTCGGCGACCTTGGCCGGATTGCCGGACACCATCATGGCCAGCGTGCCGGCCTTGGCTCCCGCGACACCGCCGCTGATCGGGATATCGATGACGGTGACATCGGTCGCTGCGCATTGTGCCTCGACCTCGCGGATGAACCGCCCGCCGACGGTGCAGGTGTTGACCAGCGTCTTCAAGGCCTTGCCTGCGAGCAAGCCATCGGGTCCGGAAAGCGCACGCCAAAAAATTTCAAGCGTCGGCAGCGCGACAATGACCGTGTCGCAGGTGTCCGCCAATTCCTTCAGCGAGGCCGCGCGCCGCGCCCGACGCTCGAGAAGTGGGCGCATGGCGTCCTCGCGCACGTCATAAAGCCAGAGCTCGTGCCCGGTGTCGAGCAACTTGCCCGCCATTGGCTGACCCATGTTGCCAAGGCCGAGGTAGCCGATACGCATGGTGTAACTCCGGTAAAGCAGGTAGGAGGGTAGCGCTGAAAGCGCGTAACCCACCGGGCTATCGCTAGTTGCAACCACGGTGGTGGGTTACGGCGCTTCGCGCCTAACCCACCCTACGGGCTATGCGCTAGGCTTCTTATAATCAGTCTGGTGTACTTCGACGATGGTGCCGTCAGGATCCTGCAGGAAGATCTGATACCAACCACCCATCGCCCAAACGCCGTAGTCGGCGAATTGAATATTTTTGTCTCTCAGCATGGCCTTGAAGGCCTCGATATCGTCTGTACGAAACGCGATGTGACCGCGATCGACCGGATTGAGACTCTGTTTGGTCCGGAATGCGACGCCGAGATCCTGCGGTGAGATGTGAAACTCGGTCGTGCCATCGGTCAGAAACTCGACTTTGCCGTCGTAGCCTCGCGACGTGATTCGCGCGTCCTGGTAGCTTGGGACCGGCTTCATGTTGAACAGTGACCGGTAGAATTCCGTGACCGCGCCAACGTCCTTGGTCGAATAGTTCACGTGATGGAGCTTCAGTTCCATGGGATGCCTTTCTGTCGATCAGACAATGAACCTGCGCCAATCCGTAGGGCGGATTAGCGTCCACGACCACCGCAGCGTCAACAAGCGAGGCGGAAGCGTAATCCGCCGCTTCGCGCACCCGTTCGTGGTTGGTGGGTTACGCCTTCCGCCGTCATCCGTTGAGCTTGTCGTGCGCGGGGCGCGGCTAACCCACCCTGTACCCTTCCTGATGTTTGGCGCCGGTCTAACGGTGTAGACTGGTAGCGCGGGCCGATCTGCCGGGAGCAGCCTAGCCCACCTGTGCCGAGAGTACCGACGTAGGACCAGCGCCCCGGCAGAGCGGCCGCGATCGAGATCCAGTAGGAGGTCGCGCCGAGAGCGCCGGTACAGGGATCGATCAGGATCGCGGTGGCCCGCTTAAGCAAGGAGGTCAACAATGATCGACGATGTGCAATGGTTCGTCGGGATCGACTGGGCAACGCAGAGCCACCGCGTCTGCCTGCTTGATGTCGAAGGACGACATGTGAGTGAGCGCGACTTCGCGCATGGCGGAGCCGGGCTGACGGAGTTGCGCGATTGGCTGCTTGAGAAGACCAAAGCCGAGCCGGGACAGATCGCAGTGGCGATCGAGACCCCGCACGGACCGGTCGTCGAGACGCTTCTCGATCACGCCTTCCAGGTCTTCGCCATCAATCCCAAGCAACTCGACCGTTTCCGCGATCGCTTCACGGTCGCCGGGGCCAAGGATGACAGCCGCGACGCCCGTGTGCTCGGCAGCGCGCTGCGCACCGATCGGCAGGCCTTCCGCCGGCTTGTGGTCGATGATCCCTTGGTGATCGAGTTGCGCGAGTGGTCGCGCATGGCCGACGAACTGCAACAAGAGCGCGTTCGTCTGGCCAATCGGGTCCGCCAGCAGCTGTGGCGATACTATCCGCAGGCCGTCGAGTTGACCGACGATGTGGCGGACGATTGGTTCCTCGCGCTTTGGCAAAAGGTGCCCACACCCGCCACCGCCGCAAAGGTGTCCGAGAAGACGATCACGCGCATCCTCAAGGACCATCGCATCCGTCGCCTCGACGCCGCGACGGTGCTGCAGACCTTGCGGAAGACACCGCTGTTCGTCGCGCCGGGCACCACCGAAGCCGCCTGCGCACATATCCGCGCGGTGGCGGCGCGACTAAGCCTGGTCAATCTTCAGATCAAGGAGGCGCATCGGGCGCTGGACGGCCTCTGCGCCAAGCTCGAAGCGGCGACGGAGAATCCATCGGGGCAAATCCATGAGCAGCATGACGTGACGATC
>NZ_DASYMN010000112.1:0-4978 GCF_036009065.1 Bradyrhizobium sp. | reverse complement strand
CGCGGCCACCACCAATGCGCGGCGTTTCGTCACCGAATCCAAGGCCGACGTCATCATGGGCTCATCGACCACGCCGCCGACCGTCGCGGTATCGACGGTCGCCAACGAAGCCGGCGTTCCGCATCTCAGCCTCGCGCCGTTCCCGATTACGCCGGAGCGCGCCAAATGGTCGGTGGCGATGCCGCAGCCGGTGCCGCTGATGGGCAAGGGCCTGTACGAGCACATGAAGACGCACAACATCAAGACCGTCGGCTATATCGGTTACTCCGATTCCTACGGCGACCTCTGGATCAACGATCTCAAGACCCAGGGCGTGCCGCTGGGCCTGACGATTGTCGGTGAGGAGCGCTATGCGCGCCCGGATACGTCGGTCACGGGCCAGGTGCTGAAGCTGATCGCCGCCAATCCCGACGCGATCCTGGTCGGCGGGTCAGGCACGGCTGCGGCATTGCCGCAGACCGAACTGCGCGCGCGCGGCTATAAGGGGTTGATCTACCACAACCACGGCGCCGCCAGCATGGACTTCATCCGCATCGCGGGTCCCGCCGCCGAGGGCGTGATCATGGCGTCCGGTCCGGTGATGAATCCGGAAGGCCAGCCCGACAGCGCGCTCACCAAGAAACCGGGCCTTGCGCTCAACACCGCCTATGAAGCCAAGTACGGCGCCAACAGCCGCAGCCAGTTCGCAGGCCACTCCTACGATGCGTTCAAGATTCTCGAACGCGTCGTGCCGGTGGCGTTGAAGACAGCCAAGCCCGGAACGCCTGAATTCCGCGAAGCGATCCGTCAGGCCTTGATGAGCGAGAAGGAATTGGCAGCGAGCCAGGGCGTCTACAACTTCACCGAAAAGGACCGCTACGGCCTCGACGACCGCGCCCGCATCATCCTGACGGTGAAGGACGGGAAATACGTTCCGGCGAAGTAGGGTTTCTTACCCTCCCCTGAAGGGGGAGGGTCGCTCGCCGGGCGATGCGCAAGCATCGTCGGGCGAACGGGGTGGGGTGACAGCGGTCCGTTTCAATCGCCGCTGATGCTTAAATCGTGCGATCTCAGCTTCGCGTGAGCCATAAAGCTCAACGTAAATTCGTTCGAGCACCGCGTTCAGATCGCCCGCGATCTCCGAATTCCAAAATCGGATGACTCGATATCCTTCCCGCTCAAGCCAAATTTGCCTTTCAAGATCGCGTTTCGCGGCCTCGTCGTCATTGTGGTGTCCGCCGTCGAGTTCGATAATCAGGTGAGCGGCGGGACAGAAAAAATCGACGACATACCGACCGATCGGCGCCTGACGGCGGAAGTGCGTGCCAGAGATGGGAATTTCCTTCAGCGCACGCCACAGGGTATGTTCGTGGGGCGTCGTGTTCGAGCGCAGCTTCTTTGCGGTCGCGCGGCGTACGGCTGTTGAGATCATCTTTATCTGCCTCCAACGCTGTCACCCCACCCCGTCGCGCATCTCACTACGTTCGATGCCCGACGACCCTCCCCCTCCAGGGGAGGGTAAGGCAAACGCGATCTCTTCGACAGTTATTAGAAATAGAAGAGCGCCCTCTACACCCTCCCCTGGAGGGGGAGGGTCGCTCGCGTAGTGAGCGGGGAGGGGTGATTGTTCATCCGCAGCCTCAAATCCCGCTCTTTCCCTCGTGCTGGAAGCCGAGGTAGCTCGCGACCACGCGCTGGTTGGCTGCGATATCCGCTGCGGGTCCATCCAGAATAAATTCGCCGAGCTCCATGACATAGGCGCGGTCGGCGATCTGCAGCGCGGCCTGCGCGTTCTGCTCGACCAGCAGCACCGAGACGCCGGCGGCGCGCAACTCGCCGATGGTGCGGAAAATATCGGCGACGATGATCGGCGCGAGGCCAAGGCTCGGCTCGTCCAGCATCAACAGTTTCGGGGCGCCCATCAGCGCGCGGCCCATCGCCAGCATCTGCTGCTCGCCGCCGGACAGCGTTCCGGCCAGTTGCCTGCGGCGTTCCTTCAATCGCGGAAACAGCGTGTAGACCCGCTCGAACGAATTTGCCGCAATCGCCTTGGCGATCCGGAACGCGCCGAGCTGCAGGTTGTCCTCGACGCTCATGGTGGAAAACAGTTCGCGATGCTCGGGCACGAGGCTCAGCCCCGCGGCAACGCGGTCTTCGATCTCGAGCTGCGCCATATCCTGGTCCGCGAAGGCCGCGGCGCCCTGCAGCGGCAGGATGCCCATGATGGCATTGAGCAGCGTGGTCTTGCCGGCGCCGTTGGCGCCGATGATGGTGACGATCTCGTCGTCGCGAACTTGCAGCGATACCGCGCGCACCGCCTCGACCTTGCCATAGGCGACATGGGCATCGGAAACCTGTAGCAGCGCGCTCATGACGCGGCTCCGAGATAGGCTTTTATCACCTCGGGATTGCTCTTGATCGCGGCGGGCGTGCCTTCCGCGATCTTGGTGCCGAAATCGAGCACCACGATGCGGTCGGCCAGATCCATCACAAAACCCATGTCGTGCTCCACCAGCAGCACCGACATGCCGCCGTCGCGCAATTGCCGCAGCAGCGCCGCGAGTTGCTGCTTCTCCATGTGCCGCAGTCCGGCGGCCGGCTCGTCGAGCAGCAACAGGATCGGATCGACGCACAGCGCGCGCGCGATTTCGACGATGCGCTGCTGGCCGAGCGACAGCGAACCCGCGAGCTGATTCATTTGTTCGCCCAAGCCCACGCGCTCGATCTGCCGCGCGGCTTCGGCGAGCAATCCGGCCTCATCGGCGCGGTCCAGCCGCAGCATGCTGGCGATGGCGCCGGCATGGCCGCGCAAGTGCGCGCCGATCGCGACGTTCTCCAGCACAGTCATATCGGGCACCAGCTTGACGTGCTGGAAGGTTCTGGAAACGCCGAGTCTTACCACCTCCTGCGGCGGCGCGTTGTCGATGTTCTTGCCCAGCAAGGAGATGGTGCCGCCCGATGAAGTGAGCACCCCGGTGACCAGGTTGAATGTGGTGCTTTTTCCCGCGCCGTTCGGCCCGATCAGAGCGACGATCTCGCGCGCCCGAACGTCGAAGGAGACATTGTTGACGGCGATGACGCCGCCGAATTGTTTTCGCGCATTGTCGATTTGCAGCAGCGTGCCGGACTCCAGGTTCGGCCGGATATGCGCGAGCGGCGCCACCCTCGTATCCGGCCGCCTGCGGCCCGACTCGAACGGCAGCAGCGACATCAGCCAGGGCCAGACGCCCGTTGGCGCCAGTTGCAGCAGCACCACCAGCATGATGCCGAACACGATGATCTCGAGCTGGCCCTGGCCGCCGAAAACAAGCGGCAGATAGCTTTGCAGGATTTCCTTGAGCACCACGACAATGGCGGCGCCGAGCACGGCGCCCCAGACATAGCCGGCGCCGCCGACCACGGCGATGAACAGGTATTCGATTCCCGCCTGCGGACCGAACGGCGTCGGATTGGCGGCGCGCTGGAAATGCGCATAGAGCCAGCCGGACAATCCCGCCAGCACCGCGGCGTAGATGAAGACCAGCAATTTTGCACGCGGCGTCTGCACGCCGAAGGCTTCGGCGGCGACATGGCCGCGTCTGAGCGCGCGGATGGCGCGGCCGGTGCGGGAGTCCAGCAGATTCATCGAGAGCACCGCGCAAACAATCACCGCGATCCAGATCACAAAATAGATGGTGCCGGGATCGAGCATTTTGAGCGGCCCGATCGCCAGCGGCGGAATCGCCGAGATGCCGTCGTTGCGGCCGAGAAATTCCAGCTTGCTGAACAGATAGAACAGCGCAATGCCCCAGGCGATGGTGCCGAGCGGCAGGTAATGCCCCGACAGCCGCACCGTGACGATGCCGAGCAGCACCGCGGCGGCGCCGCTGACCAGCAGCGCCAGCGGCAGCGTCAGCCATGGCGATACGCCGTAGGCGGTGGTCAGCACCGCCGTGGTGTAGGCGCCAAACCCGCAAAACGCCGCCTGGCCGAATGAGGTGAGGCCGCCGACGCCGGTCAGCAGCACCAGCCCCATCGCCACCAGCGCGGCAAGGCCGATATTGTCCAGCAGCACGATCCAGAACGGCGGCATGCCCGGGATGAACGGAATCGCCGCCATCACAGCTGCGAAGATGAAGACCGGGAGGCGCTGCGGCATCGCTCAGTCCTTTTCCTCTTCGACCGCGGGCGCCGCCAGCGACCGCAGCACGAGAACCGGAAGGATCAGCGTGAAGACGATGACTTCCTTGTAATTGCTGGCATAAAACGAGGAGAACGCTTCGACCGACCCGACCACCAATGCGGCGACGGCGGTGAGCGGATAGCTGACGAGGCCGCCGATGATCGCGGCAATAAAACCTTTCAGACCGATCAGGAATCCGGTGTCGTAATACAGTGTGGTGATCGGGACGATCAGAATTCCGGAAATCGCGCCGATCACCGAAGCGAGCAGAAATGCCAGCTGTCCCGACAGCGAGGTCCGGATGCCGACAAGCCGCGCGCCGAGCCGGTTGACCGCGGTGGCGCGCAGCGCCTTGCCGTACAGCGTATAGCCGAAGAACAGCCATAGCCCGACGATGAAGGTGATAGTGATGGCATAGACGGCGATGTTCTGGCCGGTGAAGCGCAACTGGCCGACGGTGAAGGCCATATCGGAAATGGTCGGGCCGCGCTGCCCCTCGGCGCCGAAGAACACCAGCCCAAAACCCTGCAGCGCGAGGTGGCAGCCGACCGAGGCGATCAGCAGCACCAGCACCGAGGTGTGCGCGATCGGCTGGAATGCGATGCGATAGAGAAAAAGCCCGATCGCCGCGACGATCACTAGCGACAGCGCGATGTTGACGGCGATAGGGGTCTGCCGGCTGGCGAGCCCGGTGGTCAGCGCGAGAATCCCGAGAGGAAGCAGGATATTGACGCCCAGCGCGCGCAGCATGCGCCGCAGGTTCAGCGCCTTGCGGGCGCCGAACAGATCGAGGCAGAATGCCACAAATCCCATCGCCAGCGCGAGCCGCGCAGTGCC
>NZ_DASYMN010000111.1:0-2378 GCF_036009065.1 Bradyrhizobium sp. | reverse complement strand
TCGTATCGCCTTATAGCCCGGTGGTGACGTCGATGCGGTGGCCCTCTTCGAGGGTCACGATCGCACGCTTCACATCCGACTGGGAACCGAACTGGCCGCGGAAGACCTTGGTCTTGCCCTTGCGCACCAGCGTGTTCACGCGCTTCACCTTGACGTCGAACAGCTTTTCGACGGCTTCCTTGATCTGCGGCTTGGTGGCTTTGCTCGCCACCTTGAACACAACCTTGTTGTGCTCGGAGGCGACCGTCGCCTTTTCGGTCACGACGGGCGCTACGATGATGTCGTAATGGCGCGGATCGATGTTCTTCATTTGAAGCGGGCCTCCAACGCATCGACCGCCGCCTTGGTCAGCACCAGCTTCTGGCGACGCAGAATGTCATAGACGTTGATGCCCTGGATCGGCAGCACGTCGATGTTCGGAATGTTGCGGGCCGCCGCGGCGAAACCGTTATGGACCTCGGCGCCGTCGATGATCAGCGCGCTGGTAAGACCCAGACCCGAGAAGTGGCCAACCAGCGCCTTGGTCTTGGCGGCCTCAAGCACAGCCTGATCGATGACGATCAGACCGCCGTCCTTGGCCTTGGCGGAGAGCGCATGGCGCAGCGCCAGCGCGCGAACCTTCTTCGGCAGAGCGAAGGCGTGGGAGCGGACCACCGGACCGAACGCACGGCCACCGCCGCGGAACTGCGGAACGCGGGCCGAGCCGTGACGCGCACCGCCGGTGCCCTTCTGCTTGTACATCTTCTTGCCGGTGCGCCAGACATCCGCGCGGCCCTGCGTCTTGTGGGTGCCGGCCTGACGCTTGGCGAGCTGCCAGTTGACGCAGCGCTGGATCAGATCCTTGCGCGGCTCGAGGCCGAAAATCTCGTCCGACAGCTCAACCGAGCCGGCGTCCTTGCCTTCAAGCGTGGTGATATTCAATTTCATCTCACACGCCCTCCTGCTCGGCGGCCGGCGCATCAGTGGGAGCAGCAGCCTCTTCGCCGCCGCCATTCGCGAGCTTGAACTTGCCCGGCTTCGGTGCGTCCTTCGGCAATGCCTTCTTCACCGCATCGCGCACCGCGATCCATCCGCCCTTGGAGCCGGGAACGGCTCCCTCGACCAGGATCAGGCCGCGCTCAACGTCGGTCTGCACCACGCGCAGATTGAGCGTGGTGATGCGGTCGACGCCCATGTGACCGGGCATCTTCTTGTTCTTGAACGTCTTGCCGGGATCCTGGCGTCCGCCGGTCGAACCGATCGAGCGATGCGAGACCGAGACGCCGTGGGTGGCGCGCAAGCCGCCGAAATTCCAGCGCTTGATGCCGCCCGCAAAACCCTTGCCGACCGAGGTGCCGGTGACGTCGACGAACTGGCCGACCACGAAATGATCCGCCTGGATTTCAGCGCCGACCGGGATCAGCGCGTCTTCCGAGACGCGGAATTCGGTGACCTTGCGCTTCGGCTCGACCGTGGCGACGGCGAACTGGCCGCGCTCGGCCTTGGGCAGATAGACGGTCTTGCGCGTGCCTGAACCCAGCTGCAGCGCGACGTAACCGTTCTTCTCGCTGGTGCGGTGACCCAACACCTGGCAATTGCCCAGCTTCAGCACGGTCACAGGGACATGCTCACCGGTCTCCGTAAAGACCCGCGTCATCCCGACCTTTTGTGCGATCACTCCGGAGCGCATCGGCGTGCTTCCTGTTCTTTCTGTCCGCTATCGGCGGACGGGATCCAAAAATCAGAGCTTGATTTCAACGTCGACGCCGGCGGCCAGATCGAGCTTCATCAAGGCATCGACGGTCTGCGGTGTCGGGTCGACAATGTCGAGAAGGCGCTTGTGCGTGCGCATCTCGAACTGCTCGCGGCTCTTCTTGTCGACATGCGGCGAACGGTTGACGGTGAACTTCTCGATGCGCGTCGGCAGCGGGATTGGTCCGCGAACCTGTGCGCCGGTCCGTTTCGCCGTGTTCACGATCTCACGCGTCGACGAATCGAGGATTCGATGGTCGAACGCCTTGAGACGAATGCGAATATTCTGGCCGTTCATTGCCGTGTGTCTTTCTGTTCCGTCATGGCCCGGGCTAAAGCGCGAAGCGCGTCTTCGCGTATATGTCCCGGCCATCCACGTCTAAAAAGGAAGTCGTGGATGCCCGGCACAAGGCCGGGCATGACGACGGATCGTTTCTTACTCGATAATGCTCGCCACCACGCCCGCACCCACCGTGCGGCCGCCTTCGCGGATGGCGAAGCGCAGCTTCTCTTCCATCGCGATCGGCACGATCAGGTGCACCTCCATGGCGATGTTGTCGCCCGGCATCACCATCTCGGTGCCCTCAGGCAGATGCACCACCCCGGTCACGTCGGTGGTGCGGAAGTAGAACTGCGGACGGTAGTTG
>NZ_DASYMN010000110.1:0-10510 GCF_036009065.1 Bradyrhizobium sp. | reverse complement strand
GCACTCGGGCTTAACAGGTTAGAGCGAATCTGGCGCTAATTTGAATTCGCCGTCGAGCGCATTCGACGGCGCGGCTGCATCGGGCTGCCGGAACCGGCTGACGGGAGGGGCGGGATGGCAAAAACCGTCCTGATCGTGGAGGACAACGAGCTCAATATGAAGCTCTTTCGCGATCTCCTGGAAGCCCATGGCTACCAGACCTCAGGCACCAGCAACGGCTTTGAGGCGCTCGATCTCGTGCGAAAACTTCGGCCCGACCTGATCCTGATGGATATCCAGCTGCCGCAGGTCTCCGGCCTTGAAGTGACCCGCTGGATCAAGGACGATCCGGAGCTGCGCGCCATCCCGGTGGTCGCGGTGACGGCGTTTGCGATGAAGGGCGACGAGGAGCGCATCCGCGAGGGCGGCTGCGAGGCGTATCTTTCCAAGCCGATATCGGTCGGCAAATTCATTGAAACGGTTCGGCGTTTTATCGGTTAGGAGTGGTTTTGATGTCCGCGCGTATCCTGGTCGTCGACGATATTGCCGCCAATGTGAAGCTCTTGGAAGCGCGGCTGTCGGCCGAATATTTCGACGTGCTGACCGCGTCCAACGGCGCCGAGGCGCTGGCGATCTGCGCGCGCGCCGAATGCGACATCATCCTGCTCGACGTGATGATGCCGGACATGGACGGTTTTGAAGTCTGCCGGCGGCTGAAGGCCAATCCTGCGACGCATTTCATCCCGGTGGTGATGGTGACCGCGCTGGACAGTCCCGCCGACCGCGTGCGCGGGCTGGAGGCCGGCGCCGATGATTTTCTGACCAAACCGGTGTCGGACGTGGTGCTGATCGCCCGGGTGCGCTCGCTGACCCGGCTGAAGATGATGACCGACGAGCTGCGCATGCGCGCGATCACCTCGCTCGAAATCGGCGTGCAGGCGCCCGAGCATAGCGCGGTTGCCGACGTCGGCAAGGGCGGCCGCATCCTGCTGGTCGACGACCGGCCATCCTCCTATGAGCGGCTGGCGCCGGTGCTGTCAGCCGAACATACCGTCGACGTCGAGTGCAATCCGGCGGAAGCGCTGTTTCACGCCGCCGAGGGCAATTACGACCTTTTGATCGTCTCGCTCGGCCTGCAGGATTACGACGGCTTGCGGCTGTGCAGCCAGGCGCGCTCGCTCGAGCGCACCCGGCAGGTGCCGATATTGGCCATTGCCGACGCCGACAACAACACCCGGCTGCTGCGCGGGCTTGAGATCGGGGTCAACGACTATCTGCTGCGCCCGGTAGACAAGAACGAATTGTTGGCCCGCGCGCGCACCCAGATTCGCCGGCGGCGTTACACCGATCATCTGCGCGACAATGTGCAGCACTCGATCGAGGCCGCGATCACCGACGGGCTCACCGGGCTGCATAACCGCCGCTACATGGAAAGCCACTTGGGAACGCTCGCCGAACAGGCCTCGTCCCGGGGCAAGCCGCTGGCGCTGATGATGCTCGACATCGATTTTTTCAAGGCGATCAACGACAATTACGGCCACGACGCCGGCGACGATGTGCTGCGCGAATTTGCGGTGCGGGTCCGCAAGTCGATCCGCGGCATCGATCTGGCCTGCCGCTACGGCGGCGAGGAATTCGTCATCGTGATGCCGGAAACCGACCTGCACGTCGCCGGCATGGTGGCCGAGCGGCTGCGGCGCTCCATCGCCGGCGAACCCTTCGCGGTCAACAAAGGCGCCAGGCGCATCGAGGTGACGATCTCGATCGGGCTGTCGATCCTGGAGCGCAAGGGCGAAGCCATCGCCGACGTGCTCAAGCGTGCCGACACCGCGCTCTACCGCGCCAAGCACGACGGCCGCAACCGCGTGGTGGCGACCGCGGCGTAGTCCGTCATTGCCGGGCTTGACCCGGCAATCCCTGCTTCCTCGCAAGACTCTTGCAAAGCGTGATGGATACGCGGGTCAAGCCCGCGTACGACGCCGAGTATGTTGCGGCGTCTTGCTTAAGTTCTTTTTCAAGTTTCAAACAGCCACACTTCTGCGTTCTCGCGGCGCAGTGCGTCCGAGGTTTGCCAGTCCCTCGCGAACCCAAGCGAGGGGTGGAGCGGCGGGAGGCGCCAGGGCACCAACGGGCACCCTTAGAGGCGGGATTGACGTACCCACCTCGCGCGGCAAGGCACCGCGCGCGCCCAGTGACGTAGGGCGCAGCGCCTCCCGGCGCTCCACCTTGACCACCGGCCTGTCGACCGTTCCGGGGCGCCCCGGTCCGGCCAGCTTTCGCTCTGCCCGCTGAAGGATCGCTTCTAGAAAGCGCCCCCCTCACCGGACAGGACGCGAGCAGGATAAACCAGGTTTTGGGGTGTTGGATAGGCATACATTCACAAGTTCGTGAACAGCAGCCTCGAACAGACTTTCGTGCCCCGGACGCAGCGCAGCGCGTAGCTCTTGCGGAGCGGTGCAGAGCCGGGGCCCCGGTTACTTGCTGCTCGAGGAAACCGGGGTCCCGGTTCTGCGAAGCAGCGCTTCGCGAAGAGCTACGCGCTGCATCGCGCCCGGGACACGAGGGTTGCAAAAACAAAAACGGGGCCGAAGGCCCCGCTCAAATCCCGCCAAGCGCCCGGCGACTACTTGATCTTGGATTCCTTGAACTCGACGTGCTTGCGCGCGACCGGGTCGTACTTCTTCTTGACCAGCTTGTCGGTCATGGTGCGCGAGTTCTTCTTGGCGACGTAGTAGAAGCCGGTGTCCGCGGTAGAGACGAGCTTGACCTTGATGGTGACCGCTTTGGCCATGGCTTAAAACCCCTGATGTCCGGAAAACAAAGCCTGCCAGACAAACTGGCCAGCATTTGGGCCGCAACCTAGCTTCGAACGCCCCAAAGTCAAGGTTTTAGGATCGATAACCTCGGATTTAGGCCTCGAAAAACCGGTTTATCGGCCGCGGCAGGCCGAGATTTTCCCGCAATGTTTTTCCCTCGTATTCACGCCGGAAAATACCGCGTTTCTGCAGTTCCGGCACCACGCGATCGACGAAATCGTCGAGCCCGGCCGGCAGATAGGGGAACATGATGTTGAACCCGTCGCAGCCTTCCGTGGTCAGCCATTCCTCCATCTGATCGGCGATGGTCTGCGGCGTGCCGACAAACGACAGCCCGCCATAGCCGCCGACGCGCTCGGCGAGCTGGCGCACCGTCAGCTTGCCACGCGCGGCGGCATCGACCAGCCGCTGCCGGCCGCTCTTGCTGGCGTTGGTCTCGGGGATCGGCGGCAGCTGCCCATCGGGATCGAAGCCCGACACATCGGTGCCTAATTGCACCGAAAGCGAGGCGATGGCGCTGTCGTAATGCACCATGCTGTCGAGCAGCGCGCGCTTCTCCTGGGCTTCATCGACGCTGTCGCCGACCACGACAAAAGCGCCCGGCAGGATTTTCAGGTGCTCGCGGTTGCGGCCGAGCCTGTCCATGCGGCCCTTGATGTCGGCATAGAGTTTTTGGCCGTCGGCGAGCGGACCGCCGCCGGTGAACACCGCCTCCGCGGTCTCGGCGGCGAGCTGCCTGCCGTCCTCGGAGGCGCCGGCCTGGACGATCACCGGCCAGCCTTGCACCGGGCGGGCGATGTTGAGCGGTCCGCGTACCGAGAGATATTTTCCCTTGTGATTGAGCACATGCATCTTTTCCGGATCGAAATAGAGGCCGCTCTCGACGTCGCGCACAAAAGCGTCGTCGGCGAATGAATCCCACAAGCCGGTGACCACGTCGTAGAACTCCCGGGCGCGCTTGTAGCGCTCGGCATGCTCCATGTGGTCTTCCAGCCCGAAATTCAGCGCCGCATCCGGATTGGAAGTGGTGACGATGTTCCAGCCCGCGCGTCCGCCGCTGATGTGATCGAGCGAGGCAAAACGGCGGGCGACGTGGTAGGGCGCGTCGAAGGTGGTCGAGCCGGTCGCGATCAGCCCGATATGTTCGGTCAAGCCGGCCAGCGCCGAGAGCAGCGTGAACGGCTCGAACGAGGTGACGGTGTGGCTGCGCTTCAGCGCATTGACCGGCATGTTCAGTACGGCCAGGTGGTCGGCCAGGAAGAAGGCGTCGAACTTTCCGGCTTCGAGTTTGCAGATCAGTTGCTTGATGTGCGCGAAATTGAAATTGGCGTCCGGCCAGGCGCCGGGATAACGCCACGCGCCGGTGTGAATGCTGACCGGCCGCATGAACGCGCCGAGCTTCAATTGACGTTTTGTCATTGCTCCAATCCCTTCGCCTCTTGGTGAGGAGGCGCGCTTGCGCCGTCTCGAACCATGAGGATGAGCACTCCTCATCCTTCGAGACGCGGCGAAGGCGCCGCTCCTCAGGATGAGGTTATGTTCATGCCCTGCCCAGCACATCCCTGTGCATCTTGCCGCCGTAGAAATGGAAGAACGGCACCGCCGCGTCGTGGCTGAGCGCCCCGGCGGCGAGGCGCTTTTCCAGTTCATCCAGAACATTCCTGGTCATGTTGTGCAGGTCGGCCAGCGGTTTGGAGCCGATCTCGAACCACACCAGTTCCACCAGCTCGGCATCGGGGTGAATGACGCCCGGCACATGATGGGTGATGGCCGATGCGTCCGCAGTGAAAAACCGCGTATCGAACCGCCGCACGCGGCCGGGCGGCGTGATCGCGCGCGCGATCAGGAACAGGCTGGACGGATCCGGCAGCAGGCCGGCGTCGCTGAAAGGTTTCCACACGCCGTCGAGTTTCGGCGCAGCGCCGTTGCTCTTGGCGCCGAGGCAAAGTCCGGTTTCTTCGCAGGCCTCACGAATGGCGGCGATCGCCAGCGCGCGCGCGCGCGACCGCGCAATCCGGGGACTGCCCATAAGCAGGTTAGCTTCAAGTTCTTGCGGAATCGGCGCAGCAACGGGAATGCGGTTGTCCGACGGGTCGACACGGCCGCCTGGAAATACGAATTTTCCGGGCATGAACACCACCTTGTCGTGGCGCTTGCCGACCAGAACCTTCGGCGTCGCGCCGCTGCGATCGATCAGGATCAGCGTGGCGGCATCCACCGGCCGGCGATAGGGGTGATGATCGGCCTCTTTCTCTTCTTTGACGACGCTTGCCGCTTCGCTCATTTCAGTCGCGCCCTACATGTTTTTCTTGCGTCATTGCCGGGCTTGACCCGGCAATCCATCCTCTTGAAAAAACTTTTTGCGAAGAAGATGGATGCGCGGGTCAAGCCCGCGCATGACGCATCGGGGTTTATTGGCCTTCGGGATTCTTCTCGTCAAATCCGTGCATGCGCAATGCCCACTGCACGCCGACCACCGCACCCTTCACCGGCTGCAGCAGCACCAGCGACAGGATCAGCGTCAGCGGCAGATAGATCGATAGCTGCAACGGCACCGAGGGTGAATAATCCGTCTCGATCCACAGAATCATCGGCACCACGATGTGGCCGACGATGACGATCACCAGATAGGCCGGCAGGTCGTCGGCGCGATGCGGGGTATAATCGAGCCCGCATACCGCGCAATGATCGTCCACCTTCAGGAAGGCGCGAAACAGTTTTCCCTGGCCGCAACGCGGGCAACGACCGCGCAGCCCGCGCTTCAGCGCAGTCCACACATCGCGCTTTTCCGCCGGCGCGGAATCCCGGGTCCAGACTTTGGTCGGCTCGTTCACGTTTTCCATGACTGGCCTTTCTTCGATTTGCCGGGCTTGCCCTTGTTCTTGGCCTTGCCGGCCTTGCGGTCTTTCTTGCGCGGGCTGCGGCCCGGATGAGCTTTTGCCTGCGGATTGGGTTGAGCTTTCGCGCCATCGCCGCGCGGCTGCTCGCGCCTGCGTCCGCGGGTCGCGACGCGGCCTTCCGACAGCAGTTCAAACCGCAACGCGCCCGCCACCGGGGCTGCTTCTACCAGACGTACATCGACCACGTCCCCCAGCCGGTGCATGGCACCGCTGCGCGAGCCGACCAGCGCATGGCGCGCCTCGTCGTAATTGAAATATTCTGATCCCAGCGTGCGGATCGGGATCAGCCCGTCGGCGCCGGTGTCGGTCAGTTTCACAAACAGTCCGGCGCGGGTGACGCCGGAAATCCGGCCCTGAAAGGTCGACCCGATGCGGTCGGCGAGGAAATGCGCGATCAGCCGGTCGGCGGTTTCGCGCTCGGCCTTCATGGCGCGGCGCTCGGTGACGGAAATTTGCGCCGCGACTTCGCTGAGCGTCTCCACCGTCTCGGTCTGCGGCAATGCGCCTTCGCCAAGTCCGAGGGCGCGGATCAGCGCGCGGTGCACGACGAGGTCGGCGTATCGCCTGATCGGCGAAGTGAAATGCGCGTAGCGCCTTAGGTTCAGGCCGAAATGGCCGTAATTCTCGGCGGAATATTCTGCCTGGGCCTGCGAGCGCAACACCACTTCGTTCACCAGCAGTTCGGAATCGTGGCCCTTGACCTGCGCCAGCACGCGGTTGAACAGCGCCGGGCGCAATGCGCCGCTTTTGGCGAACGGCAGATCGAGGGTTTTGAGAAATTCCTGCAAGTTGTGAACCTTCTCCAGCGTCGGTTCATCGTGCACCCTGTAGATAAGCGGCAGCGCCTTCCTTTCAAGCATTTCGGCCGCGGCGACATTGGCAAGGATCATGAATTCCTCGATCAATTTGTGCGCGTCGAGCCGCTCCGGCACGACCACGCGATCAACGGTGCCGTCGGGCTTGAGCAGGATTTTGCGTTCCGGCAGATCGAGGTCGAGCGGATCGCGCTCGTCGCGCGCCAGTTTCACCGTGGCGTAGGCCGCGTAGAGCGGCTTCAGCACGGAAGCGAGCAGGGGGCCGGTGGTGTCATCGGGCCGGCCATCGATGGCGGCCTGCGCCTGCGCGTAGCTCAGCTTCGCCGCCGAGCGCATCAGGATGCGATGAAAGGAGTGCGAGCGTTTGCGTCCGTCGGCGCCGATGACCATCCGCACCGCCAGCGCGCCGCGCGGCTCCCCCGGCACCAGCGAGCACAGATCGTTGGAAATACGCTCCGGCAGCATCGGCACCACGCGGTCGGGGAAGTAAACCGAATTGCCTCGCGTCAGCGCGTCGCGGTCCAGCGCCGAACCCGGCCGCACATAGAACGCGACGTCGGCGATGGCGACGTTGAGGATGGTGCCGCCCTTGTTGTTGGGATCGGGATCTGCTTCCGCATGCACCGCGTCGTCGTGATCTTTTGCATCGGGTGGATCGATGGTCACCAGCGGCACATCGCGCCAGTCCTCGCGGCCAGCAAGGGTTGCGGGTTTTGCCTGCTCGGCTTCGCGCAAGGCGGCCGGCGAAAACGCCTGCGGAATTTCGTGGGCATGGATCGCAATCAGGCTGACGGCCTTTTCGCTCGCCAGCGAGCCGAGCCGCTCTTTCACCTTGCCCGATGCCAGTCCAAAACCGCGCGAGCGCACCAGATCGACGCTGACGAGATCGCCGTCCTCGGCGCCGCCGGAGTCGGCCTTGGCGATATTCAACTCGCGGCCGGCCTGTTTCTTGTCCACCGGCACCAGCCGTCCGCCGCCGCCGGGTACGCTGCGAAAGATTCCGAGCACGCGGGTCTTGGCGTGATCGACCACCTTGATGACGCGGCCGCTGTAAGCGCCGCCTTCGGCATCGGGTTTCTCGACGCGGAGCAGCGCGCGGTCGCCGACGCCTGCCGCGGTGCCCGGCTGCGGGCGGCGCGGGACATGGATGCGGATTTTCGGCGGCGCGCCGCTCTGTTCCTCATCCCACTCGGTTGGGGTGGCGATCAATTCGCCGTCGCTGTCGCGGCCGGTGATATCGGCCATCACGGTGGGCGGCAGCGCCGCCGGCTCGTGGATTTTCTTGCCCTGCTTGGCGATACTGCCTTCGTCTGCCAGCTCGCGCAGGATGCGTTTCAACTCGACCCGATCGGCATTCTTCAACCCGAACTCGCGCGCGATCTCCCGGGTTCCGACCTTTCCGGGATGCGCGCGGACGAATGCGAGGATGGTCTCCCGGCTCGGAAAGCTCTGCTCGCGCTGTTTGGCCAACTCTTATCCGCTCGCCTTGCCGGGGTTCGTCTTGGCGACCGGCTTTGCCGGTTTGGTCGGCGACGTCTTGGCGGTCGCCGTCACCGGCGCACGCGCTTTGCTGGCCGCATCGGATTTCGGTTTTGCCACGGATTTCTTTGCCAGGGCCTTCTTGGCTGGTTTCGGCGCGGTTGCATCCGCAGCGGCTTTTGCCGAAGCCTTCTTCGCCGGCGCTTTCTTCGCACCCCGTTTCGGCTTGCCGCCGCCTTTTGCGGCGCGCTCGTCGATCAGCAAAATGGCTTCTTCCAGCGTGATGGTCTCCTGGGTCTTGTCGCTGGGAATGGTGGCGTTGACGCCGCCGGCGGTGACGTAAGCGCCGTAGCGTCCGCCCTTGACTGCGACGGCGCCCAACGTCGGATGCTCGCCCAGCGGCTTGCCGGGATCGGCGCCAAACCGGCGCTTGCTCGGGCCTTTCGCGATTCGATCGGCGATCAGCGTCACCGCGCGGTTGAGCCCGATGGTGAACACCTCGTCGCCGGCCTCCAGGCTCGCATAGGTCTTGCCGTGCTGCACATAGGGCCCGAAACGGCCGATGCCGGCCTTGATCGGCTCGCCATCTTCCGGATGTTTTCCCACCTCGCGCGGCAATGACAGGAGTTGCAGCGCCAGCTCAAGCTCCATGTCGGCAGGCGAGGTGCCTTTCGGAATCCCGGCGCGCTTCGGCTTTTCGCCCTCGGCGTAATCCTTCGGCTCGCCGAGCTGGATGTAGGGGCCGAAGCGGCCGGCCTTCACTGCGACTTCAAGGCCGGATACCGGATCGTTGCCGAGAATGCGGTCGCCGGTGGCTTCGCCGTCGGCGGCGAGCGGACGGGTGTAACGGCATTCCGGATAATTGCTGCAGCCGACAAAGGCGCCGAACTTACCGGCCTTGAGGTTGAGCTTGCCGGTGCCGCAGCTCGGGCACTGCCTTGGATCGCCGCCATCCTCGCGCGGCGCATAGATGTGCGGCCCCAGCATCTCGTCGAGCACATCCAGCACCTGCGAGATTTTCAAATCCTTGATCTCGTCGACGGCGCCGATGAAATCGGTCCAGAAATCCCTGAGCACCTGCTGCCAGGAGATTTCATTGTTGGAGATGCGGTCGAGCTGCTCCTCGAGATTGGCGGTGAAATCGTATTCCACATAGCGCGCGAAAAAGTTCTCCAGGAACGCGACGACGACGCGGCCCTTGTCTTCGCCATGCAGCCGTTTTTTCTCGAGTTTTACGTAGCCGCGATCTTTCAAGACTTGAAGGATCGAGGCATAGGTTGAGGGCCGTCCGATGCCGAGTTCTTCCATGCGCTTCACAAGCGATGCCTCCGAGAAACGCGGCGGCGGCTCCGTAAAGTGCTGGGTGACGGCGAGATCCCGGCGTTTCAGCGCTTCGCCCTCGCTCATGGCGGGGAGGCGGCGGCTGTCCTCGTCGTCGCCATCGTCGTCGCGGCCCTCCTGGTAGAGCGCCAGAAAACCGTCGAATTTGATCACTTGGCCGGTGGCGCGCAGCTCCAGCATGCGCGATCCGGCCTTGGCGGCGATATCGACGGTGGTGCGCTCCAGTTCGGCGGATTCCATCTGGCTGGCGATGGTGCGGATCCAGATCAGCTCATAGAGCCGCGCCTGATCGTTATCCAGCCGGCGGCGCATCTCGGCGGGGCGGCGCGACAGGTCGGTCGGCCGGATCGCTTCATGCGCTTCCTGTGCGTTCTTGGCCTTGGTCTGATACTGACGCGGCGCCTCCGGCACATAGGCATTGCCGTAGTCCTCGCCGATCACCTTGCGCGCTTGGGTGATCGCCGAATTGTCGATCTGGACGCCGTCGGTTCGCATGTAGGTGATGAGGCCGGTGGTCTCGCCGCCGATATCGATGCCCTCGTAGAGCCGCTGCGCGATCCGCATGGTATGCGCGGGCGCAAAGCCCAGCTTGCGGCTGGCTTCCTGCTGCAGCGTCGAGGTGGTGAAGGGCGCCTGGGGATTCCTGCGCGCCGGTTTTGCCTCGACCGTCGAGACCGTGAAGTTCGCGGCTTCAATGGCCTTCCTGAAATCTTCCGCCTCGGCGCCGGTGCCGATATCGAGGCGCTGGATCTTCTTGCCGTCGGCGCCGACCAGCCGCGCCTCGAAGGCGTCGCCGCGCGGCGTGGTCAGCGTGGCGACCAGCGACCAGTATTCGCGCGGGATGAATTTTTCGATCTCCAGTTCGCGGTCGCAGACTAGACGCAGCGCCACCGACTGCACGCGTCCCGCCGAGCGGGCGCCCGGCAGTTTGCGCCACAGCACCGGAGAGAGCGTAAAACCCACCAGATAGTCCAGCGCGCGGCGCGCCATATAGGCGTCGACCAGCGCGCCGTCGATCTGGCGCGGGTTCTTCATCGCTTCGGTCACCGCCTGCTTGGTGATGGCGTTGAACACCACGCGCTCGATCTTGTGATCCTTCAGCGCGCGCTTCTGTTTCATCACTTCCAGCACGTGCCAGGAAATCGCCTCGCCCTCGCGGTCGGGGTCGGTTGCGAGGATC
>NZ_DASYMN010000109.1:0-54918 GCF_036009065.1 Bradyrhizobium sp. | reverse complement strand
ACGTCGCCGGGGCCGATCACCTTGATGCCAGCCTTGTCGAGCCCGCGCTCGGCATATTGCTTCATGAAGCTGCCGCCCTGCCCCGCCGGCACGAACACGAACATGGCGTCGGGCTTGGAATCCTTCATGCGCTGCAGGAACGGCGCGAAGTCGGGATTGGCCAGGGGCACCTTGACCTCCTCGACGATCTCGCCGCCGCCGGCGGTAAAATGCTCCTTGAAGAACAGCAGCGCGTCGTTGCCGGGCGCAAAATCGGAGGTCAGTGTCGCGACCTTCTTGATGCCGTTCTTGACGGCCCAGTCGCCGATGATGGTGGACGACTGCGCCAACGTGAACGAGGTGCGCACGATATAGGGCGAGCGCTCGGTGATGATCGAGGTGCCCGCCGCCATCACGATCTCAGGCACCTTGGCCTGGGTCGCCAGCGGCGCTGCGGCCAGTGCCGCCGGCGTAACGCCGAAGCCGGCGATAATGGCGACCTTGTCGTTGACGATCAGTTCCTGCGCGAGACGCTTGGTATTGTCGGGGACAGCACCGTCATCCTTCAGGATGATCTCGATCTTCCTGCCGGCGACGGTATCGCCTTTCTGCTGCATGTAGAGCTTGACCGCGTTGTCGATCTGCTTGCCGGTCGAGGCCTGGCCGCCGGTCATGGGCAGGATCAGGCCGATCTTCACCACCTCCTGCGCCTGCGCGCCGGCGGACGCCGCCACGAACGCGACGCCTGCAGCCAGCCGCAAGACCATTTGATTTCGAATGAACATGAACGTTCTCCCCTGATCGGATTGATCATTGAGCCGAGTCCCCGGCCCTTGCCGCCACCATAGCCGAAATCCGCGACGGTATATCAGCGCGGCATGGCGTCCGAGCCGCGTCAGTTTGTCAATCGCGACGTTGGCCTTGGGCCCGCGCCGCCGTGACGGCGATGGCTGCATGGTTGCCACGATATCCGCCGGGTATTTGATCCCAGCGATTTCGAAGGCAGCACTGGGTGTTATAGTACCGCTTACGTGCTATGGCGGACAACCTGATCGATGCCGACGCCCCGGCCGCGCAGGGTGGCCCAGATCAGCTTCAAATCCCCCGAGAAACTTTGTGACCGGACATATTGCGCATCGACTTTGGCGAGGCGATTGGCGTCCGACATATCGATACCGCTGACCTGCGCCAGTCCGGTGATGCCGGGCCGCACTGCAAGAACGCCCAGCTGGCGCCGCGCCTCGACAAGCTCGGTCTGGGACGGCAGGCATGGCCTCGGACCGACCAGGCTCATGTCGCCGGACAGCACGTTGTAGAGCTGCGGGAGTTCGTCGATCTTGAAGCGGCGAAGATGGTCGCCGAGCACGGTGACCGATGACGCCTGCACCTCGTGCGTCGGCAGGTTCGCGGTTCCCGAATACATCGTCCGCAACTTGTAACAGGTAAACGGACGCCCGTCTTTTCCGACCCGGACTTGCTTGAAGATCGCCGGGCCCGGGCTCTGCAGCCGGATGGCGGTGATGACGATCAGAAGTATCGGCCAGAAGAACAGCAGGAACAGGGCGCAAGCCGAGACGTCGAAGGCACGCTTCATCTTTCAATTGCTCCGATGAGCGTCAATCGTGGCCCTCACCATAGCGCGTATACCGGCTTTGGTCTCAACTTGAGGCGACCAGCCCGCTTTCTGAAGACTGGCCGAGCTTGCCACAAGTTCCCGGCCGATCCGGTCCCAAAGCGCGTGCCGCCCCGCGGCGATGACCATCGCCCTGACCGCCAGCGGTGGAACCGGAATAAGCCGCGGCGGTCGCCCAGCCGCTTCGCGCATCGTGGCGAGCATTTCGGCCAACGTAATCGGCTCGCGATCGCAGGCGATAAAAGTCTGATTCAGCGTCGTCGGGCTGTCGAGGCATATGGTGATCGCCTGCACCAGATTATCGATCGAAAGCAGCGAGCGTTGATTGGTGAAGGCGCCAAACGGAAGCGGCAGGGGTAGCGCCGCAATGCGCATGATCAAGGCAATATTGGCCTTGGCCCCCGGACCGTAGACGATCACGGGCCTCAGGATGGTAAAGGGTACGCCCGAGCGGCGGATTTCCTCCTCGGCCGCGAGCTTGGCCCGGTCATAGGCGGTGATCGGCCAGGGTTCGTCGAGTTCGGTGACGACATGGTCGGCCGCCGAGCCGGCCTGCGCGCCGATCGACGACATGAAGATCAAGCGGCTGATCGCCTGGCGGCGGCAGGCCTGCGCCAAGCTCGCCGTCGCGACACGATTGGCGCGCGCATAGTCGCCGCTGTCGGTATGGCTGCGATGGGCGATGGCGGCAAGATGCACGACGATATCCATGCCCTCAAGCAGCGGCGCCCAGTCGACCTCCTTTTCGAGATCGGGCAATTCCACCCATTCGAGACCGTCCCGGCTTGGGTTTCTGTTCGGTTTGCGCGAGGCCGCCCGAACAGTGTGGCCGGCTGCCACCAACGCGGAACTGACGGCCGAGCCGATAAAGCCCGAAGAGCCGGTGACCAGTATCCGAAATGACATCCTATGACCTGACCAGATTTAGTTTGCCGCCGCAGCGCCCGGGGGCAAGATTCGACCTATGATAGAGTTCCGGCGCGGGGCGGACAACCGCGCTCCCCGCGAACGAACCCCGCAATAAACCTGTTCCGACCACGATCATTCGCTAAGTCGGTTGCCGGACCAATCCGGCAGTGTGACGATCTGCCTGGCGGCCGTCTCAGGCGAAAACATCCGGCCGCCCAGCTGCCTGCCCCGCTCGGACATTGAATGGCGCAGCATATCGTCGTCCGCGAGTTCCTCCGCCAGACGTTTCAGCTCGCCGACCGAATTACCGACATAGACCCTGCCCACTCCCTCATCCTCAATAATGCGTTCGAGGTCCGTCCCACCGTTAACGCGGGCCAGCACCGGGAGTCCATACTGAACATAGGACACGAACTTCCCGGGAATATTATGCGTTTTGTGATCCGGGTGGAGCGCCACCAGCCCGACGTGACATTGCGCGAGCAGGCCGGGGATTTCCGACGAATCGATCTCGTCGAAAAACAGCACGTTGTTCAAATCGCGTGCGGTTTTTTCCGCCTCAAGCTTTGCGAATTCCGAGCCGCGGCCCACGAACAGGAACCCGATATCCCCGCGCTGACGCAGGCTCTGGATCAGCTCCATGAAAATGTCCATGCCCTGGGCGACGCCCATATTGCCGATGTAGACGAAGATCTTGCGGCCGCCCAGCGCGGTCCTTTCGATTGCGATGCTGCATCCGACATCGGGGGTAACCACGAGCCAGTTGTGCAGCACCTCGATGCGCCGGCGCGGCGATGCCCACCTCGACAGATAGGCGAGATTTGACGGCGTCTGCACGCCTATCACATCCGATACGGCGTACTGAAATGCCGCGATCGCCTTGAACACCAGATAGACCGGGCCTTTCCGGACGAGGCCGAGGTCGACCGCCCATTCGGGGAAGATGTCGCGCAGGATCAGGTAGGTTCGTGCGCCCGAATTGCGGCGCAGTTTCCAGATCAGCGGCCCAAAGAAGATCGGCGGCGAATACCAGGTGACGATATCCCACTTCGCCCGCCGCAACGGGCTCTTGCGGATGTTGCGATACATTGCGAACGGCAGCCACATCTCGGCGAGCGCGCGGCGGACAAACGACGGCGCGCGGGTCGGGGGCGCCGCGACGCGCAGCACTTCGATGCCGTCGAGCCGTTCCACCATCCAGGATTTATCCGACATGGACGTCGGAACGATGACGACGGGCCGATGGCCGAGTGCGGCGAACTGTTGCGCCAGATCCCGCAACTGAACCGCCGCGGAAGTCCGCAGCGGCGGATAATCCGTCGAGATCAGGGCGATCAACAGGCTGCGGCTCATGTCATGTTCACAATATCGGAACTCGGCAATGCGGCGCGAGAGGCGAAACCTAGAAGAAATTGGTGATCTTGGTCCGGATCGCGTTCACGACGACGGCGGATGGTGAATAATCTTCCTCGAATTCGTAGCGGGCGCTCCAGGGCAGGCTGATCGCCAGCGTCACCGCCTCGACGATATTTTCCGCTTCCATGCCCGACACGATGGTGGCGCCGCTCTCCAGCGTCTCCATGCGCTCCGTCGCCATCCGCAGGCTCACATTGGGGACCTTGTAGAACAGGCCTTCCTCGGCGGCGGTGCCGGAATCGGACAGCACGCAGAACGACTGCTTGAGCAGCTGGTTGAAGTCGTAAAAGCCGAGCGGCAGCATGATCCGGATGTTGGGCGGGACGTCTATACCCTTCAGCTTGCTGGTGGTGCGCGGATGCATCGGGAAAATGATCTCGCGCTTCAGGCGCTGGTTCAACACGCCGAGCGCCTTGAAAATATTCGCCAGGTTCTCGGGATTGTCGACGTTCTCGCTGCGATGCGCCGTCACCAGGATATAGTTCTTCGGCTCCAGTTTGAGCCGGTCAAGGATGTCGCTGGCCTCGATTTCCGGCGCGAAGGCGCGCATCGCCTCGAAGGTGGTGTTGCCGGTGACGATGATTTTTGCCGGGTGAATGCCTTCGCGAAGCAGGTTTTCGCGGTGATAGCGGTTGTACGGCAGCAGGATGCTGCTGATGTGATCGATCAGGATGCGGTTGCGCTGCTCCGGCATGCGGCGGTCCCATGCCCGAAGTCCGGCTTCCATGTGGAAAATCTTGATGCCGCGATGCGCCGCCGGCAGCACGCTGAGGCCGCTGTAGGTGTCGCCGAGGATCAGCAACGCATCCGGCTTGACCTTTTCCATCAGCGCGTCCGACTTGAGGATGACGTCGGCGACTTCCGGCCCGTAGCCGGAGGTGTCGATGTCCAGCTCATAGTCGGGCTTGCGCAGCTTCAGGTCCTTGAAAAAGAAATCGCGAAGCTCGGGGGTGAAATTCTGCCCGGTGTGGACCATCACGTGGTCGAAATTCAGCTCGTCGAGCTTCTTCAGCGTCGCCCACATCTTGATCATTTCCGGGCGCGTACCGAAAATCGACATCACCTTCATTTGCATGTTCCGTGCTGGCTTTGTTGAATCGTCGCCCGTTGACTGGGTATCACGGCGCGCGCGGGGGAAAAATCGAAACCTCGGGCAGAGGAAGGATCATCCGGCCGCCTTTGGCCAGATAATTGCCGTTCTTCTTGCGGATTTCGTTGAAGAAACTCCAGGCGAAAATCAGCAGGTAATCCGGCGGGTCGTCGCGATCGAGAATCGAGCCCGGAAAAATCTCGAAATGCGATTTTGGCGTATAAAACCCCGCTTTGGCCGGGGCATCGTCGATCATGTAGTCGAGGTGATCGCGGTTGATGCCGCAATATTGGATCATGGTATTGGCCCGGCCCGAAGCGCCGTAGCCGGCGATCCGCTTTCCGCGGCTGCGCAGCTCGCCGAGCAGTTCGACCAGTCTGTCGCGGTGGCCGGCAACGGTGCTTGAGAATTGCAGGAAGGTCTCGTAGCGATCGAACCCACGCGCCCGTTCCTCGGCCTCCAGCGCCTTGACGGCCGGCGATACCGATCCGCTGTGCTTGCTGCCCTTCTTGCACGTGTAAAACCGGATCGAGCCTGCATGGATCGGGATCGGCTTGAGGTCGAACACCATCATGTCATAACGGGCGAGATGACTGATCACCGACAGCAGCGAATAGTAGTAAAGGTGCTCGTGATAGATCATGTCGTATTGCAACTCGTCGATCACCTTGCCGAGGTAGTGCACCTCGAAGGCGAACACGCCATCCGGGGCCAGCGCTTGGGCGACCGCGCGCGTGGTGCCCTGGATGTCGGGGATGTGGGCGTAGACGTTGTTGGCCATGATCAGGTCGACCTTGCCGTAGTCGGCAACGACCTTCCGGGCAACCTCCTCGGTGAAGTAATTGTTGATCACCTTGACACGGGGATCGGCGATAGTGCTGACGACGTTCGTGGCCGGGTCGACGCCGATCACGGTGCGAATGCCCCGATCGGCCAGCGGCCTTAGCAACACGCCGTCGTTGCATCCGAATTCCAGCACCGTGGCCTTGGCCGGATCGAGAAACCGTTCGCTCACCTCGGCGGCATATTCCCTGAAATGGTCGCGAAGGGTGCCGATCGAGGACGAGAAATAGAAATAACCTTCCTTGAATATGACGTCGGCCGGAACCTTGTCGGTAACCTGCACTGCGTAGCAATCCTTGCAGAAGTGCAGCCGCATCGGAAACGTCCGCTCGGTGGCGAACTGCTCCGGCTTGAGGAACGCGCCGGCCAGGCCAACCTCGCCGAAATCCATCACCAGCCCCAGCCGCTTGCTGTCGCAGAACGCGCAGACAGGCTCATCTGAGCCACGCATTTCCATGTAAGTTCCCCTATCCGGCGTTTCCGGACCGGGTCCGGACAGATTCCCGGCAACCGCCGGGCTGCCTGCGGGCTAGCACACTGGCGATGACTGAAAAACCCTAGATTTCCACCGTCTCTCCCCGCAGGTGACGCTGGATGAAATCGAGCTTGAGCAGCAGTTGCTTCATCCCCTCCACGCTCAGCCGCTCGGTATTATGCGAGGTGTAGTCGTCGAGATCGGATATCTGCTTCTCGCCCTGGGTGAAATACATCGCATAGTTGAGGTCGCGATTGTCGGCCGGGATGCGGTAATATTGCTGCATGTCCTCGACCCGCGCCATTTCCTCGCGGGAGACCAGGGATTCGTAGAGTTTCTCGCCATGACGGGTGCCGACGATCTGCACCGGATTGTCGGCGTTGAACATCTCCTTCAGCGCCTGCACCAGAACCGCGATGGTCGCGGCGGGAGATTTCTGCACGAAGATGTCGCCCTGGCGGCCGTGACCATAGGCGTGCAGTACCAGATCCACGGAGTCGTCGAGCGACATCATGAACCGGGTCATGTCGGGGTCGGTAATGGTCAGCGGCTTGCCGGCCTTGATCTGTGACACGAACAGCGGAATCACCGAGCCGCGCGACGCCATCACGTTGCCATAACGCGTCGCGCACAGCAGCGTCTCGCTTGCAGACAGCGTGCGCGCCTTGGCCACCATGACTTTTTCCGCCAGCGCCTTGGTCTGGCCCATGGCGTTGATCGGATACACCGCCTTGTCGGTGCTCAGCACCACGACCTTTTCGACCCTGTTTGCGATCGCCGCGCTCATGACATTCTCGGTGCCGAGGATATTGGTTCGCACCGCCTCGAGCGGATAGAACTCGCAGGACGGCACCTGCTTCAGCGCGGCGGCATGAAATACATAATGCGCGCCCTTCAGGGCCTGGTGGATGCTGTCATAGGCGCGGACGTCGCCGATATAGAATTTGAGCTTGGCGTTGTTGAACGCCGAGCGCATCTCCTCCTGCTTCTTCTCGTCGCGGCTGAAGATGCGGATCTCGGCCACATCGGTTGCAAGAAAGCCCTTCAGGATATGCTGCCCGAATGATCCGGTGCCGCCGGTGATTGCTACAACCTTGTCCGTAAACATTACGCCCCCGTCGAACCAAATCGGTCGCGATACATCAAGTCGACAAGTGTCGGCCAGTCCGGCGCAACATAACCGGTGGCTTTCTCGAACCGATCCGCGACCAGCGAACGATCCGGACTTGGCCGGTCGTCGGGTATCAGTTCGATCGTCTTGCCGTAGCGCTCGGCCACCAGCCGCAGCAGATCGAATTTCGAAATCGGCCGGGTAGCCACGTGATAGACGCCATGCAAATCCGGACGCGGGATCACGACATCCCTGATGAGGTCAGCGAGCACGATGGTGGGAAATCCTGAGAAAATCGCCCGGGTGTAGCAGCGGCACTGGTCCTGCTGCGACAGAAACCACTCTAACAGCCCAGTGCCGGATTGCAATTCATGGCCGATGATCGAGGTTCTCAAGGTGATGGCGTGCGGTTCCGCAACCTCGCCCAGCAGTTTGGATATTCCGTAGATATCCTCCGCATCGGGCGCATCGTCTTCGCTGTAGCCGCCCCGCGATCCTGAGAAAACGCCGTCCGAGCCGATCTGAACGAGACGGGCTCCGGAACGCCGGCACAGATGCGACAGGCGCCGGGGCAGCACCGAATAGACAGCAATCGACCGCATCGGATCGGCGGGCGCCGGCCGTCCGACGGCGACGCAGTTGACCACCACGTCCGGAGCTGTGGCATCGAACAACCGCGCGAGCTGTTCCGGATTTTCGATATCGCCCACCACGGTCAGGCGCGATGAATGCTCAGGCGCAAACAGCCCGCGAGCAGCGTCTTGCCGTATGGTGCCCTCGACCCGCGCATGCGGCGCCTTCGACAATCCGCGAAATACGGCGTTGCCCAGCAGACCCGTCGCACCGAGAACCAGGATTTTCACTGCGCTATCCGCCCCATAGGTCTGGCATCAGGCGACCTGCTTGCTGACGTGGTGAAGCAGCTGGTCCCGCTCCTTGATGCTGGGATAGTTGACCAGCACCGCGCGGTAAACGCCCTTGAATACGAACAGGCTGCCGGCGGCGGCGCCGATCACGCCGAAATTGCGAATCAGTTCCTCGATATGCGCAAGCGATCCCGCACCGCCGAGTATCGTGACCGGCACCTTCGCCGCCGAATTGATCTGCCGCGCCAGCTCCAGGTCGTAACCCTTCATCTGGCCATCCCTCTCGATCGCATTGACGACGATCTCGCCGGCGCCGAGTTTTTCCACTTCCGCAGCCACCTGCGACATCAGCCGGCCGGTATTGACCGTCCCGTTGTGGGTCCAGACCTCGTAGATGGTGCTGCGCGGACGCGGCTTGACGTCGAGCACAACGACGACGCTCTGATTGCCGACCGCCTCCGCGGCCTCGGCAATCAACCGCGGGTTGGCCACCGCCGCCGAACTGATCGCCACCTTTTCGACCCCGAGCCCGATGATGGTCTTGACCTGTTCCACGGTCTTGACCCCGCCGCCGTAGCACAACGGCATCCGCGACTCGAAGGCGAGATTTTCAAGCATCTTATAATCGGGGCCGTGACCGCGTACCGTCGCATCGATATCATACACGGCGAGTTCGTCGACCGCCTTCTCGTTGAAAATCTTGACCACGTTGATGGGGTCGCCGACGTATTTCGGACTGGAGAATCCGACCGTCTTGACGAGGCCTTTGTCCTGGACGAGCAGGCAGGGGATGATCCGGGGGCGCAGCACGATCAGAGCTCGGCGAAGTTTTTCAACAACCGGACGCCGTAGTTGTGGCTCTTCTCCGGATGGAATTGCACGCCGTAAATATTGTTCGAGCGGACCGCGCAGCCGAATGCGATGCCGTATTCCGAGGTCGCCAGCACATTCTCGCTCGAAGCGCAGTCGAAATAATACGAGTGAAGAAAGTAAAAGCGGGAGTCCTGCTCGAGCCCGCTGAACAGCCTGGCGCCACTCTTCGGGGTCACGTCGTTCCACCCCATATGCGGCAGGCGGGGCGGCTGACGCAGGGTCTTTTCGTCGAAGCGGCGAACCCGTCCATCGATCCAGCCCAGTCCCGAAAGCTTCCCCTCCTCGCTGGAGGGTGCCAGAATCTGCATGCCGACGCAAACGCCGAGAACCGGCATGCCCTGCTTGAGAACCAGATCGTCGATCGTCTCACGCATCCCCGAGGCATCCAGCAATTCCATCGCGTGATCGAAGGCTCCGACGCCAGGCAGGATAAGTTTGGTCGCGGCGCTGAAATCGGAGTGGCTTGTCGCGATCGCCGCTGCAATGTTCAGCCTCTTGTACAGGTTGGCGAACGCCTGAACATTGCCGAGCCCGTAATTGATGATGGTGATCATCGGAAGATTCGGTTGTCCAGTCCGAGCAGATTGAAAATCTTTGTGCCGAGCGTAATCAGGAAAAGGTTGTTCTTATAGTCCCTGAAGGACTTGTTCTCTCCGCGGAAGATCTCCTGGAACTCGGCTACCGTCCAGCCGAGCTTGGTCGCGACGTATTCGAATTCGTGCGCCATGGTCTCTTCGTCGAGTTCGGGCGTGGCAAGGTGCGCCAAGGCCTGGTCGCGCGTCAACTGGCCGGTCAGGATCTCGCTCGACAGGTAGGCGCGCCGCTTGTCGTAGCCGAACTTCTTCGGGGTCCAGTAGGATTCGTAGAAGCGCGTGAAACGGGATTCGTAATGCTTCTGCGGATAAGGCTGCCAGCCGAATTTCTCGCTGAGCGTGCGAACGGCGTCCTGCTTGATATAGGGCACGTAATCGAGCAGCTTGATGACGCGCATGCCCTTTATCCAGCGGTAGTAGATCCGGTATTTCAGTATATCGCAGGTCGGGAACGTCTTCAGGGGCCGGGTGCCGAACTTGCCATGAATGTCGCGGACATGGACCATGTCGGTCGAATAATAGGTCCACTCCAGCGACTCGCGCACGCATTCGGTGGAATTGTTGCCGCCGGTGATGACGTATTTGAAACCATTCGCGGCGGCGAAATTGTACATCGCCGAGAACAGCGCCAGATCCTGCGGCTGGTCCTGAAAGGAAACCTGCGACTTGAAGAACGCGCGCTGCAGATCCTTCATTTCCTCCCAGTTGACCACCTCGGTGACCAGATCGAGGCCGAGGCCGTGAATGATCTTCTCGATGTTGCTGACTCCGAGGTCCGAGTTCCAGCCGGTGTCGCAGTGGAACATCAGGGGCCGCAGGCCGAATTTTTCCCTAGCGACATAGGTGACATAGGAACTGTCGAGGCCGCCGCTGATGCCGATGATACAGTCGTGGTCGCGCCCTTTGCCATCCGCCTTGATCTTCTCGATCACCGGCATGATCCGCTTCAGGCCGCGCTCGTCAGAGTGCCAGTTCGGCAGGATATTGCTGTGGTAGTTGCAGCAATACTGGCACCAGCCGCGCGCGTCGAACTGCAGCGTCGAGTCGCTGGTGTCCATCACGCAGTTGGTGCAGATTTGATACTTTCGGGCAGTCATTTCATCAAAAACGTTCGAGAACCTCAGGGAGCGCGCATGGTTGGCTGCAAGGATCATTCCGTCCTGGCCTAGCCTGGCCTCGCACCGGTCACCCCCTTTAGTCCGTCTCGCATGGCAGATAAATACGCCTTGAGGTAATCAGGGCGATTTTCAACCCGAAATAGGAGAACGATCCTGTTGAAGAGGACCGAGGCGATCTGTTGCAGGGAAAAGACCAAGGGAACGTGACGCTTCCGCAGAAGCAGAAAGCTGTTCCGTATCTGATAGTAACATCGAGTGGAACTGTGGACAAGGATGGTCAAAGGCCCGAACTTGAAGTGGCGGCTGCCGATGCTGTGACGCATGATCGCAGTTGGAACCACATAGATCGGAATCTGCTTGCTGCGGCATCGCAGACACCATTCGGCATCGACGAAATCGATGAACAGACCATCGTCGAAGGAACCGGCGAGGTCGAACGCCTGCCGGGTCGCAACCGTTCCCGAGGAGATTACGATATCGACGGGGTAGCGGTTGGGCGAATCGACCTGGTGCACCGGTATCGGCAATCCGTACCGACCGACGCGCACCGACGGCAACGCGATGTCGGTGACATCATCGACACACAGCGGCGCGACAATTTCCGGAGTTCCAACCGCAATGGCCGCAACCAGGCGATTCAGGAATCCCGGACCGATTTTCGAATCCTGATCGAAAAACGCCAGAATGGTTGCGCCCGCCGCGAGCGCCGCGGCCACGCCGACGTTCTGGGCATGGGCGATACCGGAATTGTAACCGAGGGCGATCAGGGTGCACCCATCGGGCAAGCTCTCGCGGACCAGGTAAGGCACTTCGGTATTGTCGACGAGAATGACTTTCGCGCCGTCCCCCAGAACGTGATTGCAAAGCCCGGCCAACTGCGCGACGTCCGGCCGGTAGCACACGATAATACAGCAGGTCATGCCAGCGCCTCGTCGTCACGAGGCAACGCGTCGATCTTCACGTCGGACCCGGGACACATTCAACGTGACCGCGTTTTCAAACGGTAATACATGTTCCACAATCTGGGAACCGCGGACCGCAGCGGAGATGCATTGAGCGCCTCCACGGCGGCGACCTTCGGCGAACGGCGGAGTTTTCCGGCCGCGGATGGCGCGGCATTGGCCAGCGAGGTTTCGATACGCTCAATGATGCCCCGGTCGATCCGGCGGCCGGCCTGGGACGCTTCAACCAGCGCAAAGATGTAGATGTTGCGATGGTAGGTCAGCATGAAGCCGGCGCCATATTCGTCAAAGACGCAACGCGCTTCGGGATCGGCCTGAATGTAAGTCTTCAGAAAGCCCGAGAACTGCTCCAGCCCGGTCAAGATCGAAGGCCACGCCGACAGCGTCGATCCCGACTCGCTATTCGGATGGATTCGAACCGAAAAGTGTTCACCGAGGTCGGCAGCCTTGTACGATCGGCTGAACAGCGACAGCCAAAGGGCATCGTCGGCAAAGAACAATTTCTCGAACCTCGGCAGGCCTCCGATGCGGTCGTAGTCGGCCGAACGCATGACAAACCCGGTGCCAAAGGTGTCGCGCCGGAACGTGAAACGGGTCTTCAGATATTGCGCGGCGGTTTCCCGCTGCGGCACGGGGATGCAACTGCGAATGGTCTTGCCTTCCGAGTTGATGAACCGCGAGCCGGTCTGGTAAAGCGCGGCGTCGGGATAGCGGCCGATCAGCGCCTTTACGGTCGCTAGGAAATCGGGATCGAGCATGTCGTCATGACCGATCAGGGTCATGTATTCGTGTTTCTCGACATCCTTGACGCGGCCCCAGCTTTCGACGATCGACAGCGGCTCCGCCGAGGCGTACAGCCGGATCCGGCTGTCGCTTTTGGTGCTCAGCCAGGCAACCGTGTTATCCGTGCTCTGGTTGTCGAGCACGATCAGATCGAAATGCGGATAGCTTTGCGCGAGCACGCTCTCGACGCATTCCTCAACATAAGGCCAGCCGTTTCGGACCGCCAAAACGACACTGAACCTTGTCACGCTATTCCGTCGCTCGGCATTGGGTGTCGCGTCGGCCGCAGGTGCTGCGGCTTGCAGGATCATTGTGAGGATTCCTGTAGCCGAGAAAAAGCCCCGGCGCCATCGACCCGGTCGGAAGGTGCCGCCGGCTGCCGGGTCGGCAGGAACAGCGGCCAAACCAACTGAAGAATCAGGCCTGAGAACGCAATCATGTTCTGAAAAGTGCAGAACACGATGAACATGTTGAGCTGGGCCAGGCACGGCTCGCGGTAGGCTGAGCGGCGTATCAGTTGCAGATACACGACGATCAACGCGGCAAACAGCGTGAACAACAGGGTCGGCCCGATCCATCCCGCATAGACATAGGAGCGGCCGAACATCGTTGCGACATTGAGGCCGCGGGAAACCTCCGGCGTCTTGACGCGCTCGGCACCGAGCGACGGCAGGATTCGCTTGGAAACGAAGTCGGGCAACATTTCGCTGACCGCAAATTCAGCAAGAGTCCTCCGCTCCAGACTTGGCGCATCGACGGCTGTCTGCAAGTTCGCCAGCGGCGACGTCATGTAGACATAGGCCCACAGATAGGTCTTCGGAATCCAGGACTCCTGGAACGCCTGGCTCGGCCTGCCGACCTTTTCAATCGCCGATTCATCCCCTTCGCGCAAATTCCCGAACACGCCGAACAGATGCAGAATCAGGAGCGCGAAAGCCACGATCAGCGAGCCGCGCAGGAGGCCAAGCCGGCCGCGCTTGATGAAGATCACGAACGCCCAGGCCACCATGCAGATCATCACCGGGCCGCGGTAGAAGATCAGGATGAAATAAACGATCGGAAGCAATGCTTCGGCCAGATAGCGCAGCCGCTTCGAATACAGATAATCGGAGAACCGGATCGTCGAAAACACGCTGCCGAAGGTTACCGTGAACACGTGCAGATGCGGAACGCCCAGATCTTCGCCAGCATAGTCGAATTTCCCGGCGATCACCAGGATCAGGGGAATGCCGCCGGTATAGATCAGATCGGCGGCAGCGCCGGCCAGCACCAGCAATACGGTGTATTTCGGCAATCGACCGGGCTGATAGCCTCCGGTCTCCCGCATCACGCCCGAGACTGCGAAGGCTAACAGAATTGATACAAGAAAAGTCAGCCCGAAAAATGCCAACAGATCGGATGATAGCGCCGGATAAGCTTCAGACCAGCGCAATTGATAAACGGCGAGCACCCCTCCGAACGACAGAATGTAGATGACGAATGGGTTTTTGAGCATGGTTTCTAGCGCGAACACCCGATGTCAGCGGGTGTCGCGCGGCTCCTCTCGACGTTGCAAGCCTCATATCGCCGCCGGACGGCCGCATCGCGGCGTCGACCGCTAGGCGACGCTGTCCTTGGCCGCCTTTTCATACTCGCTGCGAAGACTCATCGAGTATGGCGAATTCTCGGGTTTGTACAATGTGAAGTGCGGCGCATTCCATTCGGCGTCGTCCTTGCGCGCGGTGTAGTAGAACGCGCTGAAGACCCGCCGGAATACGCCCGGAGGCGTCTTCAACGGCTCGGGCTGGCCGTGATTCGAATCGTCGGCGACCTCGAACACGATCAGGCGGTTGAATTTCGGCTCGATGCTGTGGACCTTCCGGGTCATGTCCTTCGACCAGAGCTCGAGGTTGCCACCCCACTCCGGTTTCCAGTCGGGCGCCAGATACAGCAGCGCATTGAGACGCCGATGCGCCTGCAGCTTGTGATGCCAGTTGAAGTCGGCGTGGATCTTGAGGAACTCGCCCGGGCCGGTCGCCATGGCGCCGCCACCGATGAAATACGGATCGGCGAGCAGACAGTCGATACCGGACAGCGTCTCCAGGAACAGCAGGAACTGTCTGGAGATCGTGGCATTGGCCAACAGTCGCAACGGAAGCGACATGGAAGCGGTATCCTCCACGAACTTCCTCAATACGTTGGCGTTGGCGTGGGTTTTCCATTTCACCGACGCATCGTTCGGATCCGGATAGCCGTTGGCGACGGCGGTTGCGATGTCCTGCGGCAGGAAATTGTCGATCACCGCATGCGGAAACGGGTCGGCATTGCGAAATTCATCGCGACGCTCGACTGCGAGCCGAGCGAAACTGTCGTCGTCGAGGAACGTCGCGAGCCGCTCGCACATGTCCTTGGAACCGGTCATGATGGCCTCTTATTCGCCTGGACACTGATGCTTTAGCCACGGCAGTATGATGCGTCAACATACTGGCCGTCATAGCTGCTTTTGTGCCCGGAAACGCCGGATACCCTCAAATCCTGAAGTAGCCGACGGAACCTTCGTAGGGGAAGCGCTTGAGCTCGACTTTATTGAGGTCCAGCACCTCCTTGAGGGCCTGGGTCTCGCCGGCGAAGTTCCGATAGCAAACCTCGTCGAGAACCACGATGGCCCCCTTGGGCATCAGCGGCAGGAAGGTTTCGAGCGCAACCTTGGTCGGCTGATACAGATCGGTGTCGAGGATCAGCATGGCGACACAAAGCTCCGGCTTGTCCTTGACGAATTCAGGCACGGTCTTCACGATATCGCCTTTGACCAGTTCGCAGCGGGGAATGCGATTGACCGGCCGGATCAAATCATTGAGCAGGATGCTCTGTTCGAGGATCGAAGCATCGGTTTCGGAAAACATCTGCTCGTTGATATCGGCGGGATCGAACTTGCCGTCGATGCTGCGGAAACCTTCGAACGTGTCAAATCCATAGAGCGACCGGTTGATCGCATAAGGCTCCAGCAGCAGCGAAAGCTGCAAATACAGCATCAGCGAATTTCCCTTGTAGACGCCGCATTCGATGATGGCGCCGGGAATGTCCATCACCATTTTAAAGAGTTCGACCCGCGACAGCATCGAGGCGGTCTGGATGCGGTTGGCAAACAGAAACGGCGCGTCGGCGATGTATTCGGGTTTGCAGCGGGCGATCAGTTCCGAACGCTCGCGATTGTAAGCCTGTTCTTGTTCGGTCAGCCTGCGTTTGGTCATTGTCTGCAATCCTAAGGGCGATACCCGGTTAACGAGCATGTTTTTTCGCGCGCGACGCAGGCCAATTGGTTTTGCCGAATTTCAGCGAGAGGGGTCAACCGGTCGGGGCCCCCTTTATCAAGTTTTGCACCGCACCGTTACTGGTTTTTTGCCCGGGAGCGCCAGCATTTGCCACCCGCGCCGTTAACGCCGGGCATCGGCGGAGTCGCCCCAGAACGCCATCGGTTCATAGTCGGGATAAGGTAATTCGCCGTATTTGGCCTGAATCTTCCAGCCGTTTTGCCCGATCCAGCCCTCGACCAGGCGGCGAACCGAAACCGGTTGTCCGGAGCACAGGTTGATTGGCCCGGGATCGCCGGGATTGATCGCCAGATCGACCAGACGCCGCGCCACCTCGCTCACCGGCAGATAGTCGCGCAGTTGTTCTCCTCCCGACATCGGGAATTCGCTGTGACCGGCGGCGACCGCCGCTTTCAGCGCCGCAAACAGCGACGTGGCGGGCTGGTCATCCCCGTACATGTAAAACAGCCGCGCCCATGTCAGCTTGTAGGGATGAACCGCCTTCAGGTACTGCAGCTGCTTGCGCAGCACGTCCTTGGCAAATCCATAAGGATTGGTCGGCCGCGTCTCAAGATTTGCAGCGAGAGCGCCCGACTGCCGGCCGTATTCAAAGCAGGTCCCGGCGGTGACCAGCGCCGGCAGGCCGCCTCGGATAACGTTGCTCAGGAAACCGTATTGCCGTGGCAGCTCGGATTCGAAGTGATGAAGGGAACGATAGTTTGGCAGCCCGTTCCAGGCGAGATGCAACAGCACGTCCGGATTTGCAAGGGCGACGAACGGATTCTCTGGCGGACGCGCCATATCGAGCGCGATCCATCGAACATTTGCTTCTGCCGGTCGCTCCCGGACGACGTCCGGCCGCTCCGTCGCGATCACCTCGACGTCCCGGCGCGCCAACTCACCGAGCACGTGACGGCCGATAAAACCCCGCGCCCCGGTGACGGCCACTTTCATCGGGTGAACTCCACCACTTCTTCGACAAATCCGCGTCTCATCCAGTAGGGCATCCGGCTTGTCCGGACGGCTGTTGCCTCTCTGATCAGCTGCGCGACGGTGAATTCATTGGCCTCGTGGTTGATCGAAAGGAACTTTCCTGCCCGGCTCCGGATTGCCGACCAGTATTGATCGGCCGCGGCACGACCAATTTCCGTCAGCGAGTCGACATTGACAACGAGATCATAACGCTCCGTTCCATCGATGAAAAATCCCGGCGGCATGATCTTGATTTGGTGCTCCGCGGCGTTCTCGCCGAACAGCGAGACGGCTTCCTCGCCGAGGGCTCGGCCGAGGAAATATCCCTGCGCCAGCGAACTGACGGGAATGTCGATGATGGTGTAATTTCGAATGCCGAACTGCCGCGCATAGAATGCTGTGCGGCCAAGTCCGCCGCCGATTTCAAGGACTTTCGGATTGGGCATGCCCTCGACAAGTTTCGAGATGCGCCACGCCTGGTAAAGTGCCTGCGGCACCCGGTACGAGACGATGCCGCGGTTGGAGATCAAGCCGTATTCGGCGGGAAACGGGTTTGGAACCGGGATCTTGAATCCTACCGCTCGATCGATCTGATCAAGCAGCTCATCGGCGTGGATGGGGACGATGCGCCAGATGTAGTAATTTTCGGGAAGCTCCATGTTTCGCGTGCCGAGAGCTTCGGCCAATGCGGCAAGCGCGTCCAGCGCAAGGCCCGGCGAACGGCGATCTTCAATCCGCTGGCCTCCGATCCGCAACGATTTCGCGGTGCTGTCGAAGCCAAAGAAAATATCCGAGCTTGCCGGGTTACGAAGAATTCGCTCGATCCGCGGCCGGTCCTTCGCAGCGAAGGCTTCGCTGATGTCGGCATGCCGATCCAGAAAAATATCCGACCATTGACCGGAAGGATTTTCGCGCCGAAGCGAATAGCTTTGGATCAGCCGGTCGATCAGGCGCTCGTCATTGCAGCTCTCGCCTAGCGTGTATCCGCCTTTGGCATTCAGGGAATATGGCCTTCGTTGATAGCGGTAGCGAAAGGTCGGTGCCTTCATCGCGCTTCGTAGCACCTGAAGAACCCGGGGAAAGTGTTTTTCGAGAGTCTGGCTAATGCGCTCCTTCATGCGCCCCCCGGATCGGAAATCTCGAGTTCAGGAACCGCGGTCACATAGCGTGCTTCTGAAATGCCGGCATGCCTCAACTGCTGCATCACTTCCGCCTTCAAGTTCCAGGGCAGGATGATCACGTAGTCGGGCGCGTCCCGATACAGCACCTCCTCGCTGAGGATCGGGATGCGGCTGCCCGGCAGAAATTTCCCCTGCTTGGCCGGATTGCGGTCGACCACGTATGAAATGAGGTCGCGGCGGATGCCCGCGAAATTCAGCAGCGTATTGCCCTTGGCTGCGGCGCCGTAGCCGGCCACGCGTCTGCCGCGACGTTTCGCATCGATCAGGAACGACACGAAATCGTCCTTGACCTTTTCGGCGCGCGACTGCAAGCCGTGATAACCTTTTGCCGTCGACAGCCCCGCTTCGGATTCCCGTGCGAGCAGAGCCGCTACACGCGCGCTGACCGGACGCCGGCCGGACGCCGCGCGCTGCGCGAACACGCGCAGACTTCCCCCGTGGGTCGCAATCTCCTCGACATCGAACACCGCAAGGCCATTGGCCTTGAATATTTCCTCGACCGCCGTCAGCGACAAATAGGAGAAATGCTCGTGATAGATGGTGTCGAACTGATTTTCGGCGAGCAGCCGCAAAAGGTGCGGAAACTCGAAGGTCGCAGCGCCATCAGGCTTTAACAGGTTGGTGAAGCCAACGAGAAAGCCGTTGATGTCGGGCACATGCGCCAGAACGTTGTTGGCGGCCATCAGGTCCGCTTGCCTGCCCTCCGCCGCCAGACGCGAAGCGAATTCGGCGCCGAAAAACGCCTCGACGGTGTCGACCCCTTTTTGCCGCGCGGCGCGCGCCGTGCTTGCCGTCGGCTCGATTCCCGTGCAGGGAATGCCGCGCGCCTTGACATATTGCAGCAGATATCCGTCGTTGGACGCGATCTCCACGACATGGCTGGCGGAATTGAGCCGGAAACGTTCGACCATCTCGGCGACATAGCGCTCGGCGTGCTCAAGCCATGTCGTCGAGAAGCTCGAGAAATAGGCGTATTCGCTGGAGAACAGCTCGTCGGCATGGGTGAAATCCAGCGTCTGCACCAGCCAGCATTTTTCGCAGACCATGATCCGGAGCGGATAGGTTTTCTCGGGCGCGAACAACATCTCCGGGGTCAAATAGGCGTTTGACGGCGGGGAACTGCCGAGATCGATCAATTCCAGACCGAGCGGTGCTGAGCAATGCCGGCAACTCATGCCAAGATTCCCTGAAAGGCCGGCGACAACATCGGATGGCCGCGATCGCGGGTCGACAGTTCGGCGACGGCCTGTGGCCACTGGATGGCAACGCGCGGCTCTTCGGGATGAAGCGCGCCCTCGCTGGCCGCATGATAGGCGCAGGTATGAAAGTAGATCAGTTCGCAGTCTTCCATGAGCGCCTGAAATCCGTGAGCAAATCCTTCCGGAATGAGCAGCGCCTGGCCGTTCTGCGCCGACAAGCGCGCGCCGAACCATTTCAGGAATGTCGGCGAGCCGCGGCGTAAATCCACCGCGACATCCCACACCTCGCCGCGAATGCAATTGACGAGCTTCATCTCGGCATGCGGCGGAAACTGGAAGTGCATGCCGCGAACCGCGCCGGGGCGGCGGGTCAATGTCTGATTGATCTGTGCTATCGGCTTGCTCCAGCCGGCCGGCGCCAGTTCCTCGGCGCAAAACAAGCGCGCCAGGAAACCGCGCTGGTCCGATTGCCTTGAGCGTTCGACAATCTTCAGACCGGCGATCGGCGTGTCAACGATCCGAAACCGGCTCATGATGGCGAACCCGGTGCAGCATCCGCCTCAAAATCCGCGATATCCCGCGCGCAAAGCTCGCGCGCGTCGCTGCCTTCGTGCTGACGGCGATACCAGTTCATGGTCCGCTGCACGGCGGTCTGCAGCGACCAGCGCGGCGCGATGCCCAGCACATGCTGTGCCTTCGCGGTTTCGAGCGCGAGCCAGCCGGCTTCATGCGGGCCCTCGTCCCCCTCGCCCCAGCTGACTTCGCCGCTGCCGTAGCATTGCTGTGCCAGCAGCACCACGTCGCGCACGCTGGCCGCCTCGTCGGTGCGCGGACCGAAATTATACGCCCCGGCCAGTCCAGGGTCCGCCCATAGCCGCTCGGCGAGCTTGAGGTAGCCGGCGAGAGGCTCCAACACGTGTTGCCAAGGACGAAACGCCTGGGGACGGCGGATGGCAAGAGGCTGCCCCTTGCTCCAGGCCCGAACCGCATCCGGGATCAGGCGATCCTCGGACCAATCGCCGCCCCCGATGACGTTACCGGCCCGCGCCGAAGCCACGGCGACGCCTTTGTCCGCGAGATAGGCGTCGCGATAACTTGCGATCACGATCTCGGCCGCGGCCTTGCTGGCGCTGTAGGGATCATGCCCGCCGAGCGCATCGGTTTCGCGGTACGGGTAATGCTGCTCGATATTGCGGTAGACCTTGTCGGTGGTGATCGCGACCACGACCCGCGCCGTATCGATGGCGCGGACGGCTTCCAGAAGGTTCGCGGTGCCCTGAACGTTGCTGCCGAATGTCAGCAGCGGGTCGCTGTAGCTTGTCCGCACCAGCGCCTGCGCGGCCAAATGAAGCACGACTTCTGGAGACGTCGCCCGGACTTGCCGCGTGAGTTCGCCGGCGTCGCGAATGTCGATGAAGCGGCTGTCGATCAGCCCGTCGATTCCGGCAAGGCCGGCGATGCTCGGCGTGGTGGCGGGCGGCAGGCCGATGCCCATCACCCTTGCGCCGAGCCGGTCGAGCCAGAGCGCCAGCCACGCCCCTTTGAAGCCGGTGTGACCGGTAAGGAGGACGCGCTTGCCCGCCCAGAACGACGGATCTGGATTGGCCCGGCTGCGCATCACCAGACTTTCCACGGCGCCTTGCCGCTCGCCCACAGCTCCTCCAGCAGGTTCTTTTCCCGAAGCGTGTCCATCGGCTGCCAGAAACCAAGGTGCTGGTAAGACATCAACTCGCCGCGCGCGGCAAGCTCGGTCAACGGAAAACTCTCCCAGCTCACGTGATCGCCCTCAATGAAGTCGATGCATGCCGGCGAAAGCACGAAAAACCCTCCATTGATGAACCCGCCGTCGCCGCGCGGCTTCTCCGCAAAGCCGGTCACCCGATCTCCCGTCTGCTCGAGCGCGCCATACTTCCCCGGCGGCTTGACGGCCGTGACGGTTGCGAGCTTGCCGTGGCCGGCATGAAAATCGATCAACGCCCGGATGTCGACATCGCTCAAGCCGTCGCCGTAGGTCAGGCAGAAAGCCTTCTCGTCCTTCACATAGTCGCCGACGCGCTTCAGGCGGCCGCCGGTCATCGTCTCGTCGCCGGTGTCGATCAGGGTGACCCGCCATGGCTCGGCCTTGCCCTGGTGAACATCCATCCGGTTTCGCTCCATGTCGAAGGTGACATCGGACATATGCAGGAAGTAGTTGGCGAAATACTCCTTGATCACATAGCCCTTGTAGCCGCAGCAGATCACGAAGTCGTTCACGCCGTGCGCCGAATACAGCTTCATGATGTGCCACAGGATCGGACGGCCCCCGATCTCGATCATGGGCTTCGGCTTGACGGAAGTTTCCTCGGATATTCGTGTGCCGAGTCCGCCGGCGAGAATGACCGCTTTCACAGATCGCATCCGCTCGTTTTTGAAGAAGATTTGTCCCGCCAGCCCGTCATTTTGCGGTTCGGGCAATCTACAGGCGCACTACGTCCGCACCAAGATAAATCACCACAAGAGGTAAATTTGCCAGAATTGCCAGAGCCTTATCATGATTTCGTCGCGGCGACAGGGGCTAGAACGGAGTTATGATTTCCCGCGCGATCAGGGCCTTGATGACGCGGTCGGCCATTTGGTCGGGTTTTTCCTCAAGCGTCCGCAAGTGGATTTCCGGGGTTTTTGGCGCCTCGTAGGGCGCATCGAAACCGGTGAAATTCTTGATCGTGCCCGCCTTGGCCTTGGCGTACAGGCCCTTGGTGTCGCGCCGCATGCATTCCTCGATCGGCGTGTCGACGAAGACCTCGATGAATTCACCCTCGCCAACCAGATTTCGCACGCCGATCCGCTCGGCACGGTAGGGCGAAATGAACGAGCACAGCACGATCAGACCGGCCTCGGTCATCAGCTTCGCCACCTCGCCGCAACGCCGGATATTTTCCACCCGGTCGGCTTCGGTGAACCCGAGGTCGCGGTTGAGACCATGCCGCACATTGTCGCCGTCGAGCATCATCGTATGGTGGCCCATGGTATGAAGCCGCTGCTCGACGATATTGGCGACAGTCGATTTGCCGGCGCCGGACACGCCGGTGAACCACACGATCGCCGCGCGCTGACGCTTCAGCACCGCCCGCTCGGCCTTGCCCACCAGCAGCGGCTGCCAATGCAGGTTGGTGCCGCGCCGCAGGCCGAAATCGATCATCCCGGCGCCGACCGTATGATTGGTGAAGCGGTCGATAATGATGAAGCTGCCGGTTCTGCGATTTTGCGCGTAGGGATCGAAGGCCACCGGCGTGCCGGTCGCCAGATTGCAGACCCCGATGTCGTTCAGCGCGAGCGTATGCGTCGCCAGATGCTCGCGCGTGTTGACGTCGATCTTGTACTTGATGCCGGTCACGGTGATCGCGGTGGTCTTGGTTCCAATCCGCGCCAGATAGGACCGGCCCGGCACCAGCGCATGGTCGCTCATCCAGATCACGTGGGCGGCGAACTGATCCGACACCTCGGGGCGCGAGGCCGGATCCACCAGGACATCGCCGCGCGCGACGTCGATATCATCAGCCAATGTCACGGTAATCGCGTCGCCCGGCTGCGCGGAAGCCTGCGCTCCCTCATAAGTCAGCAGTTCCTTGACGCGCGAGGTCTTGCCCGATGAAGCCACCATGACCGCATCGCCCGCGGCGATCGTGCCGGACACCACCGTTCCGGCGTAGCCGCGGAAATCGAGGTTCGGCCGGTTCACCCACTGCACCGGAAAGCGGAACGGCCTGTCGGCGCTCTCGCTTTCGACGCCGATCGATTCCAGGTAATCCAGCAACAGCGGGCCCCGATACCAGGGCATGTTGCCCGATCTGGTGATGTTGTCGCCAAATCTGGCCGAGATCGGGATCGCCACGACAGAGGCGAAACCCAGTTGCGAGGCGAAAGTCGCGTAGTCTGCGGCAATGCGCTCGAAGGTTTCCCTGGCGTAGCCGACCAGATCCATCTTGTTCACCGCCACCACGACATGACGGATGCCCAGCAGCGAACAGATCAGCGAGTGGCGGCGCGTCTGAATCAGCACGCCCTTGCGCGCGTCGACGAGAATGATGGCCAGTTCGGCGTTCGAGGCTCCGGTCGCCATGTTGCGGGTATATTGTTCGTGCCCGGGCGTGTCGGCGACGATGAAGGAACGCTTCGGTGTGGTGAAGAAGCGGTAGGCCACGTCGATGGTGATGCCCTGCTCGCGCTCGGCCTCCAGCCCGTCGACCAGCAGGGCAAAATCGATGGCATCCTCGACCGTGCCATGACGCTCCGAATCTTTCGCGAGCGCCACGAGCTGATCCTCTAAGATCAGTTTGGAATCATGCAGCAGCCGGCCGATCAAGGTGGATTTGCCGTCGTCGACCGATCCGCAGGTGATGAAGCGCAGCAGGTCCTTGGCCGCCATGCCTTCCACGGCCGCCTCGGTGTGAGCCAGAGCCATCAGAAATAACCCTCGCGTTTCTTTTTCTCCATCGACGACGCCTCGTCGCTATCGATCAGGCGGCCCTGCCGTTCCGACACCCGTGCCGTCCGCATCTCCGCGACAATGTCCTCCAGCGAGTTGGCGTCGGACTCAATGGCGCCGGTCAGGGGATAGCAGCCAAGGGTGCGAAACCTGACCAGCCGCAGCTGCGGCCGTTCACCGGGCTCAAGCGGCAAGCGCTCGTCATCGACCAGGATCCATGTGCCGCCGCGCATCACCACCGGACGCTGCCTCGCGAAGTAGAGCGGCACGACCGGTATGTTCTCCAGCATGATGTAGTGCCAGATATCCAGCTCGGTCCAGTTCGACAGCGGAAACACGCGGATGGTCTCGCCGGCATTGATTCGCGTGTTGAACAAGTTCCACAATTCCGGCCGCTGATTGCGGGGATCCCAGACGTGGCCCGGCGAGCGGAAAGAAAAGATTCGTTCCTTGGCCCGGCTTTTCTCCTCGTCACGCCGGGCGCCGCCAAAGGCGGCGTCGAAGCCATGAAGATCGAGCGCCTGTTTCAACGCTTCTGTTTTCATGACGTGGGTATGGAGCGATGAGCCGGAGGCAATCGGACTGACACCACGATCGACGCCGTCCTGATTGACGTAGACGATCAGATCGGCGCCTATTCTCCTTGCGGTCTGATCGCGGAAAGCGATCATTTCGCGGAATTTCCAGGTCGTATCGACATGCATCAGAGGAAACGGCAGGGGCGCCGGATAGAACGCCTTGATCGCCAGATGCAGCATGACGCTCGAATCTTTTCCGATCGAGTAGAGCATCACCGGGCTTCTGAACTCCGCGACAACTTCCCGCATGATCTCGATCGACTCGGCCTCCAGTCGCCTCAGATGCTTGGGCAGTATTTTGCGCAGGCCCTTTGATGCGCCGGATTCCATCAGTTCAGATTCCGCAACATGGCGCGCGCGCGATCTGAATCGCAGCAATGCCGCGTGCCCCAGGCGATGAAGGACTCATTGCGAAAACCGGCCTCGTATTTGCCGTATCGGAGCGGCAGGCCGTCGACGCGCACCACGCACCCGCCGGCGGCGGCCAGAACGGCGTGCCCGGCGGCGGTGTCCCATTCCATGGTCGGAGCAAGCCGCGGATAAACGTCGGCCTCGCCTTCTGCGATCATGCAAAATTTCAGCGACGATCCGGCCGAGCGCAGTTCGCCGATCGGCCGCATGTCGAGCCAGCCTTTGGTCGCGGGATCGAGGTGCGAGTGGCTGGCGACCGCGCGCAAACGGTCAGAGGGCGCGGCGTCGGTGGTCAACGCGCGCATCGCGTGCAGCCCGGGCACAGAATCCTCCGGCCGGACATCGGCGCGAAATGCCGATGCGCCGGCAAGGTACAGACGATTCAACGCCGGCGCATACACCGCGCCGGCGACAGGTTCGCCATGATCGATCAGCGCGATGTTGACCGTGAACTCGTCACGGCCGGAGGTAAACTCCCGCGTACCGTCGAGCGGGTCGACCAGGATGAAGCGGCCGGCGCCCGCGAAGACGTGCGTCTCGCACGCTTCCTCGGTGACAACCGGCACGCCGGAAAGCAGGCCGGCAAGCCGCGCGCATATGATGCGATCGGCATCGAGATCGGCCTGGGTGACCGGCGAGCCGTCAGGCTTGTGCTGCACGTCGGCCTGCGAGCCGCGAACGGCCATGATCGCCCGTCCCGCCTCTACTGCGATAGAGCCGAAGGCAATGGCGATGTCGTTGCGGGCCGTCTGATCCATGTATTTGGGAACCATATTCGCGCCCGGAAAGGGCTTTCGAAAAACGCCCATTCCATACGCAACTCGGCCTGCCACCGCAAGTCTCGCTCATTGGCTGACGCGCGCGCTTGCCTCCTTGATTGGAACACACCGGACAATGCCGGCGTCATATCGGATCGCTGTAGCCGCGCTCGCTGAGGTCGGCGCGATGGTCGACGGCAAATTGCCGGAGTTCGGGATCGGATGCGTAGGAATTCGCGCGATCGGCCTTGATGCCCGCGATGACCTCGCGGAGGCGTTTATCCGATACCTCCAGCCCGCAGAAATCGGCGCTTTCGCGCAAATATTTGAACGGGCTTTCGAGCACATCCTCATAACGCAACGCCAGCGAACGATCGCTCGGCAGTTGCGCGATCATCGCTCGCGCTTGCGCGGTGTATTCTTTCCACAGCGAGAATCCACCATCCAGAAAGGTGCAGCGCGGCGACTCGACAAACCCGCCGCCTTTGGGGCGCAAGAAAACCAGCGGGCGGTATCGGTTGAACTTTTCCGCGGCCTCATCGAGGTTTCTCGCCTCCCTGACGCGCAGGCTCTGCGCGACATCGACGCCGTGTCGCTCGATGGAAACGACCTTGGCTTGCGGATAGATGCGCAGCCACAACGGCAGGGTGAAGGTATTGCGCGGATCCTTCCAGCCCCACGGCGAATCGAGCGATCGCATTCCGCCGGCCAGATACTTGCGCACCCCGAGAAACTGGATGCTGCGCGGACTATCGAGCAGCGTGCGAACGTAGCTTTCAACCCACGGCAGGCCGTTTTCGTGCTTCCAAAGATGGCGAATTGCTGCAGGCTCGTCCCAGCGCGCACCGCATTGTCCGAGCAGCCAGGTATTTATCTCCTGGAAGAACAGTGCTTCATTGTTTTCGTCTTTCCGCGTTCCGGCGAACAGGCCGATTTCTTCCAGAAGCCGTCCCAGCATGCTGGTTCCAGAGCGATGCATTCCCATGAAAATTATCGGCTGGCGCACGGGGGTGTCCTCAAGGCGGCATAATCGAGAATATTGATGTGCAGTTTTTTCCTGACCATTATCCAGGAAACGACGTTCATGAAGGCAAGCGAGAGCGCCGTGCTGGCAGCCGCTCCAACGGCGCCATAGGAAGGAACCAGAATGAGATTGCCCAGCAAATTGAGGGCCGCCGAGGCTGCTACATTATTGCGCATCAACTTTTCATGGCCGGTCATCAACAGCAGAGTACCGACCGGGCCCGTCGCCAGATTGACAAACTGGCCGAGCGCCAAAATCCGCAGCGCCCAGGCGCCTTCCTTGAACTGCGGTCCGAACAGCTGCAATATCAAATCAGGAACCAGCACAAGCACGAGAAGCGCCGGTGCCGCCACAACCGACGTCCAGAACGCGCTCTGTTGCGCGAGCCGCCGTAAGGCGGCGACGTTGGCCTCGGCATGCAACGCGGCGAACTGCGGGGCGACCACGACATTTATCGCGCCAAGCACGAAAGCGGTGAGAAGCGCGATCCGCATGGAAATACCGTAGATGCCGACTTCCTTGGCATCGGCCCATATCCCCAGGACCAGAATATCGGTCCATCCCATGACCAGGTTCATGCTGGTGACCAGCAGCACGGGCATGCTGGTCCGCAGCAAACGGCGCGTATCGAAGGCGCCGGGCTCGCGCCAGATTCCGGGCAGGCGCCAGCTCCAGACCGCGACGGCGTGGACCATCGCAACAACTGCGACGACGACATAGGTCACGAAAATGCTGTGCAGGGTCGCCGCCTCCAGCAACCAGAGAGCGATGCTGCCCGCGAGCAACAGCAGCGGCGGCACCACGGCGTGCGCGAACGTGCCGATACTGCTGGCGCCAATTCCCTTGAGAAACTCCGCCTGAATGATCAGCAGGGCAAACGGGGCCAAAGCAAAAACCAGCAAAGGCAATTCCGCTCGAAGTTCCGCCGCCCTGTCTCCGCCCAGCGGCAGATGCGAAACGATCAGCCAGACCGGCAGCGCAAGCACAATCCCCGCCGCAAGGGCGAGCCCCATGCTTCTTCGATACAACGCGGCGAGCGTGCCCCGGTCGCCCCGGCTATAGGCAATGGACGCAAAACGCAGACCCGCATTCTCAAGCCCGAGGCGCGAAATCGTCGCGCCGATATCGACAACGGTAATGGCCAGAAAATAAAGGCCGACGCCGGCGACGCCTATCAGTCTGGCCAGCAAGATGCTGAACAGAAAAGAGAGTCCAACCCCCATGATCTGCACGGCAAAGGCCGTCGCAATTCGAAACGCGCGGCCTTCGAAGAAACTGCCAAAACTTCTCATCGTCATCATTGTTGCTTCGGTCCCGTGATGGGGACAACCAAACGCAATCGAACGCCTATATCTGCGACCCGGCAGCCTTCTCTTCGGCGATCGCGAGGAGATAGCGGCCATATTCCGACTTTCCAAGCTCGCGTCCGAGCCGCTCCAGGTCGTCGCGGCTGATGAACCCCATCCGGTAGGCGATTTCCTCGGGGCAGCTGACCCGGAATCCCTGCCGCTTTTCAAGCGTCCGCATGAACTCGGAGGCGTCAAGCATCGAATCCGGCGTTCCGGTGTCGAGCCAGGCAAAACCGCGCCCAAGGCGTTCGACGCGCAGTTCTCCGATGCGCAGATACGCAGAGACCGCGTCGGTGATCTCGAGCTCGCCGCGCGCCGATGGTTTCAAGGATGCGGCGATCTCGACAATGCGCTGATCGAAGAAATACAGTCCCGTCACAGCCCATTTGGATTTTGGCGCCTTCGGTTTCTCGACGATCGAGAGCGGGCGGGCTTGCGCATCCAGTTCGACGACGCCGTAGCGCTCCGGGTCCGAGACCTGATAGGCGAACACAGTGGCGCCCGCCGGCCGGGCGCACGCGGCCGCCAACGCTTCCGGCATTCCGTGGCCGAAGAAGATGTTGTCGCCGAGGATCAGCGCGGAATTGCCGCCGCGTACAAAATCAGCGCCTATGATATAGGCTTGCGCCAGCCCTTCCGGACGCGGCTGTTCGCGGTAGCTGATCTTGATGCCGAGCCGGTCGCCGTTGCCGAGCAGTTGCTTGAAGTTCGGCAAATCCTCCGGCGTGGAGATCAGCAGTATGTCCCGAATGCCCGCCAGCATCAGCGTGCTGAGCGGATAGTAAACCATCGGCTTGTCGTAAACCGGCAGCAATTGCTTCGACACCGCGCGCGTCATCGGATAGAGGCGCGTGCCGCTGCCGCCTGCCAGAATGATTCCCTTCATACGACAACTCCGGCCGCAAGATTTCTATGATCAGGATGACCCATGCATGAGCGGCTCTTCAACGCCGCGCAACTTCTCATGACGCGGTTCGCTCCATGGGCTTTCGCATCGCATACACCGGCAATGTTGGCAATTGCGCCGGCGGGATCGAAGGCGGCATTAAGGTGATCGACCCTGCGCCGGTTGAGCCAGACGGGCGACGCAGTCCTGCACCCCCGCCCGCCAATCTGGTAGCTCGAGACCGAGCGCCAAGCGCAACTTGTCGCAATTCAGGCGGGAGTTGGCCGGTCGGCGCGTCGGAGTTGGGTAGGCCGACGTTGCAATCGCAGTGACGTCGGGCACCGGCAGCCCGTATTCTGCCGCGCACCGGAAAACCTCGCGGGCAAAGCCAAACCAGGTGGTCTCGCCTGCTCCTGCGGCGTGATAGATGCCCCAGCGCACGCCGGCGGGATCGGCCGCGATGCGGGCAGTGGCGGCTATCACGATCCTGGCCAGATCTGGGGCATAGGTTGGCGAACCCGACTGGTCATCGACAACGCTGATGCCCGGCTGCGTAGCCGCCAGCCGCAGCATGGTTTTCACGAAATTGGCGCCCCAGCGGCTGTGCAGCCACGCGGTACGCAAGATCAGATGCTGCTCGCATGCCTTGGCGACACGCCGCTCGCCCTCGAGCTTGGTATGTCCGTAGACATTGGTGGGGCCGGTGGGGTCGTCTTCGACGTAAGCGCCGGTCTTGGTTCCGTCGAATACATAGTCCGTCGAAATGTGGATGATCGGAATCGAATGCGCCGCGCACGCTCTCGCAACATGTTCCGCGCCCAGCGCGTTGATGGCGCGAGCAAGGGCCGGCTCGGTTTCCGCGTTGTCGACCGCGGTATAGGCGGCAGTATTGACGACAATATTCGGGCGTTCCCGCGCGACCACCGCAGCCACCGATTTCGGTTCGGCAAGATCGAGTTCCGGGCGGCCGATCGCTATCAGCTGAACGCCGGCGCCGTCGGCCGCTTGCCGGAGGCCGCGTGCCAACTGGCCCTCACGGCCGGTGACGAGCAGCTTCACTTAGCATCCCGTTTGACGGCGGCGAGCGGCCGTTCCCGTTTGCCGTCGAGGCCGAGCCGCTCTCCGGCATAGACGCCACGCCGTACCGATTCCCACCACGCCCTGTTGTCGAGATACCAGCGCACCGTCTTTTCGATGCCGGTGTCGAATGTTTCCTTCGCGCTCCATCCGAGCTCCGTTTCCAGCCGGCTCGCATCAATTGCATAGCGCTGGTCATGTCCCGGCCGATCGGTGACGAAGCAAACGTGACGCCGATGGCTGAAGCCCGCGGGATTGAACCGATCCATGAGTTCGCAAATGCGCTCGACGACACCGAGATTGGTCTGCTCGTTGCGTCCCCCGACGTTGTATTTCTCGCCAACCTGCCCGCGGCGCAAGATCAGAAACAGGGCCCGGACGTGATCATCGACGTAGAGCCAGTCGCGCACATTCGAGCCGTTGCCATAGACCGGCAGCGGCTTGCCATCCAACGCGTTCAGGATCATCAGCGGAATGAGTTTTTCGGGAAACTGATACGGCCCGTAATTGTTGGAGCAGTTTGAAATGATGGTCGGCAGCCCGTAGGTCCGGTGCCAGGCCAAGATCAGGTGATCGGACGCGGCCTTGCTCGCCGAATACGGCGAGCTTGGATCGTAGGCCGTTTCTTCCGTGAACATGCCTTCGGCCCCGAGCGAGCCGTATACTTCGTCGGTCGAGACGTGAAGAAATCGAAACGTGTCGCGCCGTTTAGCGGACAAATTCTCAAAATACCGGCGCGCCGCTTCGAGCAACACGTAAGTGCCGGTGATGTTGGTCTCGATGAACGCTGCCGAGCCGGTGATCGAGCGGTCGACATGGGTTTCGGCGGCCAGATGGATGACGCCGTCGGGCTGAAAGTCGGCAAACGCCGCCGCCATCCGGACCGGATCGCAGATATCGGCTTTCAGCAGCGCGTAGTTGGAATCATGCGAGACCGGCGCGACCGAGGCGAGATTCGAGGCATAGGTGAGCTTGTCGACATTGAGAACCTGAACGCGCTCTTCACCGACCAGATACCGGACGATTGCCGATCCAATAAAACCGGCGCCGCCGGTCACCAACACGCGCATGACGATCCCCTTGTCGACATTCGCACCGGTCACGTCCCGAAAACGAACGCAGGAGCCAATTCCTTCAAAGCCGGTTGCCTGCGGTCCTTGTCTGAAAGCCTAGCCTTGTCGGGATCGATCGGCCATCTGATGCCAAGGGCGGCGTCGTCCCATTTGAGGCCCCGATCACAATCCGGGGCGTAGTAATCGGTCACCTTGTAGATCACCTCGGTATCGGGCTCAAGCGTACAATATCCATGAGCAAACCCGGCCGGAATCCATATCTGCCTCCAGTTTTCGGCGCTTACGATCGCGTTCACATGTTGCCCGAACGTCGGCGAGCCGACCCGGATATCGACCGCGACGTCGAAGATAGAGCCTCGCGTCACGCGCACGAGCTTGCCCTGCGCGCGCGGGGGCGCCTGAAAATGCAGACCGCGCAGCGTGCCAACCTCTGCAGAGAGCGAATGGTTGTCCTGAACGAATTCGGTTGCGATGCCTGCAGTGCCGAAGTCCCGGCGGCTATAGGTTTCGGAGAAGAAGCCTCGGGCATCGCGGTGAATTTGCGGAATGACGAGTTTGACGTCGGCAATGTTCAGGGGCCGTATCTCCACAATGGAGTCCTCGCGCGTCGATCATGCAAATCGCGTTGCCGGGTTAGCCCGGCAATTTGGCATCGGGCATCGGCGTTAGCAAGCCGGAGCCGAGTTAGCTCGCTTGCGACAAAGAGAGCGGAAGGTAAACGGCGTCAACCATTTTACGGCGCGGCCGCCATGTGGCATCAAGCATGCCGGAACCCGCGGAACCGGATCATGACGTGCCGTTTTACAGATCTAAAAGCCTCGAAAATCTCGAGCGGCTGGAACGGCTCGACAGGCGCGGGAACGACGTATTGCTGAACCCAGCCGACACCCAAACGCCGGCGGCTTTGCCCGCCGCCTTCCCCGCATCGCGAATGCTGCTCGCGCTGCTGGTTTCCGGCGCGCTCGTGATCGGCTCCTTTGTTTGGCAGGGCCATTACGGTTTCAATCTCGGCGACGAAGGGTACCTCTGGTACGGCGTACAGCGCGTACAGGCGGGCGAATTGCCGATCCTCGATTTCATGTCATACGACCCGGGCCGCTACTATTGGTCGGCCGCCCTGATGGGGTTGCTGCGCGACGACGGAATCATGGCGCTGCGGACAGCGGTAGCCGTGTTCCAGTTGCTCGGCCTTTTCGTCGCGTTACTGCTGCTCTCGCAAGGCAAATCAAGGCCCGACGCCACGCTGCTGGTATTGGCGGCGATCACGCTCCTTGCGTGGATGTTTCCCCGGCACAAGCTGTTCGACATATCGCTGTCGATCCTGTTGATCGGGATTCTGACGCTTCTCGTTCAGCGCCCGTCGCAGCGGCGGTTTTTCCTTGCGGGTGCGGGCGTGGGGCTGGCCGCGATTTTCGGCCGAAATCATGGAGTATATGGGGTCGCCGGCATTCTGGGCGTCACCGTCTATCTTGCGTGCCGGCAGCGAAGTGTCGCAGATCTGATATCGGGTCTCGCATATTGCGGGGGCGGCATGGCCGCCGGCTATCTCCCGATGCTTGTTCTGGTCGCCGTTCCGGGATTCGCGGGGGCTTTCTGGGAAAGCATTCGCTCCCTGTTCGAGTGGGGCGCAACCAATCTTGCGGTGCCGGTGCCGTGGCCGTGGCTGGTGCCGGTCACAGAATTGCCGCTGGCGACCGCGGTCGCAGATGTTCTAACCGGGGTGCTCTTTATTGCCATACTAGGTTTCGGCGTTTGCAGCCTGTTGTGGATCGTCCGGCAGGCGCTGCGGCAAAGGCCGGTAGCGCCGGAATTCGTGGCCTGTTCGGTGTTGGCGCTTCCCTACGCGCATTTTGCTTTCTCACGCGCAGACGTCAGCCATCTCGCGCAGGCAATCTTTCCTTTTCTAATCGGCGCTTTCGTCCTTGTGAAAGCCTGGCCGCGCAAGGCGCGATTGATCGCCGCTCTGGTGATGGCAAGCGCAAGCCTGGTCATCATGCTTCCGCTGCATCCCGGGTGGGAGTGCCGCATCAATCGATGCGCGACGGCCGACGTCTCGGGAAGCGTCCTGACCTTCGATCTGGATACGGCAAATTCTCTGACGATATTGAACCGTGCAGTCGAGCTATATGCTCCGAACGGCCGCAGTTTCCTCGCCGCGCCGATGTGGCCGGGCGCCTACCCCGTGTTCAAACGCAAGTCGCCGACGTGGGAGACCTATGCCTTGTTCCCGCGCAACAGCGAATTCGAGCGGCAGGAAATCGAGCGCATAAAACTCGCCAAGCCCGGTTTTGTGGTGATCGTGAACATCCCCCTGGATGGACGCGACGAGCGGCGCTTCCGCAACACCCATCCTTTGATCGAGCGGTTCGTTCGCGATAACTTCGATCCGGTGATCATGGGCGATTGGCCGCCGCAAGTATATCAATTTTATAAGAGCCGGTGACTTGCAATTATCGGAAAGATCGCGATACAGCTTTAAATACTTGCGCCGGTATTGCTTTTGAGGAGCAGCCTCGTCAGGAAACAGAAATTGTGACAGCAGAATCAGCAGCAACTCGGTCCGGTGACTCGGCAGAGCGCAAAAGCGTCGAGCCCGGAACCGGTTTGCATCAGACGGGAACTGGCGGAAAATATCCGGTAACCGGCACTTCCGGCTTCGGGGAGCTTGTTGGCGTAATTCTGGACAACCTCAAGCTCCTGGTGGTCGGTCCTGTCATTGCCGCCCTTGTCGCATTCGCGGCCGCAAGCGTGCTGCCCAAGTGGTACACCAGCGTGGCCTATCTGGCGGTAGATGAGACCGGCGCACGGGTGGCCGATGCGCGCATGCGCTCGGTGCCGGTACTCGACAAGGTGCTCGCCGAATTCCATGCGCCGGGGGACACGCTCGAAGCACGCCGCCGATATCTTGACCGTAACCTGCGGATGGTGGTGGCGGCGGGCGAGACACAAAAGACATCCGGCTTGTTCCGACTGGAATATTCCGACCGCGATCCCCGTCTTGCGAAAAAGGTCACTTCGCTTTTCATAGACGCCTGGCTGGCGTCGACCCAGCCCCGGCCGGACAGGCGCGCGGAACTCGAGGCCGAGATCGAGCGCACCGATCTGCAGACGACGTCGGTTACGCAATTGATAGATCGGCTGCAGAAGGATTCGTCCTCCCTGATTTCGCAGAGCCCTCAAGGCGAACTTGCGACGACTATTCTAGGGCTGACCGCAAAGCGCGATCAAAATCTGGCGAACCTCATCACCTTGAGAGGCTTGTTGAAAGGGGTCTCTCGCGACGTGCTTTTCGGCCTTCCCGATTTACCGGAGGAGCCAAGCTGGCCGAACTGGAAAATCGTCGTCCCCGTGACGTACTTCGTGACGGTCCTGCTCCTGCTCATGTTCGTGATCTTGCGGCATTTTTCGGCCGGGCGCGTACTCGTACCGTCATCCTCTCCCAAGGGGTTTTTTAGGCCGTCAGCGCGCAAGCGAACCGGCGAATAAGCCGCACCGTCAATCCATGAACACCACGGTCTTGCGGCCGTTGGGGATCACCCGGTCCTCGAGATGATGGCGCATCGCGCGCGCCAGCACGCGGCGTTCGATGTCGCGCCCTTTCCGGATCAGATCGTCAGGCGTATCGCGATGGCTGATGCGCTCGACATCCTGATCGATGATCGGGCCTTCGTCGAGTGCGCTGGTGACGTAATGTGCGGTAGCGCCGATCAGCTTGACGCCGCGCTCGTGCGCCTGATGGTACGGCCGCGCGCCCTTGAAGCCCGGCAGGAACGAGTGATGGATGTTGATGCAACGCCCCGACAGTTTTTCGGACATCTCATCCGAGAGAATCTGCATATAGCGCGCCAGCACCACAAGATCGGTCTTGGTCTGCTCGACCAGATCCAAGACCGCGGTCTCCTGCTCGCGCTTGGTCTGCTTGGTCACGGGCAAGTAGTAAAACGGAATGTCACCGAAATCGAGATTGCTATAGGTCTCGCGCGGATGATTGGAGACGATCGCGGTGGCAATCATCTCCAATTCGCCGGTGCGCCAGCGGTAGAGAATATCGGCAAGACAGTGATCGGATTTGGAGACCAGCAGCATCACGCGCTGACGTGTGGAGCGATCCCGCATTCGCCAGTCCATCTTGAAGCGGTCCGCAATGGCGCCGAAACCGGTTTGCAGCGCCGACAGACCGACCGCCAGATCGGCGGCATTGAAGACGACCCGCATAAAGAACTGACCGGTCTCGACGTCGTTAAACTGCTGCGCGTCGAGGATGTTCTGGCCGTTGCGGGCAAGGAAGGTCGAAACCGCAGATACGATGCCGGGGCGATCGGGACAGGACAGGGTCAACACGAATTGATGAGGGGACATGAGGCGGCTTGTTGTACTTTCTGGGGCGAATGGAGCGCGATTTTTCCGCCCTGCTCTATCACCGGCGAGGCCCTTGCGCCAATCCTGTCTGGAGCGTCAGAATGAACAAACAACAGGCGATCCGCATTAGCCGTCGTTGCGAGCGAGGCGAAGCAATCCATAGCCGGAGAGGCTGGATTGCTTCGTCGTGGAGTTTATATCGGGCCGGCCAAAGGCCGGACCCGTTGGCTCCTCGCAATGACGAGAGAGCAAGATCATGGCTGACCGACTGAACGGCTACCGCATCCTGATTCTCGAAACCCGCGAGGAAGCGCAGTTTTCGCGCCTGCTTGTTGAGCAAGGCGCCGAGGTGCTGCAGTGCCCGATGTTCGCGATCCACGACGCGCCCGATCCCGCGCCGGTCGAGGCGTGGCTCACGCGCTTCATAGACAAGCGTTGCGATGATCTGGTGTTGATGACCGGCGAAGGCCTGCGTCGCCTGCTGAAGGTGGCGCGCCGGATGGGTGCCGAGCAGGCATTCATCGCCGCGGCCGGCAGGGCGCGCAAATTTGCCCGCGGCCCAAAGCCCGGGCGGGCGCTGCGCGAAATCGGGCTGGAGCCGCAGGTCACCACCGAGAAGCCGACCTCCGAAGGCGTCGCCGAAATGCTGTCGCGCGTCGACCTGAAGGGGCACCGCGTCGGATTGCAGCTCTATCCCGACAGGAATCACAGCGTATTGATCGGCGCGATCGTGGCGCAAGGCGCCGAAGTCGACACTGTGCTGCCTTATGTCTACGATGCACAGGCCGCCGACGCCAATATCATCACCGCGATCGATGAGATGGCGCAAGGGCGCATCGACGCGATCGCGCTGACGAGTTCGGGGCAAGTCCGCCGCCTCGTCGAGGTCGCCCGCGCGCATGGCTGTGAAGCCCGCCTGCGCGAGGGGCTGGCGCGCACGCCGATCGCCTCGGTCGGACCTGTCGTGTCGGATGAACTGAAATCCCATGGCCTGCGCGCGGACATCATGCCCGCCCACGACGCCTTCTTCATGAAGCCATTGATAGCGGCGATGTCGGCCAGCTTGAGCAAGGCCGCGCCGCGCGCTACGGTGAGTTCGTCGTGACTTGTTTCGAGCGCGATTGCGGGTGAATACACCTGGAGCGGTTAAGTCCGGCTCGATCCCTAAAGCGGGTAAAAATCATTCTCGCGCCTTCCTATGTCCCGTAGCCATTCTTCTGCAGCGGGTTCATTTCCAAAAATGCCGGGCGCGACAGGCAGCGCCATTTAGGGGTTGCGCTCCGGTTTGGGCCGTCCCGACGCTAACAACGGCTGGACTTTGTCCGCGACAACCGTCTTGAGGATGTCGAAGCTTGTCCCAACAAAGCTAGCTCCAAGCATAAAAGCGGCGAGGCTGGCCACCCATGCGTAGCGCGCTGTAGAAACCTGCAACAGCGCATGCGTTCCAAAATACGCGTTCAGACTAAGTGCGATCATGGTTTCGGCGCGATAAACCGCTGCCAAGCGGCCCGGGATAAGGAACAATAGGGACAGTCCCAGCGCCACCCAGCCGAGCGCAATGGTATGTTCCGGCTTAATCCAGGTACTATCCCAAACTGCCAAAACGGCCAGCGGAAGAAGCGTTTGGGCGGCGAGCTCGGCTTTCAGTTGCGCTTGGTGGGGATAGGGCTCGAGAATCGAGGCCGGAATCATGTTGCGGATTTGAAGCTCCAATGGTCCGGCAAGAGGTGGCTCGGAGCGAATGCGGATGGTCGCCGGCCTCAAGGCTTCAACATTACCCATATCGCGCCAAAGCGCGTAAAAATGCGCGACGACGTGACGTAGATAGGCCGCGGGATGCGCGCGAATGCTGGACAAGGCAAATTGCAAATAGAATGCATTCTCCTCCTGAACGCTCAGAGAGCGGGAGCTTACCACGGGCGCAAGCGTTCCCCACAGCAGTGTATTGTATTCCTGAACGGTATAGTCGACATAACGATCCAGAGCTGTGGCCGAATTGATTTCCATCAGGCCGGCCGGCCGCTTCCGAACCACCGGCAGTGCGGCGTCCAGCAACGCCCGTGTAAGTTCCGACTGGGGCATGAAACTATCGTCCAGCATCCAGGCAACCTGACCGAACAGCGCGTAACCTGCAAAACTCTCCGGCGCGAAGCTTCCGCTACGCCAGTAGCTGTTAACGGCCATGGTCCCGTAGGTCAGGAGGCCGGCAGCTATGATCGGGATGGAGAAGCGCCATCGTGCCCGCTTGGGAAGGAATCGGATGAGCAGCAACGCCGGTATGACCAGCACAATGCCGACAGACTTTGCCAGCGTCGCAACCGCGATACCGATCATCGCAGCTATCAGCGCGGAAATCCCCGGTCGCCACGCAAGTGCGCCCAGCGAGCCTGCGAAAAGTGTAATGCCGGCAGTGAACAACGCTTCCGTCAGGATCTGGTCCGCAAACTCCGTCGCGGCCCCCTGCAGCAGGAACATCAGCACTAGGACGGGACCCAGCCACCGTTTCCCGAGGTACGACGCGAGCAGCCAGGCTCCGGCGAAATAGCATGCAATGATTGCTGCAAGCTGCACCCAGGCCAGATGGTCGAGACCGATCAATTTACTGGTCACTACCAGGAAGGACGCGTAGCCGGAATTTCGAATGGGCGAATAGCCGCCGGTCAAAAGCCTTTGAAGGTATGAGTACGAGTCGGAATAGTTGACGATATGGTAGCCGGCGTAACCGAACGAATAGGTAGAAACGAACAGGGCAACCGGGACCGCCACGGCAACAAACAATCGCTCCGGCGTAACACCTGCCGGCAAGCAAGCGAACAGCAGGATGAGTGCCGGTATCAGGCAGAGCCAGGCGAGGTCGATCGGAATTTTCGAAAGGATCCCGGTGCTCTCGACGTAGCGCAAGTTTCCGAAAATGACTTCTGGCGCTGCTCCGGATTCGAGTACCACCATGCGCCAATATCGGTGCGCGCCGGCGTTCCCGAGCTGGAAACTGAGCTTGCCGTCACGCTCCTCCGCTCGATCTGCAACCTGCCACTCCTGGCCATCGTCGCTTGTTTCAATGGCGGCCTTCCGAATCCGATACTGCGTCCACACTTCGCTCAAGTAAGTGTGGACGATCCGGGCGAGCGCTCGCGGCGAAGCGAAGCGCAGTTGCGCAAAGGCGTCGCCGTCCGGAGCGCGAGTGACGAAGTCACCTGCTCCCAGCAAGGTATCTACCGTCCGGCCTGCGAATTCAGGAGGCGTCGACGAGCCGGAAAGCTCCGGGACCGCACGCTGGTCCGGCGCAACCGATAGCGTCGCAACCGCCAACCCCAAAACCAAAGCGAGAACTAGGATGGCAACGATCGTGAGCGGATTGAGCCTTGCGGTCAACCTTGCGTCTTCCGGATCGTCAACAGCAGGTTGCTCGAGATGCCCCATAAGCGAACCGTGTCGATCTCAACATCCGCGAGTGCCAGATCGCGGCACATCCGACGGAGGTCGCCGGCGCCAACGAGGTTCAAATTCTCCTCACGGCTAAGCATATCATGACCAAGCCTTCGCAAGATCGCGCGAAACGCCGGTGCCGGCAGCCAATGAACGAACGGCAATACAGTATGGACTTCTACCGGAAACCAGCGGTTGGGCGTCGTAATGAACACCGCACGACGTGCAACTCGAGAAAGTTCTCTGATAAATTGTAGCTGGTTCTCGCGGGATCCGACGTGCTCCAGTACGGCGCTGGAGTGAACCACGTCGAACGTACCGTCCGCGAAAGGCAAATCCCGGCCATCCGCCTTGCGGAATGTAATGCCGGGATAGAGCTCCTCCAAGAATTGTGCGTCGTCGATGCCCACCGCGGTGATATTCGATTTGTGCGGATACCACGCTTCAAGATAATTCGAGAAATCGTAGACCTGATCGGAGGTCGCGCCAACGTCCAGGATCTTGTCCTGCGGCTGGGGCCGCGCGCTGAGCAGAAAACGATCATACATGGCATGACGCATGCGGGCCGTGACCCGCTGCGGCGCCGATCCCGGCCGCGCGACGTTATACTGCGCATTTGTTGCAGTTGAAATTATCAAGGGTGAAACTCCTGTCGTGCCTAAAGCCCGTATAGCAGGTCAAAGGATCGCAACTGCTGCGCGTGACACCGCGTGTTGCCGCCCCCGAGCCCGAAACGCAACCCCGAAGCCATGAACTGCGCCGTTGCAAAACAGCTGGCCGCCGTGATACCGGCGGTCATGACTTGGTCGCGACGAGCGTCCAGCTCATGCCGTTGGTGTGCGACAGCACGGGATTCTGCACCGGCAGACCCGCAATAAGTTTGCGAACCTCATCCGCGGTCCAATAGTTAGCTATTGATGGGATGAGCTGGTCGAGAACGATCAATTCGAGCTGCCGAAACGAATGCTTTCGCAGCATCAGCTCGTAGTTCCGTTTGTGTGGAAGGGCGAGATACGCTTTCAAGGCCACCGTCATGGTGACCGCGATCCACCGCGTCATGAAGTGCGGCAATCGTGAAGTGATGAGCTTGCGGAACGGATCGATGACGCTGAGATAGAATTCGTTTCCTTCGCGCGCGTAGAGCCAGAGGATGAGCGTCCCGCCCGGCTTGAGCGCATGCACCAGGTTTTCGACTGCCTTGCGCGGCTCGGCAAGATGGTGAACGACACCTATGGAAAACGCGATGTCGACCGTTGCGTTCTCGGCGAGATCGTAGATCGACTGAAACCGTACTTCGCAGTTGGAAAATCCCGCGAGGTTCTTGCGCGCCGCGGCCACGGTACGCTCGTCGTAATCAATGGCAATGGCGGAGGACGCTCCAGCAGACAGCGCCCAGAATGAGTTGCGTCCCATTCCGCAACCCGCATCCAGGAACCGCTTGCCTTTGAAATTCTCCTCGCGGAATGGCGCGATCCAGCGCTGAAATTGTTCGCGGTGCTGCGGAACAATTTCGGGGTATGCTTCCCATTCGTAGCCGAATTGGTGTTGTGTTCCGGTAGCGTCCATCGCGTGCTCCCTGCCGGGGCGAGTTCTACTCTGCATGCCGGGCTGACGCAATCAGAACGGAATACAAGTGGAACCGAGCGGATCAACTTGCCAAATGCGGACGCCCACACGGGCATTTCTTGCGGTTTCCGCGAGGCAGCTTGATCGCGCAAGGCGTATCCGGGGGCCGATCCGGGCCGCGGTTGCATTTCGCGCCGCTAGGGATTGAATCGGGTATCTGATTCCTACCCATTTCTAGAGCCTATACAGCGATACGTCAAACTATCGCAAGCGATCTGGCCGTGTTAAAGCGCGTTTTTGCTTCAAGGCCGACTCCTTGAGCGTTGGGCGAACTGCGAAATCTGGGCACAAGGCGCATCGATGTGCGGCATTGCAGGCGTGGTGAACTACAACCGGCCGCCGGAACCCGGCGCGGTGGCGATGATGTTGCAGCGTCTCGTCCATCGCGGGCCGGACGGCGACGGCTTGTGGCGGGATGACTTCGCCTGCCTCGGACACCGGCGCCTGTCGGTTCTTGACCTGTCGGCAAATGCCGGCCAACCGATGATCGATGACAGCGGCCGCTTCGTCATCACCTTTAATGGCGAAATCTATAATTTCCGTGCGCTGCGACACGAATTGCTCGCAGCCGGTGAGCGCTTTGAAACGACTGGCGATACCGAGGTGCTGCTCAAGCTATTTCGGCGCATGGGCCCCGCCTGTCTCGACCAGCTCAACGGCATGTTTGCCTTTGTGGTGTGGGACCGGGAAGCCAGAACGTTATTCGCCGCGCGCGACAGGATGGGAGAAAAGCCGTTCTACTATGTGAATCTACCGAAAGGCGGCATTGCATTCGCTTCGGAAATCGAGGCGTTGGAAGTTCATCCGGATACAGGCGATGAAATTGATCCCTGCTCGCTGGGTCGATATCTCACCGCCGGCTATACTTTCGACGAGCGCACTATCCTAGCCTCGGTGCGTCGACTTCCTCCGGCATGCTATCTGCAGTTGAAAGCCGGATCTCCTGCAGTCATACGCGAATACTGGAGTCTCGCCGCTGCATTCGGGCGTCGCTACACGGGCCCGCAAAAACAAGCCGAAGCCGAGTTGCGCAACCTGGTCGATGACTCGACCCGGCTGCGCCTCGAATCCGACGTGCCGCTGGGCGCATTTCTTTCAGGAGGGATCGACAGCGCGGGCGTCGTTGACGCCATGAGGCAGGCGATCGTGCCGGCCAACATCCGCGCCTATACGATCGGTTTTCGGGAGCGCTCATACTCCGAGGTTACCGAGGCGCATGAGAGTGCGCGCGTTCTCGGCGTGGCGCTGCGCGTGCGGGAGGTTTACCCCGACGTCCTGACCGATCTTCCACGAATTTTCCGCCACGCCGGCGAACCCTTCGCAGATACGTCGATCATCCCGACCTACTATCTCGCGCAGTTCGCGCGTGAAGAGGTAACGGTGGCGCTTTCCGGCGACGGAGGCGATGAGTTGTTCGGCGGCTACGAGACTTACGTGGCCGATCGACTGCACGGGCTGTTGTCGCGCCTTCCCCGACCGGTGCTATCGGCGCTCGCCAAAACCGCGGAAACCGTCATGCCAGTCACCCGGAACAAGGTGTCGCTGGACTACAAAATCCGCCAGTTTTTCAACAATGCGCATCTCGACTTCCGCGCCGCGCACTGGTCGTGGCGGACGATGTTCGATGAGGCCGGCCGCCGCCAGATCCTTGCAGCGGATTGGGCCGACCTCGCCGCGTCGGCGGACGGCTTCGATGTTATAGACCGGCGTTTCAACGAGGTGGCCGGCGCTCATCCGATCGATCAGGCGATGTATGTGGACATGAAGACCTGGCTGCCCGACGCCATCCTGGTCAAGGTGGATCGCGCCACGATGGCCAGTTCGCTCGAAAGCCGCGCCCCCTATCTGGACCATCGGCTTGTCGAATTCGCTGCATCGTTGCCGACGGAATGGAAATTGAAGGGACTTACCAAGAAGTACATTCTCAAACGCGCCCTCGCCGCCAGGCTCCCGCATAGCCTGCTCGCTCGCAGGAAGAAAGGTTTCAATGCGCCGGTTTCGCACTGGATGGTCGGGCCTCTCAAGTCGTTGCTGATGGATGCAGTTTCGAGCCGCGCCGGCCGGGCCGTTATCCGTGTTTCGGAGGCCGAGCGCCTGATGTCAGAGCACGTTCAGGGCATTGCGGATCATGGGTTCCGCCTTTTCAATCTGTTATCGCTCAGCCTCTGGCTGAATCGCACCAGGGACGCGCAGTTGCCACAACGCGCCGCCACGCCGGTCAGCCTTTTGGAAAATGCAACCAGCCTGAGAGGTTGAAAGTTATGCTTTCAGTCGTCATTCCCGCATTCGATGAAGAGGATGCCATCGGTCAAACGGTTCGGACGGTGAAAGAAACGTTGGCTGCGTCCGACATTGCGACATTCGAAATCATTGTCGTCGATGACGGCTCGGCCGACCGTACGCATGAGATCGCCGCGGCAGAGGGTGCTTGCGTGATCCGCCATCTGCACAATCTGGGATATGGCCGGTCGCTCAAGGACGGAATCGAGTTAGCACGTTATCCCGCAATCGTGATCACCGATGCAGACGGCACCTATCCGATCAAGGACATTCCTCGCCTGTTCGCGCTTTATGGCGAAGGCTATCACATGGTGGTTGGAAGCCGCACCGGCAAAAATTATCGAGAGTCGGTCCTCAAGTCGCCGCTGCGCTGGATACTGCAACACTTGGTCGAATATACCGCCTCGCGGCGAATCCCGGACATCAATTCGGGGCTGCGCATCTTTAGCCGCGATCATGCGCGCGCGTATCTCGATCGGTTGTGCGACACCTTCAGCTTCACGACCAGCTTGACTCTGGCATTCATGATGAACGGGCTGTACGTGGTTTATGTGCCGATCGATTATTACAAGCGGATCGGGAAAACCAAGGTTCGACTGCTGAGCGACTCGCTTCGCACGCTGCAATACATTGCGGAGGCGGCGGTCTATTACAATCCATTGCGCGTTTTCATGTTGCTTAGCGCGTCTCTCATTGCCGCTGCTGCAGTTCTGATCGGCCTCAATGTCTTCCTGCAAACGCTCGCACTGTTTTATATCGCGGTGGGCTGTATCATCGTATCGATCCAGACATTTGCATCGGGCCTCATCGCCACATTGCTGAAGCAAATCTTGCAGCAGCAGCAAATCGGAACGCCGGTCGCTTCAGAGCGCAGAGATTGACGACTTGTCGCGCCGAAGCCTCGCCGCTAATTTCGGCAACGGCCCGTTTCGATGGCTTGCCTGAACCCCGATATACAGGGCCAAGGCTCCGCCTTGGTGACGTAGAACCATAATTCGCCATGGCGGGCAGTGAGCTTGTCGCCCCACCGCATAAGTTGAAAACGCCAGCTTGGGACACTGGAACGCTCCAGAACTTCGGCGGGTACGATGAATAGCGCTAAACTCTCGGCGCCCTTTTCCAGGCGCGGCGCGAAAACAAAGCCAAACGGCAAGGGCGGGGCCACCGGATGAATCAGATTTTGATAACCTTCCATGTTGCTTCGCGAAACGATGGCGTCAAAATCCGTCCAATGAAGCGAAGGAATGTCGCTGCGCAACGGCTGGCCGTCCGCGACAATGAGGAAACCGATCATCCGTCGGCCGCCCAAGACGAAGGCCTCGCCTGGTTTCTGAGACAAGGGACTGGCAGCAGTTTCGCTGATAGAAATAAAACGATGGGCCATCCAGGGAACGGCAACGAACAGCAGGCCCGCCACCGTTAGGCCGAGCCTCGCGTAGCGCAAGCGTAAGTGAGCGGGCGACACGCGTGGCACCGACCCGGCTGGATTGCCCATTGCCATGGCGAAGAATAGCGCAATCAAGGGATAGCTTGCCGCGAGCGTTCGCGCCCCGTCGTCGAAGTAAATGATCGAAACCGACGCCGCGATGCTGGCCCAAACAAGCGCCCAGAATGTAAGTTCGAGAGCCGTCATTCGCCGCGCTGCGAAGAACAGGCCGATCAAGCAAATCGCCGTCAATGACTTGCGCCATAACCACCAAGGTTCTGGAATGGTACTATAATAACCCTTCCAGATCAGATCGGGGAGCCGAGTGACGAATGCTTGGGCGCCGCTGGCAAGTCGATAAAAGAACACGCTGGGGTGTGCCCTGAAATTATCCCAGGCCATTGCATAGAGCTTGTTTGCGCGGGCCCCTTCCTGCCCTTCCAAAGGTTTGCCTTCCGAGGCGAGCTTCTCGAGGCATCCCTCCCATGTAGTGCCGATGGTAAGTCCGCAAAGCTGGTAAGAAAAATTGCTGGCGCCTTCTTCTGCCCCGTAGGCATTCTTCAGCAGCGAATTCACTCCAAAAATGCCAAGCACGATAAGGCATGCCAGCGCGAGCACCCTGAGCCTTGACGCGGCACCCTGTCCAAATTGCCACACCAGCCACAGCAGCAGAGCCGGAATAGTGAACATACTACCCATTCGGGTCATCAGCGCGACCGTCGTGAGCGCAAAAGCCATCAGGGCAGGTTTTGCGGAACGACTGCGGAAGGCTTCGATGAAAAAAGGGATTGACAGCAGCGCCCAGAACAATCCCAGCGGCTCGGTCAGCGTGGTCGGTACGAAGTAGCGCGCGTAAATATAAATGAGCGCGAAAAACGTTATGCCGGCCCAAATGCCGCGCCAGGCCACGATAGCGGTGACGGCGAAACAGGTTGCGGCTGCGAGCAGGCAAGCCTGCAGTACCAGCATCAGTGGCAGGGAAAAGTTGCTAAAAATCAGCAGAACGGATCGAAAGGCGGCTGCGAGCGGACGTCGCAGCGCGACCTCGTTCCAAAATCCGCCCTGTACCTGATCATGGGCGCTACCTAAATAATACGCCGCGTCCATGAACGGAATTAAGCCGCCGATATTGGAGTAGTTCAAATCGCCGGGTCTGGAAAGTCCAATCCACATGGCGCTGCCGCTCAAAATAAAAGCGCAAGCGGCAATCGCGAATAGGCATAGAGCCAGAAAACGTTTTGGCAGCGGTTCGTTCGATTGGATTGCTTTCGCGTGATGCGCTTTCGGTCTGACAAGCCAGCTTACCGATGCTCCAATTCCGGCTAACGTCAGCAGCAAATAGCCGAGATATGGTTCGTTGAGAGCGGCCCATCTGGCGATCGGCGACCAACGAATCGGTGCCGTGGTTGGCAGCGCCCAACCTTCCGTCAAAGCGTAGAGGCTGGCGGCCGCGTAGATGGCGGAACCGATCAGACCGAACAAGCAAAACCCGAGCAGGATCAGGCTGGGTATCCTGGCAGGCACTGCTGTGAGCGCTCGTGCGTAACGACTTGGCAGCGGCTTGTACAAAAACCGGCCGAGCAGTGCGAGTATGAATGCCAGTACCAATGTGAGCCCGTCGCGAGGTCGCGCGGGGTAACTCATCGTCACCGTCGTTTCGGGCCCATTTTTTACCTCCGTCGGCAGCGAGAAGATTACGGACGTTTCCCAGTGGCTGAAGCCCGTCGTTGTGCCTTCCCTGATCGCTTGGTGCTGGCTATGAGGGGGTTCTACCTTGCGGCCGTTAATGTACAAGTCGAGAATAGACCTGAACGGCTGCTGCGCGTTGTCTCCCAAGGGAGGCTGTCTCCACCACGTCGCACGGCCGCCTTGCGGGACCTCCAGGAGCAGCGAACGGGATGCTGGCCCGGCCTCTGGCGCGAACGGCCCTGCGATCTTGATCTCTGTTTGAAAAGCTCCGAACTCAAGTATCAGGGCGACCAGTGTCAGCAGGGCGAGCGGCCAGAACACCAGCCTGGCGCCGATCTGCATGAAGCGATCGATACGGCGTCGATCCGCGTCGGCGGCGAAAATATTCCGGAGGCTTGGCCGGCCGAGGCGGCGCGGAATCCTGCCCTGCACGGCTGTGAGCGCTCGTGCAAAAAAATCTGCCCGCGGCCTGTATAGAAACCCGCCGAGCAGCGCAGTTAAGAGTGCCAATGCAAACGTCAGCCCCCGGCGAGGCCGTGCGGGGTAGCTGAGCGCGACCGTCGTTTCAGGCCCATTTCTTACATCGGGCGGCAGCGCGAAGATTACGACGTTTTCCCAATGGCTGAAGCCGCTCGTCGTGTTTTCCCTGATCGCCTGATGCCCGCCATGCGGGGGTCCGACCGTGCGGCCATCGATGCGCAATTCGAGAACAGACCTAAGCGGCTGCTGGGCGTCGTCTCCCAATGGACGCTGTCTCCACCGCGTCGCAAGGCTGCCTTTCGGGATCTCCAGTATCAGCGAATGGTATGGCGGCCCGGCCTCTTGCGCAAACGGCCCTGCGATCTTGATTTCTGTCCGGTAAACTCCGAGCTCGAGTGCCACCGCGATCAGCGTCAGCAAAGCGAGCGGCCAGAATGCCAGCCTGGCGCCGATCCGCATGAAGCGACCGATACCGCGTCCATCCGCATCGACCGCGAAAATATTCGGGAGCCTCAGCCATTTGGCGTTGGGGGCGCGCACAATCACCTCTCGCCCAAAGCAGCTTCCGATACCACGTTCGCAGAACTCCCCTTTTGGGTCTTATCAGTTTGCTGGACCTTGGCCGGCATCATGGCCACGGCTCCGCTTTGGTGACGTAGAACCAGTACTCGCCTGGTCCATTCGGCTTGTAGCCCCAACGCTTGAGATGGAAATGCCAGGCCGGGACATCGCCGCGCTCGATTACTTCAGGCGGCACGATGTACTGGTACAGGCTGGTGCTATCGCGCTCCAGGCGCGGCGCAAATACGAAACCAAATGGCAAAGGCGGCAATATCGGATTGATCAGGTTCTGATAATATTCCAGACCGCTTTGAGCTACGGTGGCATTGAATTCGGCCAGATGAAGCGAAGGAACGTCGCTGCGGAGCGGCATGTCATCGGAAACCACGAGGAAGCCGGACATTCGCCGGCCGCCTAATACAAATACTTGGTCTTTTCTCGCAAACGGAGTGGCCTCGACCAAGGCCTGAATCGAGGAGAAGCGGTGGGCCGCCCAGGGAACGCAAACAAACAGCAGCGCCGCCGCAACTAACAGACCGCATCCAAATCCTGCCGGCGCGAAGCGCGGCGACAGCTTCGCCGGCGCCAGTGCGGTGCTACTCATCCCCAGGGCAAAGAACATCGCGATCATTGGATGGCTCGCGGCAAGAGCACGTGCGCCATCGTCAAAATAGATAAAGCAGGACGAAGCCAGGATGCTGGCCCAGACAAGAGCCCAGAAACGGAGTTCCACGGCCTCCATCTTTCGCACCGCGAGGAAAAGCCCAATCAGGATTGTCGCCGCCACCGCGTAGCCAAATAGCCAGTGAGGCCCATCAGCCGGTCCGTATCCGGTCCAAAGCAATCCGGGAAGTTCCGTGACGAAAGCCTTCGCACTATCGGCTAGTCGCCGAAAAAAGACTTCAGGCTGGGCTCGGAAATTCTCCCAAGCCATGGCGTATAGCTGACTGGCACGGGCGTCTTCGGCCACCGTCTCAAGAGGCTTGCCTTCGGAAGCGAGCTTTTTCATGCAACCGTCAAATATCGTTCCCATCGTCAGTCCGCACAGCACGTAAGGAAAATTACCCGTGGCGGGATTCGGCCCTGTCCCGTAGGTTCTTTGCAGCACGGAACTGAACGCAAAAACGCTGAGCATGATGCAGATCGCCGTCGCGAAAATCCTGAATTTCGCGATCCTGTTCTGGCCGAATTGCCAAACCAGCCACAGCAGCAGCGCGGGCAGCGTGAACATGCTGCCCATTCGAGTGATCAGCGCGACCGATGTCAGGGCAAAGGCAACCAGTGCCGCGGCAACCGAACGATCACAGAAAGCTCTGATGAAGAATGGGATCGACAGTAGCGCCCAAAACATCCCAAGCGGCTCGGTATTGGTCGTCAGCACAAAGAAGCGGTCGTAAATATACGTCAGTGAAAAAAACGCCATTGCAGCCCAGGCGCCGCGCCACACCATGATTGCATAGGTTGCGAAACAAATTGCACCCGCCATCATGCAAGACTGCAATATCAGCATAACCGGCAGCGAAAAATTGCCGAACACCAGAAGGACCGATCTGAACGCCGCAGCCAGAGGACGCCGCAGCGCCTGCGTGTTCCAGACGCCATCTTTCACCTGATCGAACGCAGAGGTGAGATAGTTGGCGGCGTCTGAAAATGGAATCAAACCGCCAAGGTTAAGGCGATTCGGATCACCTGGCCGGACGACTCCGGCCCATACTGCGCTGAGGCAAAATACGAATGCACACGCAGTGATCGGGAATCCGGCCCACAGGAAAAGCCGCCGTAGTGACTTTTCATTTGATTCCGCCGACACCTGCTGGACCGGACTCCGTCCGGTGACCCAGGTCGTTATGGTCCCAAGCCCGGCCAGTATCAAAATCAGATAGGGCAAATCGGGCTCGTTATTAGCGGCCCAATGCGCGATCGCCGACCAGCGAATAAGCGCCGTAGTCGGTAACGCCCAGCCGGTCGCCAACGCATAGAGGCTGCAGCTGACAAAAATCGCAGAAGCTGCCAGACCTGCCCAGCAAAACCCGGACAATACCAGATAAGCACCAGTAAGTATGGACGCGCCATGGCGGTATGCGAAAGCTTTGAGGAACACAAACCAAGACAGCAATGCGCTCGCGGCGACCAACGCAAATGTCACCCAAAGCCAAGGGCGTACGGCATAGCGAAACGTTGCTATCGCGTCGGGGCCATTTTTCACCCCTTCCGGGAGCGAGAAGATCACCCAATTGTCCCAGTGGCTGAAGCCCGCGGTTTTTCCTTCCCGGATCGCGCCATGGACAGTGTGAGGAGGCCCCATCTCGCGGCCGTTTACGCGCAATTCGAGGAAGGATTGGGTTGGATTGGCGGGACCATCTCCAAGCGAGGGCTGCATCCACCAGGGCGCCGGCTCCTCCTGCGGCAGCTCAAGCTTGAGCGAAGCCTGCGGCGGATTAGTCTCCGGCTCGAACGGTCCGGCGAATGTCAGCTCTGTGCGCCAGACGCCGAGCTGAAGCACCAGCGCCATCACGGTCAGCGCGGCAAGCGGCCAAAATATCAACTTGGCCCCCAACGCAAACCAGTCCAGCAGGCGGGGACCGAATACAGGGATGCGAATGGAAATCGTTCGAGTTCGGAATAAATCCGACATCGCTAGACGCGCTCCAGAACAACAATCATTCGGAACGCGAGATGTCTTCGAATAAACTGTGGCACTTTTCGTTCAAACGCCAGCATTGCGCCTACCGCCGCGCCCGGAATCAAGGACCATTTCTGGAATCCGCCGCTCATCGGGTAGGCAAACAGGCTCTGCCAGTCGACGCTTCGGACGCGCAATGACGGGATCGTCCGCTCGACACGTCCGCGGGCCGGTGCGGTGGCAAATAGCAGGGTGGGAATTGCCTGATTGGCATCAAACGGATCCCGGTCGGGATTCATCGCCACCGGCGCGAATGGATCGGCGTTCATGTCCACAGGTTCTTCGTGACAGTGATGGTAGAACCTGCGCGCGAGCGCCGTCATCGCCGGTTCGATCATCACCACTCGTCCGCCAACCTGCAGTATGCGCGATGCCTCGTTGAGGAATTCGATCGGGCGCTCCAGATGGTGCATGACGTCGAGCATCACGACGCCGGCAAAGAAGCCATCCCGGAATGGCAGTCGATGCGCATCCGCCACCACATCGATGCCGGGAAACTTCAGGATGTCGGTGGATACCACATCCGGCCTCGACTGCTTCAAGTGGGCGGTTCCCCCGCCGATGTCGAGAACGCGGCCTTCAGGGCAATTTTCGAGGAGTTGCCGGTGAAAGTCACGGTACAGCAGGCGGATCGCCTTCTTCTTTTCCCAATGAGCGCGGTGAATAACCTGACGCTGGTCCAAATAATTCGCGCTCCCCATCATGGCAAAGATCCGCTATCAGACGGCTTTGAGTTTGCGATAGGCGAACCAGACCATCTTCAAAAGCAGCCATCCGTCGCGAAACCGCGAGATCTGGGTCTCGCCGAAGGTGCGTGCTTTATAGTGGATCGGCGTCTCGACGATCTTGAGGTTTTGTTTGGCCGCGCCGAAAATCAAGTCGAAATCGCCGAACGGATCGAAGTTGCCGAAATAAGTGCGCTCCCGCGCCAGCACTTCGTAGTCTTTTCGCAGCAACACCTTGGTGCCGCACAGCGTATCCGTCAGCCTCGTATTCACGAGATAGCTGAACAGGTAGGCGAAGCAGCGGTTGGCGATGAAGTTGAGCGGCCGCATCGCCTGATTTTCCATCGGATAGATCAGGCGAGTGCCGTTAACGAATTCGGCCTTCCCGCTCTCGATTATCGCATGATATTTCGGCAGCACTTCCGGTGGCATCGTCAGGTCCGCATCGAGAATCATCAGCACCTCGCCGGTCGCGGCCGCAAAGCCCTTGCGGACTGCATCGCCCTTGCCCTTGCCCTCCTGCTTCAGGACCTTGATCTCCCAAACTCCCTTGTAGGCGTCGCGGACGCGCATGCATTCTTCAAACGTGCCGTCGCTGGAATTGCCCTCGACGAAGAGAATTTCCTGCGCGCTGCCGAATCTGGGCATTCGCAATATGGCACTCTCGATGTTGCCCCTTTCATTGCGGCAGGGAATGACGATGCTGACGGAAAATTTCCGGTCGGGAAACTGACGGACCGGACGGCCGACCAGATAGGTCCGCAGGCACAGCTGCCTGATCCCGGGAAGCGGCGCGATGAATCGATTGACGAACGGACCCACTCCGAACCAACGCGCCGGAATGAGCTGCCGCTGCTCATGACTGATCACTTCGAAATCAGCAAGATCCATCAGATTCAGAAAATCGACGGTGGCGATATAGTTGATCTTCGGCTGCTTGCGCCTGAGCCCGAGCAGCTCGGCGAGCTTCAGGATCGGCTCCCACAAGTGAGAATAGTAGGCGATGATGATGCGCGTGGATGGCGTGCACAAATGATGCACGCGCCGCAATGTGCCATCGATGTCCTCGAACATGCCGATGGTGTCCGCGATCACGATATAGTCGAACGGGCCCTCGATCGCGGACAGCGTCGCCGCATCTTCCGCATCACCCAGCACGAAGTCCAAGTCTGGATGTAGCTCCTTGGCCCTCGCAATGGTCTTGGCGGCGAAATCAACACCGACGCCGCGGGACGGCTGCAAGGCGGCCAGCAGTTCTCCACGCCCGCAGCCCAGCTCCAATATGCGTTTGCCAGGAGGAACGAGAAATTGCATGAACCTGCGGTCGCCTTCGCGATAGGCGGCATTGAAGTTGTTGCGACGATCTGGCTCGGCCAGACTGACTTCGGCATATTCCAGAAATTCGCGTTTCCGCAAATTGCCGAAATGCGGTGAAACGGCGGATGGCCCGGGATTCGCGACAGTCTCGGTGAACTCGGGACTTGCATCCATATCTGAAAGCTCAATCAAATTCTTTGCGTTCATCGCATCCTGCCACGCCAGTTTCCGGCCTTATAGACTGAAGCGTCTTCGAACTGAACCGGATTCCCACCCGGTTGTGCGAGCGATATTTTGTCAGAAGTTCCAGCAAATCAAGAATTCCGGCGCCACCCCGGCGAAAGCCCTGCCATATCGCTCAACAGGCGGTGTTTTTGACGACAGTGACGACGGCAGCCAGCTATTCCAGGCAAGAAGTACAGCCGGTATGGCCGCAGGAGATTAGCACACATTGCACGGGATCAGGGAACGCGCGCGATCACGTTCATGCTTTCGCCGCCCGTCACCAGCTCCTGCAATTCCTTGGCGGCCGAAGGCAGCCGCTTGTGCGTCCGCTCATCATAAATGACATAGCCGTTCGGAAGAAAATAGGAGAGCAACTGATCCAGCGAGGCGCCGCGTTCCTCGAGCGCATAGGGCGCCAATTCCATTACGAAGATCGGGCGCGTATCGCGAAGCAGCGAGCTGGCGCCCCGAAGTACATCACACTCGAATCCGTCCACATCAAGCTTGACCAATTGTACCTTCCGGTCGGCATGCTCGGATAGAATGCCGTCGAGGCTACGCGCCTGCGCCATGTCCGTCTTCATTTCACGGCCAAGATGCTTGGCGTGCAGCCCGTCCTCCGCGACGAGGGGCCAACTCGAATAGATGGCGTTCGGGACGCTGACGCCATCATCGGCAGTGAGAAAGTAGTGGAACAGTTCCACCCGAGAGGCAAGCGATGGATTGAGGTCGAGGTTGCGTCGAAGCTTGCGGAACGCAAAATCGGTTGGTTCGAAAGCCAGAACCCGTCCGGCAGGACCGACCAGTCGGGCAAGATGGAGCGTATGGGCTCCAATGTTGGCGCCGATATCGAGCACCAGAGATGCCGGCGCGACGAGCTTGCTCAATGCGGACCCGGTCTGACGCTCATAAAAATTGCCGAGATAGATCCCAAGGTCGATCCCCTCCGAAAGGTTGAGATCGTATTTAATGCCGTCTCTGAGGACGATTTCATGGTCGCTTCGACCCAAAAGCGTACGTCCCGCGTGGATCGCATGATAGATCATGCGCGCGGCTCTGATTTTGTGGGCAGTTTTCATCAATGAGTTCCGGCGCGTGGGGCAGCGAAAGGCGAATACCCCTACCGCATGAAGCGTGTCCAGTAAATTGAAGCATGTCCCGCAAAATAATGGCTTTTCTGGCATCGCTACCGGCATACCCGCCCTCAAACGGTTGAAAGCCGCCCAGTTGCGGGCTAGGATCGGAAGAACAATGCAGGTCTCTTGAATGCGTATCTTTTTGAAGGGTGTCGGCGCTTTTGTGATCGTTCTGGTTTCTTTTTTTGGAACGCTGTTTTTACTGGAATACCTTGCTCCGTTGTGCCCGCAAGGAGCCGCGACTGACTTCAAGCCTCCTTTTCAGAGGGTCGGATCCGGTTTTGCCTATTTCGTAGCGGTGCCGGCGCTGGAAGATCGCGCCGACTCGGGCGCGACGCCAACCCGATCAGCTTTTCTGGTGTGCGAGAACGGCTACCGTTTAGGGCCGCCGCATACCGTTCATGGCGACATCACGACTAAAGGACAAGGACGATTTTCTCATTGGCTTACCGGCTTCATTTTCTCCACGTCAGACAACAGTGACCCCAACACCAATGGAAAGCGTTATTGGGCCGTCCCGTATATCAAATAGAGGCGTTGCTTGATAAAAGCCGCGGTTGTCATCATCGAGATTCGCTCAGAAAAGCCTGATAGGCGAGTTTAATTCCGTCCGTCAGTGACGTGCGCGCGCGCCAGCCCAATCCGGCAAGACGACTGACATCGAGCAATTTGCGTGGCGTGCCGTCCGGCCTGGAAGCGTCGAAGCTGATGTCCCCGGTATAGCCGACCGCCGCGGCGACCAGGCGGGCGAATTCGGCGATGGTGACATCCTCGCCGGTACCGATGTTGACCAGTTCCTGATCCGAATAGTTCTTCATCAAATGAATGCAGGCATCCGCCATGTCGTCGACATACAGGAATTCGCGTCGCGGGGTGCCGGTGCCCCAGACCACGACATTTGACAGGCCGGCGATCTTGGCTTCGTGAAACCGGCGGATCAATGCCGCGACGACGTGGCTGTATTCAGGATGATAATTGTCGCGGGGGCCGTACAGGTTGGTCGGCATCACGTTGATGAAGTCGGAGCCGTACTGGCTGCGATAGGCTTCGACCATCTTGATGCCGGCGATCTTGGCGATCGCATAAGGCTCGTTCGTGGACTCCAGCGGCCCCGTCAGCATGGCATCCTCGCGCAGCGGCTGGGCTGCGAGCTTGGGATAGATGCACGACGAGCCGAGAAACATCAGCTTCTCGGTGCCGCTGACATGCGCGGCATGGATGACGTTGGTAGCGATCGCGAGATTGTCGTAGAGGAACTCGGCGCGCAGCGTATTGTTGGCGACGATGCCGCCGACCTTTGCTGCAGCCAGAAATACCACCTGCGGCCGCCTCGCAGCGAACCAGCGGTTCACCGCGGCCTGGTCGCGCAGATCGACCTCGCTGCGCGGGGCCGTCACCAGCTTCACGTCTTCCGACCCCAGCCGCCGCAGCAGCGCGCCGCCCACCATTCCACCATGCCCGGCAACAAAGACGGTCTTGCCCGTCAGTTCAAACTGGGTTCTTGCCATTGGCGGCCTCCCGCCGGGCAATCGCAAGATCGCCCGCCACCATTTCCCTGACCAATTCCGCAAAGCTCGTCTTCGGCGTCCAGCCGAGCTTTGCGCGGGCCTTGGCGGCATCGCCGATCAGTTCATCGACTTCGGTCGGACGAAAATACTGCGGATCGATGCGAACGACCGTGTTGCCGGATTTCTTGTCGACGCCGGTTTCTTCGACGCCCTTGCCGCGCCACTCGACGTGGCGCCCGACTTCCGCGAACGCGATCTCGACGAATTCCCGCACCGATCGCGTCTCGCCGGTCGCCAGCACAAAATCGTCAGGCGCGTCAGCCTGCAGGATCTTGTGCATGCCCTCGACATAGTCCCTGGCATGTCCCCAGTCGCGCCGGGCATCCATGTTGCCGAGGTAAAGGCACTCCTCCAGCCCGGTCTCGATCCGCGCGACGCTGCGCGTGACCTTTCGCGTCACGAAGGTTTCGCCGCGGATCGGACTCTCGTGATTGAACAGGATGCCGTTGGAGGCATACATGCCGTAGGCTTCGCGGTAATTGACGGTGATCCAATAGCCATAA
>NZ_DASYMN010000108.1:0-12489 GCF_036009065.1 Bradyrhizobium sp. | reverse complement strand
GCCACCGCGCAGGAGCGGGTGAACTGCACGATGCCGCCTTTGCTCGCGGCATAGGCCGGCGCAAAGCTGGCGCCGAAGATCGACATCATCGAGCCGATGTTGATGATCTTGCCGCCGCCCGCAGCCTTCATCGCGGGGTATACCGCCTGCGAGCACAGGAACGCGCTGGTGAGGTTGGTTTTGACGACGCTGTCCCATTCATCAAGGCTAAGCGCGTGCGGCGGCTTGCGGACGTTGATGCCGGCGTTGTTGACGAGGATATCGATGCGGCCGAATTCGCGCTTAGTGTGCTCGACCATGGCGGCGACCGCGGCCTTGTCAGTGACGTCGGCAATGACCGAGATCGCCTCGGCGCCGCTCTGCCTGAGCTCGGCGACCGCCGCGTCCGATTTCGCCGCGTTGCGCCCGACAATGGCAACGGCAGCACCTGCCTCCGCCAGCCCCCGCGCCATGCCAAGCCCAATGCCGCCATTGCCGCCGGTGACGATGGCGACGCGGCCGGTGAGGTCGAAGGGGGAGGTTGTCATTGAGGTGTCCTTTCCTCGTCATGCCCGGGCTAAGCGCGAAGCGCGTCTTCGCGCAGATGTCCCGGGCATCCACGTCTTCCTTTGTCACTAGTCTTAAAGACGTGGATGGCCGGGACAAGCCCGGCCATGACGAGTTCTATATCGCCGGCCGCGCCAGATCAGGATCACGCCGACCACCGCCAGCGCCGTGCCATACCAAGCCCACTGGATCTGGCTGATCATGAAGCTGGACTGCGGCCAGTTGATGTATCCGGTGCCCTGGCCGATCCAGATCAGGCCGATCAGCAGGCCGAGGATGCCGAAGACTAGCGGAAGACTGCGCATCAAACTTTCTCCCGAGATCGAACCGGTCACATTATTCGATCACAAAAATTGTGGATCCCAAAATCGGAAAGAATTGTTTTTCACCGTTTCGCGTAGTATGATTTTGCCCTGATCCGGTCCTGGCGAAATGCTGCAACCCGCAAGTTATGGGAAGGGCATCCGTCGAACCAATTCGGCGGCCTTGATGTCGAGGCCGCAACGGATTTGTTATTGGCGCTCAATGTCGCCAAAAGTCTTCAGGACCTCAGTCCATTGCGGAGCGTCGGGTTGCACAAGTTAAAGGGCGAACGAAAAAAGCAGTGGGCGATGACGGTCAATACCCGCTGGGCGTATCTGCTTTGAATTTCGCAAAGGCGATGCGTTCGATGTCGAAATCGTCGATTATCACAGGGGATAGTATATGGTTCCCGCAATACATCCGGGCCGGCTTCTGAAACGCGAACTCGGTTCCCGCAAGCTCAGCGCCAACCGTCTGGCGCTCGATCTCGGCGTGCCCTCGGGACGCATCACAGATATCCTCAATGGACGTCGCTCTATCACCGCCGACACCGCGGTGCGGCTCGGCCGCTATTTCGGCAACAGCGCGCAATTCTGGCTCGATTTGCAAAGTCAGTACGATATCGCCGTGATCGAACGCGAGAAGGGCGCGGACATCAGCCGGCGGGTGAGACCTGCGGACGCGGCGTAAACCCCTCACACGTCCAGCAAATCCTCGCGCGCGAACTCCGCCTTGTCCGAGATGAACGCGAACCGCGCTTCGGCCTTGGTGCCCATCAGCCGCTCCACCGAATCGGCGGTGCCTTCGCGGTCGTCGGCCAGCAGCACCACGCGGAGCAGCGTGCGCTTGGCCGGGTCCATGGTGGTTTCCTTGAGCTGGGCCGGCATCATCTCGCCGAGGCCCTTGAAGCGGCCGACGTCGACCTTGGCATTGGCGTTGAATTCGCTCTTCAGTAGCTGGTCCTTGTGGGCGTCGTCGCGGGCATAGACCGTCTTGGCGCCATGGGTGAGGCGATAGAGCGGGGGGACGGCGAGATAGAGATGGCCCTCGTCGATCAGCCGCGGCATCTGCCGGTAGAAGAACGTGATCAAGAGCGAGGCGATATGGGCGCCGTCGACGTCGGCGTCGGTCATGATGATGATGCGCGAATAGCGCAAATCGTCTTCGCGGTACTGCAAGAGCGTGCCGCAGCCGATCGCCTGCATCAAATCGGCAAGCTGCGCGTTAGCGGTCAGCTTGTCCTTGGTGGCGGAGGCAACGTTGAGGATCTTTCCGCGCAGGGGGAGGATGGCTTGGGTCTTGCGGTCGCGCGCCTGCTTGGCGCTGCCGCCGGCCGAGTCGCCTTCGACGATGAACAGTTCGGAGCCTTCGGCGGCGGTATTGGTGCAGTCGGCGAGTTTTCCGGGAAGGCGCAGCTTCTTCACCGCGGTCTTGCGGGAGATTTCCTTCTCGGCGCGTCGGCGCAAGCGCTCGTCGGCGCGTTCGATGACGAAATCCAGGAGCTTGTTGGCCTGCAGCGGATTGCCGGACAGCCAGTGGTCGAACGGGTCCTTGATCGCCTGCTCGACGATGCGCTGCGCCTCGGCGGTGGCGAGGCGGTCCTTCGTCTGGCCCTGGAATTCCGGCTCGCGCACGAACACCGAGAGCATCACGGCCGCCCCGACCATCACGTCTTCGGAGGTCACGCTGGCGGCGCGCTTGCCCTGGCCGACGCGCTCGGCGTGGTCCTTCAGGCCGCGCAGCAGCGCGCTGCGCATGCCGGATTCGTGGGTGCCGCCGTCGGGCGTCGGCACGGTGTTGCAATAGGACGACAGGAATCCGTCGGCGTCGGCGGTCCAGGCCACCGCCCATTCGCAGGCGCCGTGGGCGCCATTGCGGCCGGATTTGCCCGAAAAAATGTCCGGATGCACCAGCGTGTCGGCATGGATCGCCGCGCCGAGGTAATCCTTCAATCCACCCGGGAAATGAAAGCTGTCCTCGGCCGGCACGTCGTCGACGCCCTTGAGCAGGTCGGGGTCGCAGCGCCAGCGGATTTCGACGCCGCCGAACAGATAGGCCTTTGACCTCGTCATCTTGAACAGGCGCTGCGGCTTGAATGCCGCCTTAGCCCCGAAAATCTCGGCGTCCGGCCTGAAGCGGATTTTGGTGCCCCGGCGGTTGTTGATCTTGCCGAGGTCCTCGAGCTTGCCCTTAGGGTGACCGCGCTCGAACGCCATCCGATAGAGCTTCTGGCCGCGCGCGACCTCGACCTCGAGCCGGGAGGACAGCGCATTGACCACGGAGACCCCGACGCCGTGCAGGCCGCCCGAGGTCTCATAGACCTTGGAGTCGAACTTGCCGCCGGAATGCAGTGTGCACATGATGACTTCAAGCGCGGATTTTTTCGGAAATTTCGGGTGCGGGTCGACCGGGATGCCGCGTCCGTTGTCGGTGACGGTCAAAAATCCGTCGGCGTTCATTTCCACTTCGATGAAGGAGGCGTGGCCTGCCAGCGCCTCGTCCATGGCGTTGTCGATGACTTCGGCGAACAGATGATGCAGCGCCTTTTCGTCGGTGCCGCCGATATACATGCCGGGGCGGCGGCGCACCGGCTCCAGGCCTTCCAGCACCTCGATGTCGGCAGCGGTATAGCCGGCCTCGGCGCCCGAACCGCGCGGCGCAGCTTTGGCCGGCGACCGGCTTCGTTCCGGAGCGTCAAACAGATCGGTCTTGATTTTCAATGGTTTAGACATATCTTTTCATGTGTTGCGCGCGCTCAAAGCGCAGCGAATCGGCTGCTCTGACTATGCCACGGATGAGCTTAAATAGTGACGCACCGCGTCGGGTTCGATATTGAGCCGTCAATGGTCGAGATTGGTCATAGGCCGGAAGGAACACATGCCGGTTTTCCGTCGCGCTGCCGAGCGACACTGGCTGAGCTGGTTCGCCGCGCCGAACGGGCGATGAGGTTGTACTCGCTCGCTGCGGCAAAGCCGTTGCGCGGCTGGTCCAGTCACGGCGATGCCGACGGCGGTCGATCGAAGGGCCATCCTGGACAAGGTGCGCGCTTCCGGGCGGAAATCCGCAATGGCCGGCCCCGGCGCGGCGCGAAGCCAGGTTTTTTGTATGGCGAAGATGGGTTGCCGCGATAGTCGCGGTCGCGCTTACGCAGACCTCGCGCAGCGGGAAAGCTCACGCGCGGTCCCCGTCATTGTGACTTGATGTGAGGCACGGGGCTGGCCTACCAGTTCGGCCACCGGACCTGTAAAACAGGTTCCAGCTGCTGCGCCCGGCCGGGCAAACTGAGGCAAAAGGGCGTCAGGGAATGGAAGAAGCGTTTCGCGGCATCGCCGATTTTGTCCGCGATCATCAGGCCTGGGCCGCGCCCATCGTTCTTGTGCTGGCATTCGGCGAGTCGCTTGCGTTTATCTCGTTGCTGGTCCCGGCCTGGGGCGCGCTGGTCGCGATCGGCGCCCTGATTGGCGCTGCCGATATCTCCTTCTGGCCGGTCTGGATCGCTGGTGGCATCGGAGCTGCCCTTGGCGACTGGCTGTCCTACTGGTTCGGCTTCAAATACAAGGAGCACGTCGCGCAGATGTGGCCGCTGTCGCGCTATCCCGATCTGCTGCCGCGCGGCGAGGCCTTTGTGAAGAATTGGGGCGTGCCCAGCATTTTCATCGGCCGGTTCTTCGGGCCGCTGCGGGCGTCGGTGCCCCTGGCGGCCGGCATTTTCGAGATGCCGTATTGGCGCTTCCAGGTCGCCAATTTCGTCTCCGCGCTGATATGGGCCGCGGCGCTGCTGCTGTTCGGCGACGTGATTTCGCTGATCGTGGAATGGCTGTGGCGCGCGGTTTGAGGCCACCGGCAACAACCTGCGCCGCTAAAACGGCGATGCTGAGCCTTCAAAAATTCCGATCTTTCAGCTGCCGGTTGTGGTGGCGCATTCCTCCAAATGTTAAATCTGGTCGTTGGGGAGATGACGGTGGCTTGGGCATTTGATACATTGGGCTATGCCAAACGGCTGCGGGATGCCGGCGTTCCCAACCCGCAGGCGGAGGCTCATGCCGAGGCCGCGCGTGAGTTCATCATGACCGAGCTCGTGACCAAGCAAGATTTGCAGACCGCGATCGATACCCAGACGCTGCGTCTGACCGTACGCCTGGGAGGAATAGTCGCCACTGGCGTCGGCCTCCTGGCGCTGTTGTCCCGTCTGCACTAATCAATCACTCGATATCGCCGGGATTCCAGACGCCTCGCCCCCGGGGGAATAAGCCATTGTGGTAGGTGTTGATTCCCTCACAACCGTGCACTTCGCATACCTGTTATCGCGCGGGGCTTAAAATGCTGGTAGGGGTTGCGCGATAACAAACCGCCAGACGGGTTTCGCACCAATCAAATCTCACAGGGAGGACATCACCATGGAACTGACCCGACGTCATGCACTGGCCGGCGCCGCCGCGCTCGCCGCCACGCCGCTGCTGCCGACCGTCTCCGCCAAAGCGGCCGCGCCCGCGGCCGACAAGCAGGCGCCCAGTTTCTATCGTTACAAGGTCGGCGATGCGCAGGTGAACGTCATTTCCGACGGCGTCAACAATTTCGCGCTGCCCGAAACCTTCGTGCTCAACGCGAAGAAGGACGAAGTCAACGCCGCGCTCGAAAAGGCTTTCATGCCGAAGGACAAGATGTCCGTGTACTTCGCGCCGCTCGTGATCAATACCGGCGGCAAGCTGGTGGTGGTCGATACCGGCAACGGTCCGGCCGCCTTCGCATCGAGCAAAGGCAATGTCGGGCAATTCGCCGGCAACATGGCCGCCGCGGGGCTCGATGCAAAAGCGGTCGACATCGTGGTGATCTCGCATTTCCACGGCGACCACATCAACGGCCTGCTGACGGCGGACAATGTGCTGGCGTTCCCGAATGCCGAAGTGCTGGTGCCGGCGGCGGAATGGAAATACTTCATGGACGACGGCGAAATGGGCAAGCAGACCACGGACCGCATGAAGGGCGTGTTCGCCAATGCCCGGCGCGTGTTCGACGCGGGCCTCAAGAAGAAGGTCACGCCGTATGAACCCGGCAAGGACGTTGCACCGGGGCTGCAATCGGTGGCTACCCTCGGCCACACGCCGGGCCACTCCTCGTTCATCCTGTCATCCGGTTCCGACAAGGTGTTCATCCAGTCCGACGTCACCAACCTTCCGGCGCTGTTTGTCACCAATCCGGGCTGGCATCTGATGTTCGATCAGGACCCGGCGATGGCGGAAGCCACCCGCCGCAAGGTCTATGACATGCTGGTCGCCGACAAGATGCGGGTACAGGGCTTCCACTACCCGTTCCCGGCCAATGGCTATGTCGAAAAGGATGGCAACGGCTACCGGCTGGTGCCGGCGCCGTGGAATCCAGTGATCTAGAAAAAACCCCGTGCCCCGGACGCAGCGCAGCGCGTAGCTCTTGCGAAGCGGTGCGCTGCAGAGCCGGGGCCGTAACGAGCGCCTGTCTTTGGTACGGTCCCGGCTCTGCGGAGCGGCATGAAGAATGCCGCACCGCGTCCGGGACACGATTGGTCCCTTGACGAAAACCGGGTGCGGCCTTATAGCCGCGCCCATGATCGACGCCGCGACCATGCTCATCGCTCGCCGCCGCCGCACATCAGCGGTATGGGCGGCGTTACGCGTTCAAGATTTGCGCGTCTGATTGTCGCCCCTGCCGCCGGATATGATCCGCGGCACTTTCTTGCATCCAGCGCGATCCGGTCCGGCGGCTCCATCACCAGCAGGAGACCGCCATGTATGCCCCACCGTTCTTCCAGCCCGACCGCGCCGCCAGCCTCGCGTTTGCGGCCGCGCGCGGCTTCGGCACGGTCTGCGCGCATGACGGATCGAAGCCGGTCGCCTCTGCGCTGCCGTTCTGCCTCGAATATCTGAACGACGGCACGCCTGTCGCGGCGTTCCACGTCGCGCGCGGCAATACGCTGGCGGCGCTCGCGGGCGGCAAATCGCATTGGCTGATTGCGGTCAATGGCGCCGACACCTATGTGTCGCCGCACTGGTACGCGTCGCCGGATCAGGTGCCGACCTGGCTTTATCAGGCCGTGCATTTCTCAGGTCCGGTCCGCACCATGGCCGGTCACGAACTGGCCGGGCATCTGGATGCACTGAGCGGGAAATTCGAAAGCTGGCTTGCACCGAAGCCGCCGTGGACGACAAGCGAGATGACCGCCGGGCGGCGCGAGGCGATGATGAAGGCGATCGTGGGGCTGGTGATGACGGTCGAGGACATCGAAGGCAGTTTCAAGCTGAACCAGCACAAATCCGACGTCGATCACGCGGCGGTCGCGATCGAGCTGTCGCGGCAAGGCGATGCCGATGCGCAGGGAATAGGAAAACGGATGGTCGCGCTGCGGCCGCACTTGGACTACAAATCACAGGTCGCCGTCGGCGGGCCCGCGGATGGAAGGAACACGTAATGAGCCTCTCCGAAACCAGCCGGCCGAAAGGCCGGGCGCCGGCCGCAAAAACTGCCGCAAAACCTGCCGTGTTCGTCGATGGCGCTTCCGGAACGACGGGGCTTGAGATTCGCGAGCGCCTCGACCGGCAAAGCGACGTGGCCGTGAAAAGCATCGCTGAGGACAAGCGCAAGGATCAGGCGGCCAAGCGCGCGCTCATGGAGGAGGTGGACCTCGTCATCCTGTGCTTGCCCGATGACGCCGCGAAGCAAACCGTCGCGTTGATCGACGGCATGGGAACCGCGGCTCCCAAGGTGCTGGACGCTTCCACGGCGTTTCGGGTCGCACCGGATTGGGTATACGGCTTCCCGGAGCTCGCGCCCGATCAGGCCGACAAGATCCGCACCGCGCGAAAAGTCTCGAACCCCGGCTGCTATCCGACCGGTGCGATAGCGCTGCTGCGGCCGCTCGTTGATGCCGGCCTGGTGCCATCAGATTATCCGGTCGCCATCAACGCGGTCAGCGGCTATTCCGGCGGCGGCAAGTCGATGATCGCTGGCTTCGAGGACGGCACCGCGCCGGCCTTCGAACTCTATGGCCTCGGCTTCGAGCACAAGCACGTGCCGGAGACGCAGCTCTACGCAAATCTTTCGCGCCGGCCGATCTTCGTGCCATCGGTCGGCAATTATCGGCAGGGGATGCTGGTCTCGGTGCCGTTGCATCTCGATACGCTTCCAGGCAAGCCGGATGCCGCCGACCTGCATGCCGCGCTGGCCAAGCGCTATGCGACAAGCACCTATGTCTCGGCGATGCCGCTCGACAACAATGCGACCAGGAGCGGACGGCTGGAGCCGCAGGCGCTCAACGAGACCAATATGCTCGAGCTCTATGTCTTTGCCAGCGCCAAGCACCGCCAGGCCGTTCTCGTCGCGCGGCTCGACAATCTCGGCAAGGGTGCTTCGGGCGCGGCCGTGCAGAACATGCGGCTGATGCTGGGAATTCCGGAGGGCAGCGGCATCGCTTAGCCTACGTCATGCGCGGGCTTGACCCGCGCATCCATCACGCTTCGCAAAAGGCTTTTTCAAAAGATGGATGGCCGGGTCAAGCCCGGCCATGACGCTTAGAACGCTTACGCCGCGACCGCCTTCTTGGCGGTCGGGACCGACGCGATCGTCTTCAAAATCTGCGAAGCGATGGCGTAGGGGTCGCCCTGCGAGTTCGGGCGGCGGTCTTCGAGATAGCCCCTGTAGGCACCGTTCTTGACGAACGAGTGCGGCACGCGGACCGAGGCGCCGCGGTCGGCCACGCCGTAGCTGAACTTGTTCCAGGGAGCAGTCTCGTGCTTGCCGGTCAGGCGCTTGTCGTTGTCGGGTCCGTAGACGGCGATGTGGTCCATCAGATTCTCTTCAAAGGCCGCCATCAGTGCTTCGAAGTATTCCTTGCCGCCGACCGTGCGCAAATACTCGGTCGAGAAGTTGGCGTGCATCCCCGAGCCGTTCCAGTCGGTGTCGCCGAGCGGCTTGCAGTGATACTCGATGTCGATGCCGTAGGTTTCGGTCAACCGCTGCAACAGATAGCGGGCCATCCACATTTCGTCGGCAGCTTTTTTGGAGCCCTTCCCAAAAATCTGGAATTCCCACTGGCCCTTCGCGACTTCGGCGTTGATGCCTTCGTGGTTGATGCCGGCGAACAGGCAGAGATCGAGATGCTTCTCGACGATCTCACGCGCGACCGGACCGACATTGCTGTAGCCGACGCCGGTGTAATAAGGGCCCTGCGGCGCAGGATAACCCGTCGACGGGAAGCCGAGCGGGCGGCCGTCCTTGTACATGAAGTATTCCTGCTCGAAGCCGAACCAGGCGCCTTCGTCGTCGAGAATGGTGGCGCGCCTGTTGGTCGCGTGCGGAGTGACGCCGTCCGGCATCATGACTTCGCACATCACCAGAACGCCATTGGTGCGCGCGCCGTCCGGATAAACAGCGACCGGCTTCAGCACGCAGTCCGAGCTTCTGCCTTCCGCCTGCAGGGTGGAGGAGCCGTCAAAACCCCACAGCGGCAGCTGTTCGAGGGTCGGGAACGAATCGAATTCCTTGATCTGCGTTTTGCCGCGCAAGTTGGGTGTCGGCGTGTATCCGTCGAGCCAGATGTACTCGAGTTTGTATTTTGTCATTACCTATCTCTCGTGAGCTGATGACGAAGATCTTGTTCGTGTTCTGCCGGCCAACGGCACCCGGCCGCCAACCGCTTGGAGCTTCCCGAAGCACTAAACATGCCAATCCATGCAGCAAATTGTCGCCATGCAGACATTGAGCAGGGCCGCCGCGGCTCAGCATCGGCGATGCCAGCGCAAGATGCAAAATGGTCGCTGCTGATATTGTATGCATTTGCTGGTTTTTTGGCAGGCAAACTGAGCAAAGTGAGTGCAACGGGCCTATATTGGATCGACCCAGCGACTCGCGCATTGAAGTGGCGCGTGCAAACGGAGACGATCGATGACGACGAGCATTCCTGGTGGGTCCGCCCAGATCTACGAATTTCCGCCGCGCGGCCGCTTCGCGCTGAACGCCCGCGACGAATCTCGACCGAGGACCAGCCTTGAATCTCAGCCGCTTGTGAAAGCGGCTGCCGGCAGCGGCTGGTATCACGAGGCCGCGATAGAGGAAGCGGCGCGGAATAACTGAGCGCGCCGCCGACGTGCCGCATCGACGTCGCATCAGACACCGAAGATCGACCAGCCCATCCGTTTGCTCAAGGCTTCCAGCGCAACGCGGCCAAGATGCGAGTTGCCGTGGACGTCCAGGCCCGGCGACCACACCGCGATGGAAGCCTTGCCGGGCGCGACCGCAAGAACGCCGCCGCCGACGCCGCTCTTTCCCGGCAAGCCGACGCGAAACGCGAATTCTCCCGAACCGTCATAGTGGCCGCAAGTCAGCATCACTGCGTTGATGCGGCGTGCGCGCTCGGCCGAGACCGCGGAATGGCCGGTGGAAGGATTGACGCCGGACCAGGCGAGATAGCGCCCCGCCATCGCAAGCTGCCGGCACGACATCGCGATCGCGCAGTGATGGAAGTAGACGCCGAGGACGTGGTTCACTGGATTGTCGAGCACGCCGAACGACTTCATGTAGTTGGCGAGGGCGATGTTGCGGAATCCGGTGCGCTGCTCGGATGCCGCCACCGACTCGTCGATTGCGATCGACGGATCGTCGGCGACAAAGCGCATGAAGCGCAGGATTTCGCCGAGCGCCTCGCGCGGCTGATGTCCCGACAGGATCACGTCGGTGACGGCGATGGCGCCGGCATTGATGAAGGGGTTGCGCGGCTTGCCGCGCTCATATTCGAGCTGGACGATGGAGTTGAACGGGCTGCCCGACGGCTCGCGGCCGACGCGCTGCCACAGCTTGTCGCCGACCAGGCCGAGCGCCAGCGTCAGCGTAAAGACTTTTGAGATGCTCTGGATCGAAAACGGCATCTCGCTGTCGCCGGCGGACGCGACATTGCCGGCCCCGTCGACCACCACGAGACCGAAGCGCTTGTTGTGAACGTTTGCCAGTTCCGGGATGTAATTCGCAACCTCGCCGCGGTCCGGCCGCTGCGCCATCTCGTCGGCGATTTCCTTGACGATGGTGGTGAGGTTGGAGACGGATCGGCTCATCTTGTTCCAGGACTCATTCAACGCTCATAAGCCTCATGCAACAAATGCGCCTCAAGAGGTTCTGCGTTCCCCGGACGCAGCGCGGCGCGTAGCCCTTGCGGAGCGGTGCGCTGCAGAGCCGGGGCCCAGCTATCTTCGCTAAACCGGGGGTCCCGGCTCTGCGGAGCGGCATGAAGAATGCCGCACGGCGTCCGGGATACGGGTCAGAGGATCTTGAAAATCGCCAGCGCGAGCACCGCCTGCGCGATGAAGCCGACGGTGAACGCCAGCGTGCGGAACACCGGAAGTCCCATGGTGTAGACGATCAGATGCGCGACGCGGGACCAGAAATAGACCGCACAGGCCAGCACCGTCCATTTGCTGGAGTAGTCGGCGGCGTTGAGGATCAGCACCAGCGGCGCGAACACCACGAGATTCTCAACCGCATTGTCATGCGCGAACATCAGCCGGTTGGCCCATTCGGCTTGCGGCTTGTCGGCGCGCGACGGATTGGCCATCGCGCCGCCAAGGCCGCGCACCTGGCAACGATTGAGGATGTAGGGAACCCACATCAGGCCGGTCAGAATCACCGTCCATGTCAGCCAGAACAGTTCGCGCGTCATAGGTTCCCCCTCAAAGGTTTTCGAATCCAGTCCCGGCGGGACGACCTGTTATATGCAAAGGCGCGCCGTTAGGCTACGCGCGGACCCGGACATAGCTGCCCGGCGCGTCCTCGATCGCGGGGAGCGCCTCGGTGCCGACCGCGCGCGCCGGAACTTCTTCCGCATCGATGCTGCTGAGCCATTGGCGCCAGTCCGGCCACCATGAGCCCTTGTGCTCCTGCGCGCCCTTGAGCCAGTCGGCGAGCGTGATGTCCTTGATGTTGTCGTTGGTCCAGAACTGGTACTTGTTCGACGCCGGCGGATTGACCACGCCGGCGATATGTCCGGAGCCCGAGAGCACGAATTTCACCGGACCGCCGAAAAACTGCGAGCCGTACAGCACCGAATCTGCCGGTGCGATATGATCTTCTTTTGTCGCCAGATTGTAGACCGGCACCTTGACCTTCGACAGGTCGAGCAGCGTGTCGTCCAGCACCATGCTGCCGGTGGAGAGGCGATTCTCCAGATAACAGTTGCGCAGGTAGAAGGAATGGTTGGCTGCGGGCATCCGCGTTGCGTCCGAATTCCAGTGCAGCAGATCGAATGACGAGGGCGTCTTGCCCTTCAGATAATTGCTGACGACATAGGACCAGATCAGGTCGTTCGAGCGCAGCATGTTGAAGGCCATCGCCATCTTCGAGCCTTCGAGCACGCCGGAGGCCTGCATGTCGCGCTCCAGCGCAGAGATCTGGTCTTCGTCGACGAACACCAAAAGATCCCCGGCGTGGGTGAAATCCACCTGCGCCGCGAAGAAGGTCGCCGAGGCCACACGCTGGCGGCGTTTTTCCGCAAGCCATGCCAGCGTGGTGGCGAGCAGGGTGCCGCCGACGCAATAGCCGGCAGTATGCACCTTCAATTCGCCGGTCGCCTTCTCGATGGCATCCATCGCCGCCAGCGGGCCTTCCTTCATGTAGTCGTCGAAG
>NZ_DASYMN010000107.1:0-17113 GCF_036009065.1 Bradyrhizobium sp. | reverse complement strand
TCCGATGGTGCCGTCGGCGAAGGCGCCGCCGCTGATCCCGTGGCCGGAATAGTCGAACCGCACGCAGGCGCGGCCCTGCTCCGCCGCCCATGCATCGAGCGCCAGCGCCTTGGTGCCCTGCATGTCCGAATTGAAGCCGCTGAGCCAGAACAGCCCGGGTGACCCGCCGCCGCGGGCCCGCACCGCGATTTTGCGCGCGCCGGAATCCCTGCCGACGTCGATGAAGGTCGGGTCCGTATCAGGTATGCCAGCCGCTTCGGCCATCGATCGTCTGTCTCCCTGCAATGCCGTCTGGGTGACCTGTGCGATACATCAACGAGGCCGATGATACCATCTGCGGCCGTCTGACTGCTTGCGGAACCGATGGCCGCGCTTTATCTGGACTTCGTCGCCGCCTCAACCTTGCCAGCGTGACCGAAATGTCTCGCATTTGATGGTTTTCATGCGCGAGGCCGTGAGTTTGCTTGCCCGGCGGCGCTTATTCCTTCAAACTATCGCCTTCCTTTCACAACCCTGGAGAAGCCCCCATTCGCCGTCCCAACAGAGCCCCGCCCGCCGCCACCAAAGACGGGCCGCGCACCAATGATGAAATCCGCAACGCACAGGTTCAACTGATCGATCAGGACGGCTTGAACCACGGCACCGTCGAAACAGCTGCCGCTGTGAAGATGGCCATGGATGCCGGGATGGACCTCGTCGAGATTTCGCCCAATACCAGTCCTCCCGTTTGCAAGATCATGGATTACGGGAAGTACAAATATTCCGCGCAGAAAAAGGCTGCCGAGGCCCGCAAGAAACAGAAGGTGGTCGAGATCAAGGAGATCAAGCTGCGGCCGATGATCGATGATCACGACTACGACGTGAAGATGCGCGCGATGCAGCGCTTCTTCGAGGAAGGCGACAAGGTCAAGATCACGCTGCGCTATCGCGGCCGCGAAATGGCGCATCAGGAGATCGGCACCAAGCTGCTGGACAAGGTCAAGGCCGACGTCGCCGAGTTCGCCAAGGTCGAGCAGGATGCCCGCTTTGAAGGCCGCCAAGTGGTGATGGTACTGGCGCCGCGGTGAGGGGTATCTCGTGTCCCGGACGCGGTGCGGCATTCTTCATGCCGCTCCGCAGAGCCGGGACCGTATCAACGGCGGTGTCCGTCATGGCCCCGGCTCTGCAGCGCACCGCTTCGCCAAGAGCTACGCGCTGCGTCCGGGACACGCTATCCCCGCGTCGCCCGCCAGGTGCCGCTGCAGTGGTCGCCGGTGATGATTCCGGCCCAGCGGCCTGCCCCATAATTGCCCACAAGCCGGCCGCTGCCGCTGGCGTGCGACCGGCCGACGGAGATGGCGACCGACACCAAGCCGCCGCCGCTGATGCCGCCGGTCACCTTGCCGCCGCCGGCCGACGAAACGCGGCTGCCGGACACCGCGAAGGGGACGCTGTTGGTCGCGCTGCAACTGCCCGCCCGGGTGGCGAACACCACGTTCCAGGTGCCGTCATAGGCTCCCGCCCGCGCGTATCGCCTGGCTTCGGCGGCGCCGGGCGTCGCGGCTACCGCCGCCAGAAGTGCTGCGGACAGGATCCACCGCCATCCGCGTGACCCGCTGAAATCGGCCGAAATGGCCGTCGATCTGGCTGAAAAAATCATTTTTTGCCTCTGAAAACCCCCCAGCAGGGGTAGATATTGGCTTAGTGCAGCCGCGCCCCCTCCCGGTTCACCGTTGCCATTTTGCTTGAGCTCTGCCATAAGCCGACCCTTCATCGCCCGGCTGATCAAGGGCTGCCGTGTCGATGCCCGTGCCGATTAGGTCTTTGTAGAAATAATCGAGCACTTTCAACGCTCTAACGAGCATTTTAGCCGGCCTAGCGCTCCTCGGAGCGCGCTGTGCGCTGGCCAACAGGAGAGCCAAATGCCCAAGCTGAAGACCAAATCGGGCGCTAAAAAGCGCTTCAAGGTGACTGCCACAGGCAAAGTGATGGCCGCCCAGCGCGGCAAGCGCCACGGCATGATCAAGCGGACGAAAAAGCAGATTCGCCAGCTGCGCGGCACCCGCGTGCTGTTCAAGACGGATGGCGACAACATCAAGAAATATTTCTTGCCGAACGCCTGATCGCGTTCTCGTCCATTTCAGCCGGGCCGCGTCCGCGCGGCCGTCCGTCACCACCTTTCATATGAAGGAGATCAGTCATGGCTCGCGTCAAACGCGGTGTGACCTCTCACGCCAAGCACAAGAAAGTCTACAAGGCCGCCAAGGGATTCCGCGGCCGCCGCAAGAACACCATCCGCACCGCCAAGCAGGCGGTGGAGAAGGCCGGCCAGTACGCCTTCCGCGACCGGAAGCGCAAGAAGCGTACGTTCCGCGCGCTGTGGATCCAGCGGTTGAACGCCGCGGTGCGCCCGTTCGGCATGACCTACAGCCGGTTTATCGACGGGCTTTCGAAGTCCGGCATCACCGTGGACCGCAAGGTGCTGTCGGACCTCGCCATCCACGAGCCGGCGTCGTTCCAGGCGATCGCCGAAAAGGCCAAGGCCGCGCTGGCGGCTTGAGGCTTCCCATTGCCGCTGCGAGGTTTTGAAGTCGTCATGGCCGGGCTTGTCCCGGCCATCCACGTCTTCTTTCTCAGCAATGCTGTAAGACGTGGATGCCCGGGACAAGCCGGGGCATGACGGACGAGGGGCACCGGCTTAGCGCCCTATCAAAAGGGATTGCCATGACCGACCTATCGCAACTCGAATCCCAAATCCTCAGCCAGATCGCCGCCGCCGGCGACGAAGCGGCGCTCGAAACCGTGCGTGTCACAGCACTCGGCAAGAAAGGCTCGATCTCCACTTTGCTCGCAACGCTCGGCAAGATGTCGCCGGACGAGCGCAAGACCGAAGGCGCCAAAATCAACCTGGCGAAAGACGCCATCGCGCAGGCGCTCTCCGCGCGCCGCGAACTTCTGAGATCTGCAGCGCTCGACGCGCGGCTTGCATCGGAAACCATCGACGTCACGCTGCCCTTGCGCGATCCGCCTGCGGAAGCCGGCCGCATTCATCCGCTCAGCCAGGTGATGGACGAACTCACCGCCATCTTCGCCGACATGGGTTTTGCGATTGCCGAAGGCCCGGACATCGAAACCGACGACTACAATTTTACAAAGCTGAATTTCCCCAAAGGCCACCCGGCGCGGGAGATGCACGACACGTTCTTCTTCAATCCGAAGGACGATGGCTCGCGCATGCTTCTCCGCACCCACACCTCGCCGGTGCAGGTGCGCACCATGCTCAACCAAAAACCGCCGATCCGCATCATCTGCCCGGGCCGCACCTATCGCATCGATTCCGACGCCACCCACACGCCGCAGTTTCATCAGGTCGAAGGCCTCGTCATCGACAAGGGCTCGCATCTCGGCCACCTGAAATGGATCCTGCACGAATTCTGCAAGGCGTTCTTCGAGGTCGATCACATCAATATGCGGTTCCGGCCGTCGTTCTTTCCGTTCACCGAGCCGTCGCTTGAGGTTGACATCCAGTGCCGCCGCGACAAGGGCGGGATTCGCTTCGGCGAGGGCGAGGACTGGCTGGAGATCCTCGGCTGCGGCATGGTGCATCCGAAAGTGCTGCGCGCCTGCGGCATCGATCCCGACGTCTACCAAGGCTTTGCCTGGGGCATGGGCATCGACCGCATCGCGATGCTGAAATACGGCATGCCGGATTTGCGCCAATTGTTCGGGAGTGACGTGCGCTGGCTCACCCACTACGGTTTTAAGCCACTCGACCTGCCCACGCTGGCGGGAGGGCTGAGTTCGTGAGAAAGGATACTTCCATGAACCTTGAAGACGTAAAAACCATCAGTCAGAAGACGTTATCTGCGCAACTCGGCGCATATGGCTTCGATCACGTCGAAATCGAAGCAGGCAAAAATCAAGATGAAGAAGACGCGTTGTTCATGACTGCGAAATATCGGGCCGGATCGTCTCTTCCCGGCGGCGATGTGCTGAACAACGCGCTCGCCGTTCTTCGGAGTCGACTTCAACAATCCGGCGAGGAACGTTTTCCGTATTTGACCCACCGGCATGAAGATGAGGAGGCCGGCTTTGAAGATGAACCCTCCGAGCAATGAGCATGCTTGAGGCGCGGCTCATTGCTACCGCCCGGGCTCTTTGCAGAAGGACCGGCAGGCGGCCGCGCGATGCCTTCATGCGTCGCGCCGTCAGTACTGCCTATTACGCCATGTTTCATGCCCTGTGCCGCCTCTGCGCCGACCAGCTCATCGGTGGGAAGTACGAGAAAACTCCGGCCTGGCAGCGGTTATACCGCGCCATGGAACACAAGATTGCAAAGAACGCACTTCTGCTGATCAAGGTTCGTCAGCCATGAAATTCACGCTCTCCTGGCTGAAGCAACATCTCGACACCGACGCGCCGCTCGAGGCGCTCGCGGACAAGCTCACCATGATCGGGCTTGAGGTCGAGAACATCGAGGACAAGGCAAAAGCGCTGGCGCCGTTCACCATCGCGCGCGTGATCTCCGCCGAGCAGCATCCCAATGCGGACCGCTTGCGGGTGTGCATGGTCGACACTGGCGATGGCGCGGCGCCGGTGCAGGTGGTGTGCGGGGCGCCGAATGCGCGCGCGGGGCTGGTCAGCGTGTTCTCGCCGCCCGGCACCTTCATTCCCGGAAAAAACATCACGCTTGGCGTCGGCACCATCCGCGGCGTCGAGAGCAGGGGCATGCTGTGCTCGGCGGCCGAGTTGCAGATATCGGAAGATCACGCGGGCATCATGGAGCTGCCGGCCGATGCGCCGGTCGGCAAGCCTTACGCCGCGTGGGCCGGGTTCGGCGATCCCGTGCTCGAGATCAATCTGACGCCCAATCGTCAGGACTGCACCGGCGTGCACGGCATCGCGCGCGACCTTTCCGCCGCCGACATGGGCAAGTTCATCGACCCCGCGATCAAGCCGATCAAGGGCGAATTCCCCTGCCCGGTGCAGGTCACCGTCGAAGACGCGTCGCTGTGCCCGGGTTTTGCCCTACGCCTGGTGCGCGGCGTCAAGAACGGCCCGTCGCCGGAGTGGCTACAAAAGCGCCTGACCTCGATTGGCCTCAGGCCTATCAACGCGCTGGTCGACATCACCAACTTCATGACCTACGACCGCGCCCGGCCGCTGCATGTGTTCGACGCCGCCAAAGTCAAAGGCAATCTCACCGTGCGCCGCGCCCGCGACGGCGAAACGCTGCTCGCGCTGGACGGCCGCACCTACACGCTCGACAGCGGCGTCTGCGTCATCACCGACGACCATGGCGTGGAATCGCTGGCGGGCATCATGGGCGGCGAGGCCTCGGGTTGCGACGAGGCCACGTCAGACGTGCTGATCGAATCGGCGCTGTGGAACGAGATCAATATCGCGCAGACGGGGCGCAAGCTCGGCATCAATTCCGACGCGCGCTATCGCTTCGAGCGCGGCGTCGATCCGGCCTTCATGGTGCCCGGACTGGAGATGGCCACCAAGCTGGTGATGGACCTCTGCGGCGGGTCGCCATCGGAAAACATCGTGGTCGGCAACGCCTTCGGCGAAGACCGCGTGATCGATTTCCCGCTTCATGAAGTAAAACGGCTCGCGGCCATCGACGTGCCGCTGGTGGAGATGAAGCGAATCCTCGGCCATCTCGGCTTCATGCTGGCCGGCAGCGGCCCCACCGTGAAGGTCGCGGTGCCGTCGTGGCGATCAGACGTTCACGGCAAGGCCGATATCGTCGAGGAAATCGTGCGCATCGTCGGCGTCGACAAGGTGCCGATGACGCCGTTTGAGCGCGGCGACAACCCGCGCAAGCCGATATTGACCCAAATCCAGCTGCGCACCCGCCGCGCCAAGCGCGCGCTGGCTGTACGCGGCATGGTCGAGGCGGTGACGTGGTCGTTCATCGCAAAAACATCCGCCGAACTGTTCGGCGGCGGGCAGGCTGAATTGACGCTGGCCAATCCGATCGCGTCCGATCTGTCCAACATGCGGCCGAGCCTGCTGCCGGGCCTTGTAGCCGCGGCGCAGGGCAATGCGGATCGCGGATTTTCCGACATCGCACTGTTCGAAGTCGGACAGATTTTCAAGGGGGACCGGCCGGAGGATCAACTCGTCGCAGCGGCCGGCGTCCGCCACGGCTTTGCGTCATCGAAAGGCATCGGGCGGCACTGGTCCGGCTCGGCCATGGCCGATGCGCTCGACGCCAAGGGCGATGCCTTGGCGGTGCTGGCCGCCGCGGGCGCGCCGGTGCAGGCGCTGCAGATCGTGCCCGGCGGCGCATCGTGGCTGCATCCGGGACGCTCCGGCACCATCCAGATCGGGCCGCAAAATGTGCTGGGAGTTTTCGGCGAGTTGCATCCCCGCGCGCTGCAGCAACTCGGCGCCGACGGCCCGCTGATCGCGTTCGAGGTCATTCTCGATCGCATTCCCGACGCCCGGGCAAAACCGACCCGCGCCAAACCGATGCTGGAGCTGTCGCCATTCCAGCCGGTGTCGCGCGATTTTGCCTTCATCGTCGATGGCAGCGTCAAGGCCGGCGACATTGTCCGCGCGGCGCAGGGCGCCGACAGGAAATTGATCGCGGATGTCGCCGTGTTCGACGTCTACGAAGGCAAGGGCATCGACGCCGGCAAGAAATCCATCGCCATCGCCGTCACACTACAGCCGCGTGAAAAGACCTTGACCGACCAGGAGATCGAAGCGGTCGCCGCGAAGATCGTCGCCGAGGTGGCGAAGAAAACCGGCGGCGTGTTGCGCGGATGACTCCCCGTCGTTGCGAGGAGCGAAGCGACGAAGCAATCCAGCCTTGTCTTTGCAGCTTACTGGATTGCTTCGCGGAGCCTGTCATCGGCCGCACGTTTGCGCGACCCGTTGGCTCGCAATGACCTTGGGGTTTGAATGAATATCACGACGCTCGGCCTTGAGTCATACACATCGGCCTCCGTATTCTTTCTGGTCGGGTCCGCGTTCGTCGCTGGCCTTGCGCGCGGCTTTTCCGGCTTCGGTTCGGCGCTGATTTTCATTCCGCTCGCAAGCAGCGTGATCGGCGCGAAGCTGGCCTCGCCTTTGCTGCTGGTGATCGACTTCGTCGCGGCGGCCCCGCTGATCCCGAACGCTTGGCGGCAGGCCGACCGGCGCGACGTAGGCACCATGCTGCTCGGCACCCTGATCGGCGTTCCCATCGGTACCTGGGCGCTGACCCGGATGGACCCGCTCGCGGTGCGCTGGATGATCGTCGCGCTGATCGTTCCGATGCTCGCGTTGCTGATGTCGGGCTGGCGATATCGGGGAACGCCGACCGCCGCCCTCACGGCCGCCGTCGGCGCGCTCGCAGGGTTTTTCAACGGCGTGGCGCAGGTCGGCGGTCCGCCGATCGTGCTGTACTGGCTGCGCGACACCACCGCCGCGCGGATCGTTCGCGCCAACATCATCATATTTTTCGCCGCCTCCAGCATCCTCACGACGATCACCTATTTGATCGGCGGCGTGCTGACGACGGCCGTGGTCGGGCTCGCCGTCCTCACCGGCCCCGCCTTCGGCATCGGGCTGTGGCTGGGCTCGCACATGTTCGGGCTCGCCAGCGAGGAAACCTTCCGCCGCATCTGCTACGTGCTGATCGCGCTGGCGGCGCTGGTGAGTCTGCCGCTGTTCGACGGGGTGCTGCGGTAATGCTGATGCGTAGGGTGGGCAAAGGCGCCCTTCGCGCCGTGCCCACCATGATCACGAATGCCTGGTTGTCTGTCCAGCGTGGTAGGCACGCTTCGCTTTGCCCACCCTACGAGTCCTCCATCACCAGATCACAATACGCATATCCGTCTCGCTCGACGCGCTGTCCCGCCGTCACCACCAACCGCCGCGAAAAGATCGGTCCCGCCACCACGCAGCTGTGAAACTCGCCGTTCTCGCCGCAGGGGTCGACGCCCTCCGGCAAGTCGGCGAGCAATTGCGCATCGAATTGTCGCCCCGCGAACTCCGCCGGCAATTTTTTCAGGTCGACGGTTGCGATGATAGCCTCCAATCCGCTGGCGATCATCGCTTGCGCCAATTTCCGGGTCGGCCGCCCCCACAGCGGAAACAGTGGCGTGATCCCGGTGCCGGCGAGTTTTTGCTCTCGATAGGCGCGGATGTCCTGAAGAAACAGGTCGCCGAAGATGATATGGCTGATGCCGTCTCGCACTGCCGCCGCGACCGCCTCGCCTATCCGCGCTTCGTAAATTTCGTTCGGGCAGGGATAGGGTATCGGCACGATCCGTGGCGGCAGGCCGGCGGCATCGAGTTGCGCGTGCAAAATTTCCTGCCGCACGCCGTGGATCGAGACCCGACCGAACGTTTCGGTCACGGTGGTCAGCGCGCCGACCACGTCGAGCTCGCCTGCGCGCCTGACCTCATGCAGCGCGAACGCGCTGTCCTTGCCGGAGGACCACGAGATCAGCGCTTTTGCGCGGGGCAGGGTCACGAGCGCCTGCGCTTCTTCGATGCCCGCGCGGGCTGCGCCGGCTCGGGATCTCGGATCGCGCCGATCTTGCGCAGCGCCGCTTCCGCCGCGCGCTCGCCGCTCTCCCAGGCGCCATCGACCGTTCCCCACAGCGTCTCGTGCGCCGCCTCGCCGGCGAAAAACACGCTGCCTGCCGGCTCCATCAGGATCTTGCGCGACGGCTGCCCGCCCGGCATCGCGGCCGACATCGCCCCTAACGCAAACGGCGCTGCGTTCCAGCGCGTTGCGCTCGATTTCTTGACCGCCTTCGCCACATCGCTTCCGAACAGTTTTGTCAGCCACTCCACCGCGAACGCTATCATCGCCGGCTCGCCCTGCGCGGAGAGATCGCGGCCGAACGAGCCCGCAACATCGATCGAGCACAGCGACGAGGCACCTATGTTGGCGAGCAGGAACGCGGTCTTGATATCCTTGCTCTGCTCGATCACCACGTCGTCGCGCGCCAGCCCAAGCGGATTGCCCGGCAATGCCAGCGCGATGTGATCGTAGCTGCCGAGGCTTAATTTCGCAGCCGCATCGAGATGACGCTTGGGAAGATCCGGCGCGAATTTGAGCGCCCCCGATGCCAGCACGTTGCTCGACGCGGTAATGATGGCGGCGCGGGCGGCGATCTTGCCGGCCGGCGTTTCCACGCTGACATCACGTCCGCTCCAGGAGATGCGGGTCGCCGGCGTGGCGAGCGACACCGCTAGGCCTTCACCGAGTTTTGCGATCAGCGTGCCCAGCCCCTGGCGGCAGGCCAGCGCCGCGCTGCGATCCTGCGCGCGGCTCTTGTCGATCGCCGAAACATCCTTCAAATCCTTCCCCGTCGCGTTGGCGCCGAACAGGAATTCGATCGTCGCCGCCCAGTCGCCCAAGTCCTTCGGCAGTGCCGAGGCGCAGGAGACATCAGCCTTGCCGCGCGAGGCATCGTCGATCGCGCGGTTGGCGCGAACCAGCGTGGCGAGCAATTCCTCGACCTCGCCGGCGCGGGCGTTGCGGCGGCCGATGCGGATTTTCTGCCCCAGCGGCGCCGGAACCAGCTCCAGCCCCACCCCGCGCGCTAGCCGGATCATCGGGTTGGTGTCGGGATTATGCATCCAGCGCGCGCCGCGATCGAACGGTACTTCGAACGTGGTGGCGTCGGTGAGGCAGCGCCCGCCGACCCGGGCGGTGGCTTCCAGCACGATCACCTTGCGGTTCGCAGCCATGACGCGACGCGCGGCTGCGATGCCGGCTGCTCCGGCGCCGATCACGACAACGTCGGCCTCGCGCGGCAAAGACGCGCCCCACGCTCTCTCGCCGAGGACCGGCGCCAGCGTGAAAGCCGCCGAGGCCGACAAGAAATCCCGGCGCGTAATTGTCATGGCATGGTTTCCGAAACTTTGCAGAAGGCGGGAACGTTTTGCGAACTTGCCGCATCAAAGCATGCGGGGCAACCGTCATGGTTACCCAATCATGTTCGATGCGCGAACGGCATGAACCAAATTGCAAGGGCTTTCGACGATGCTATCGAGAGGCAAAAAAAGCGGTCAAAATGAACCGCGGGGGGAACTCATGGGCTTCGTGCTCGATACGGTCGGCAAGCTGATTGCGGGCTACCTGCAAAAGGAGGTGCCGGGCTATGAACCGTTCACGCCAAGCGATCCGGAACATCTGCGCGGCATCATCCAGCAGGGCGACGTCTGGCTGATCGAAGGCAACAACCGCGTCTCCGGCATCATCAAATATCTGACGCAATCGACCTGGTCGCATGCCGCGCTCTATGTCGGCCCGATCGATGGCGCGAGCGAGCCCGATGGCGAGCCGCATGTGCTGATCGAGGCCAATATCGGCGAAGGCGTCACCTCCGCGCCGCTGTCGAAATATTTTCCGTATCACACGAGGCTGTGCCGCCCGGTGGGGCTGTCCTGGGAGGACCGCAATACGGTGTGCCGCTACGCCATCAACCGCATCGGTTTTGGCTACGACACCAAGAACATCCTGGATCTGATGCGCTATCTGATCCCGCTCCCGGTGCCGCAGCGCTGGCGGCGGCGGATGATCGCGTTCGGCTCCGGCGATCCGACCAAGATCATCTGCTCGGCGCTGATCGCGCAGGCGTTCGACGCGGTGCGCTATCCGATCCTGCCCAAGATCACCCGGGCCGGCAGCAAGCGCGCAAAACGCGAAATCCTGCACATCCGCGATTCATCGCTGTACATGCCGCGGGATTTCGACATCTCGCCCTATTTCGAAATTGTCAAGCCGACGATCATCGAGGGTTTCGACTACACAGCACTGCACTGGGCCGACAAGCAAAAGCCGCTCCGGGCGGTAGCGGGCAAGCCCGGCCCGTTTCCAGAAGCCGCCGACGCGCCGCGGCTTGTTCCCGAAGCGATCGACCAAGGGGCGCCGCTTCTGGCTGAAGAAGTGAGCTTCGTGGAAGAAGAAGTAACTTGGATCGAGCGCGTCGCCGTCACCGAGCATTTTCTTTTTGTCGAACGCGTCCCCGCGCGCCAGGTAGAACGCCGCGCCAAGCCGCGCGAGGCGGACGCGCAGCGGGAGATGGAAGCGGCGTAAGGCGCTCTCAGGCGAGAGGCTTCGTCGAATCCAATTGGAGTCGCATATTCTGCCATCATCCTGAAAGTCCGACTCAAAAGTCGTTTCAGGTAAAATCCGACCACGGCCTTGTGCCGGGCATCCACGTCTTGCCTGGTTCCAAGCAAGAACGACGTGGATGGCCGGGACAAGCCCGGCCATGACGGCCGCTTTTTCAGTCAGGATGCTACTTGCCCTCCACAAACGCAGCGAATGCGACGGCGAAATCCGGATGCCAGCGCGACAGCGCGGGGCGGTTTTCCACGATGTCTCCGGCGGCCCAGAGAATGCGCTTCTCGTCGAGGCTTCGCGGCACGTCATTGTCCGGACACAGGATGTAGAAATCCCCGGCGTCCAGCCGTTCGATCATGAAATCAATCGTTTGCTCCGGCGTCCAGGCGCCGGCCGGTTTCTCCATGCGGCCCCGGGCGGTGAGGCCGGTGAAGACGAAACCGGGAATCAGCAGATGGGCGCTTAACCGGCCGCCGGCCGCGTTGCGCAGCTCGTGCTGCAGCGCTTCGGTAAAAGCTTTCACGCCGGCCTTGGAAACATTGTAGGCGGGATCTCCGGGCGGTGTGGTGATCCCCTGCTTGGAGCCGGTGTTGATGATGAGGCCAGGCCGCCCGCGCTCGATCATGCCGGGGGCGAACGCCTGCGAGCCATGAATCACGCCCCAGAGATTGACGCCAAGAATGCGCCGCCAGTTTGCCTCGGGCCCGAACATGGTGCTGCCCGGCTGCACACCCGCATTGTTCATCAGGATATCCGTGCCGCCGAAGCGCGCGCGCACCGCGGACTCCAGCCGTGCAACGTCGTCGGCATTGCCGACATCGATGACCTCCGCCATCACGCCGACCGCGCCGCCCGGCGCCGCTTCGGTCAATGCGGATGCTGCCTGCGCAAGCCTGTCGGCTCCGACATCGGCGATACAGACGCGCAAGCCCATGCGCGCGAACCGGATCGCCGCCGCGAGCCCGATGCCGGACGCCCCTCCGGTGATGACGGCGACATTATCCGGGGATAATGCAGGATGCTGCATGCCTATTCCTTCACCGCGCCTGTCAACGACGAGACGTAATAGTCGACAAACAGCGAGTAGAAGATCGCGACCGGCAGCGAGCCGAGCAGCGACCCCGCCATCAGCGCCCCCCACTGATAGACGTCGCCGGAAACAAGCTCGGTCAGGATCGCGACCGGCACGGTCTTGTTGGCGCTGCTCTGGATGAAGGCCAATGCGTAGATGAACTCGTTCCACGACAGCGTGAAGCTGAAAATCCCGGCCGAGATCAGGCCCGGCACTGCCAGCGGCAGCGTGATCCGCCACAGGATCTGCAGGCGCGTCGCGCCGTCGACCAGCGCGCATTCTTCCAGTTCGTACGGGATCGACTTGAAATAACCGATCAGCAGCCAGGTCGAGAACGGCACCAGGAAGGTCGGATACACCAGGATCAGCGCCAGCGGACTGTCAAACAGTCCGAACTGAACCACCACCGTCGCCAGCGGAATGAACAGGATCGAGGGCGGCACGAGATAGGCGAGGTAAATGCCGAGCCCGACATAAGGGCTGCCGCGGAACCGTAGTCGCTCGATCGCGTAGGCCGCCAACGTGCTCGAGAAAATCGAGATGAAGGTAGCGCCGACCGCGACCGACATCGTCGTCATCAGCCAGTGCGGATAGGCGGTGTTAAATAGAAGATGTTTGATGTGCGCCAGCGTCGGCGATGAGATCCAGAACGGGTTGTGCTGCTTGTAATTGAGCAATTCCGCGTTGGGTTTGAACGACGTGATGGTCATCCAGTAAAACGGAAACAGCAGGATCAGCACGAAGCAGGCCAGCGGCAGATAGATCATCACCATGCGCCGCGCCCGCGAATCCCAATCCATGGTATCGGGCGTGGAGGAGGCGACGTTGCTGCTGCGGTCGGCCTTTGCAGGCGCCAGGGCTGCCTCAGTCATTGCTTTCTCCCTGCTGCCATTTGCGGCGCGCAAGGCCGAAATAGCTGAACAGCGTCGCCACCACCAGGAACGGGATCATCGAAACCGCGATCGCCGCGCCCTCGCCGAGTTCGCCGCCGGCGATGCCGCGCTGGAACGCCAGTGTCGCGAGCAGATGGGTGGAGTTGACCGGCCCACCGCGGGTGATGGCGTAGACCAGCTGGAAATCGGTGAAGGTGAAGATGATCGAGAACGTCATCACGATGGCGAGGATGGGAAGCATCATCGGAAAGGTGATGTACTTAAAACGCTGCCACGCCGTCGCCCCGTCCAGCATCGCGGCCTCATACAGCGCCGGCGAAATGGTCTGCAGGCCCGCCAGCAGCGAGATCGCCACGAAGGGGATGCCGCGCCAGATATTGGCCGCGATCAGCGAGAATCGGGCCGGCCACGGGCTGCCGAGGAAGTCGATATTGGTGGAGCGGATGTGCAGCACGTCGACCAGCAGATAGGAGATGATGGAAAACTGCGGATCGTAGATCCACCAGAACGCCAGCGCGGAGAGCACCGTCGGCACGATCCACGGCAGCAGCACGATGGCGCGCAGCAGGCTCTTGAACGGGAAGTGGTTGTTCAAGAGCAGCGCCAGCCAGAAGCCCAGCGCGAATTTCCCGACCGTGGCGACGCCGGTATAGAATACGCTGTAGAACACCGCGCTCCACCACAAGGGATCGGTCAGCAAATACTGGAAATTCTCGAGCCCGACGTAAATGCCGCGGCGGCCGATGGTGGTATCGGTGAACGCCAGCCAGACGCCGAGGCCCAACGGATAGGTAAGGAATACCAGCAGCAGCCCGATCGCGGGGGTGAGACAAATGACGATCAGGAACGGCTTGTAGTCGAACAGTTTTACCAGCCAGCTAGGCTGCGCAGGCTCCGAACGTCGGGGAAGCGTTGTCGCGAGTGTCATGTAGGCGTTCCGATAGTCTCGTCATGGCCGGGCTTGTCCCGGCCATCCACGTCTTACTTGCTCGTATTCAGAAAAGACGTGGATGCCTGGGACAAGCCCGGGCATGACGAACTTTTCTACTCTCCCCCGTATCGTTTCTCACCGCCGGAAATACCGCTTGGCACGGCGCTCGGCTTCCGCAGCGGCGGCTTCCGGCGTCGCGGCGTCGGTGGCAACCGATGCGCACATCTGCACCAGCACGTAATCGGCGTTGACAGCACCGGTCGCCGTCGAGATCGGGCCCTTATAGCCGTCGTAGTAGGGGCTCTTCATAACGTCCTTGAAGATCTTGACCTTGGGATCGCCGGACCATACCGCGGCCTCCGCATAAGCCGCGAGCGGCTGGGACCAGTAGCCGCTGTTGGCGTTCAGCCAGGGCTCGTATTGTTCGCGTTCCAGCATGAACTGCAGGAAGGCCTTCGCGGCATTGGGATAGGGGCTGTGCTTGAACACCATCGCGTTCAGCGTCAGGCCCGCCATCGGCGACGTGCTCGCCAGGCCTTTCGGCAGCAGTTGATGCTCGGTGTCTTCCGCGATCGCGGCGGTGGCGGGATCGTTCTTCAGCGAGAAATACAGCGAGACGCCGTTCGCGCTCAGGGCAATTTCCCCGGACGAGTAGGCGCGGTTGTTGCTGACGTCATTCCAGGACGGCGTGCCGGCGATGAAGGTCGGGTACAGTTCCTTCAGCCATTTGAGCGCAGCGACGGTTTCCTTGCTGTTGATGATGACATTGCCTTCCTCATCGAGCAGAGAGGCGTTGTGCGACCACAAGATCCAGTTGGCAAAGCCGTTGCCGTCGCCGCGGGCATTGCCCAATGCGAAGCCGGCGGGTTTGCCGGCCTTCTGGAGCTTGCGGCAAAGGTCCAGGATGCCGGCATGGTCTTCCGGCACCTTGTCAAAGCCAACCGATTGCAGCACCGATTTACGATAGATCAGCGGTCCGCCGCTGGCGCCGAACGGCAAACCGATCCAGGCATCGCTCTTGTGGCGCTTGCCGTATTTCTGCGCCAGCGGCTGCCAGCCGCCGTAGCGCTTGCCGAGATAGTCGGCGACATCGGTGAGTTCGATCAGCTTGTCGACATAGATGTGCGGCGCGTCGGAGAAGCCGATGATGATGTCGGGACCGGCGCCGCTGTTTGAGGTCACCGCGGTCTGCTGGTTGATGTCCTCCCAGCCGACGAAGTCGACCTTGACCTCGACGCCCATCTTCTCTGTGAATTTCGCCGCATTGGCGCGGAACACGTCCTCGTCGGCTTTTACGAACCGCACCGGGCGCAGCATCTTCAGGCTGGCGCCTTTTTCGATTGCAAGGTTGGGCGCCGGGACGTCCGCGGCCTTGATGGTCGACGCGGTCTGCGCGGAAGCGCCGGTCGCGGCCAGTGCGGCGGCAGAAACGCCAAGCGCCAGCGCGTCGCGGCGGGTAAGGTCCTTCATGGTTTCCTCCGGTATTTTTCTTAGTCGGCGTGATCCGCCGATGGCTTGAGAAGGGCTTAGCTGTTCGGACCGCGATCCATGCCTACCGGCTGCCAGCGGCGCAATGTGGTATTCTGCAGCACCGACGGGTTGACGCAGCTCACCGGCCACAGGCCGGAGAGAACCAGCGACAGCTCGTAGCCGACCCGCCGCTTGCGCGCCTCGTCGAAACGCGCCGATGCGGAAGCGACATGCGCCGTCAGCGTGACGTTCTCCATGCCCAGCATCGGATTGTTGTGCGACGGCGGCTCCGTTTCCAGCACGTCGAGCGCGGCATGCGCGATCCAGCCTTCCTGCAGGGCTTTTATCAGCGCTTCCTCATCGACGGTCGGACCGCGCCCGGTATTGATGAAGGTGGCGGTCGGCTTCATTTGCCGAAAATGCTTTTCGCCGAGCATGTGATGCACCTCGGGGCGCGCCGGCGCATGCATCGAGATGAAATCGGACTGCGACAGCACCTCGGACAACGTCGCCGGCAGCACGCCGAGATCGGACATCAGCGTTTCCTGGATGAACGGATCGTAGGCCATCATGCGAAGCCCGAACGGTGCTGCGCGTTTTGCGACGGCGCGGGCGACGCGGCCGAACGAGACAAATCCCAGCGTCTGGCCCATCAGCCGCGGAATTTTCAACAGCTGCGGCCGGCCCTCGCTCCAGCGTCCCTCGCGCACCATGCGGTCCTGCGCCACCAGCCGGCGGAACCCCGCCAGCAGCAGCATCATGGCGTGATCGGCGACTTCCTCGATGAACGTGTCGGGAATGTTGGTGACCGGAATGCCGCGCGCGGTGGCGGCCTTGACGTCGACCTGGTCGACGCCGACGCTGCCGAGCGTGATGACCTTGCAGTTTTGCAAGCTGTCGATAATCTCTTTGGTAATCCGCATGGCCTTGCCATAGATCGCGTCGGCATGCTTGGCGGCGGCGATGAACTCCGCCTCATTGGCCGGCGCCTCGACGATCTCCGCGCCGATCGCCTCCAGCGCCTCCATCTCATAGCCATAGCCGCCCCCGGCCACGGTAAAACTCGCACCCTTCGGCGTCAGGATCGTGAATTTCGGCATTTCGTCTCCCGGTATCGGCCTGCTTGCCCCGCCCTGAAGGGAGGTGCGACCTGTTTGTTGTCGGCGCATCAAAGCATGGCGGAACGGCGCAGGGCTAGGGCCGGGATGCATAGCGGGGGCACCAAATTGACGTGCTGAGGGAGCGAAACGTCGTTTTTTTGACGATGGCTTAGGCTTGCTTGGGAGAAGCGCCCGCATCGTGACGCAACCGCACGATGGTCTTGCGTACGCGCCGCCATTTGCCCTGCTCGAAACTATCGGAGTAGCGCCAGGCGCGATCCTCTTTGATAAAGGCCATTTGTTCTGCCCTGTCGGCGTGCCGAACCAGCATCGCCACCGACAGTGCGTCAATCTCTGCGCGCGGAATGAGGAGCGGCCTGATGCTCCCTTCCCAGAGCTCCCCTAGCAGCGAGCCCCAGATCGGAAAAAGGCAAATGGCCCATATGGCCGCCTTCGCCACCTTCAGCTCCCGATGGGTTGTACGTAGCCGGCTCGTGTCAATACGGAACAAATTGTTCCTATGGAGTTATTCGCCAAGCGGCTGCGAGAGCGGGCAAAGCAACTCGGTATTTCAAATGCAGAGGC
>NZ_DASYMN010000106.1:0-2396 GCF_036009065.1 Bradyrhizobium sp. | reverse complement strand
ATCAGCAGGTGTTTCGTTGGATCAACGGTCGCGATCCGCGCCAGTATGGCCTGGACTCCGGGCTGTGGACGCGCGCCGTGGTGGCCGACCTGATCGAGCGCAAATTGGGCGTCAGGCTCGGCGTGACGGCGGTCGGGGCTTTGCTCGCCAAGCTGGGGCTGACGCCGCAGAAGCCGCTGCAACGGGCCTATCAGCGCGATCCCGACGCGATCGAGCACTGGCGGCGCGAGCGGTTCCCCGCCATTGCCCGGCAGGCCCGCGCCTCGGGCGGCGAGGTCTGGTTTTGGGATGAGTCCGGGTTTCGCGCCGATACCGTGCACGGCAAGACCTGGGGCGTGAAGGGGCAAACCCCGGTGGTCGAGCGACCCGGCCAGCGCCAATCCATCAGCGCCGCCTCCGCGGTGAATGCCCGTGGCGCATTCTGGTATTGTACCTACCAAGGTGGGCTGAACGCCGAGTTGTTCGTCACCCTGCTGCGGCAGATGATGCGGCGCCGCTCGAAGCCTGTGCATCTGGTCGTCGACGGACTGCCCGCGCACAAGACGGCGCTGGTGAAAGCCTATGTCGCCTCCACCAATGGCATGCTGACGCTGCACTTCCTTCCCGGCTATGCGCCGGAGCTGAACCCCGACGAGCTGGTCTGGAGCCACTTGAAGCGCACCGGCGTTGCCCGAGCGCCGCTGCGCCAGGGCGAGAAGTTGCGGGACAGGATCGAGGCGCAACTCGCCGCACTCAAGCGCATTCCGCGGCTGGTGCGATCATTCTTTCAAGCACCAGATGTCGCCTATGTTACCGACTGCTGAGTAATTCCGGCCGCGGTGACCTGGTCGGCCTTACGCCTCCCCTCATTTCCGCCTGGGCGCGATGCGTAACAAAAGAATCTTGCCGCTGGCGGCTGGTTTAGGAACGGAATCAGGATCAGCGTCATCGGATTCGCATCCTTGCTTTTGTCGCAAACCAGTTGCCTTGAGCTTGCGAACCGCGAATCTCCCCACGTGCAACACGATTCGCGGGGCCACCGATGCAGCCCAACCCGACCCTTGGTTTCAAGGGCGTCCATGCCTTCCTGAGTGGCCTGTTCGACGGCGACCTGCACGCCAAGCGTGTGCTGTCACTGGCTAACGCCAGCCTCGGCGTTATCAGGTCGGGGTCGCTTGCAGTCCATGCCATTGGCCTGGGACTGGCCCAGGCGCGCGGCTTGAAGACGAAACATGCCGTCAAGCAGGTAGACCGGCTGCTGTCCAACGAGGGGATCGATATCGACGCGGCGCGGCGCCACTGGGTGCCGTACGTGGCCGGACCCCGCACCAACATCAACGTCGCGATGGACTGGACCGACTTCGACGCAGATGGACAAGCCACCATCATGCTGTCGCTGCTGACCCGGCATGGCCGCGCCACCCCTCTGTTGTGGCTGACGGTGGACACCGCCACGCTCAAGAACCATCGCAACGAATACGAATATCAGGTGCTGGTCCGCCTCGCCGACGCCCTGCCGAGCGATATCAAGGTGTGCATCGTGGCCGACCGAGGCTTCGGTGACCAGAAGCTCTACCGTGTGCTGAGCGAGCAACTGAAATTCGATTACGTCATCCGCTTCCGCGCAAACATCATCGTCACCGCGCGGGACGGCGAGACGCGCACCGCCGCCGCCTGGGTCGGACCCGGTGGACGCGCCAAGGTGCTGCGCGGCGCCGAGGTGACGGCTGACCGTTATCAGGTCGGCACCGTGCTGTGCGTGCGCGACAAGGACATGAAGCAGGCTTGGTGCCTGGCCACCAGCCGCGCCGAGGCGACCGCCAACGACCTCAAGGGTCTGTACGGCAAACGCTGGGGAATCGAGTGCGGATTCCGCGACACAAAGGATTTGCGCTTTGGCATGGGCATGGCATCGATCCGTGTCAGCACGCCTGCCCGCCGCGATCGTCTGTGGCTGTTGAATGCATTGGCGGTCGCCTTGCTGACATTGCTCGGGGCCGCCGGTGAGGCGCTCGGATATGATCGCCACCTCAAGTCAAACACCACCAAGCGCCGCACCCATTCGCTGTTCCGCCAGGGCACCATGCTCTACGACCTCATGCCGAACATGCCCGAACAGCAACTGGTCCCACTCGTCGAACGCTTCGCCGCGATGCTCGCCGAACAACCGGTCTTCGCCGATACTTTCGGGGCCGTCTGAGAATGAGGGGAGTCTTGAGGGTCTGGGTCCCATCACCGCCACGGCGATAGCCGCGCTCGCGCCGCCGATCGAGACGTTTGCGACCGGGCGTGACTTCGCGGCCTGGCTGACATAACCGAGCGGGTTCGCGCTCTCCATCTGGCCAGATCCTGGCCAGCGTTCTCGGATTGTTGCAAAGCTGCACACCGCGGAAGGAGCGCACGGGACGACCGAGACA
>NZ_DASYMN010000105.1:0-27048 GCF_036009065.1 Bradyrhizobium sp. | reverse complement strand
AGAGCCTCGATCAGGGTGAATCCTGCAACGCCGTTAGAGCAGCTTTTTCTGGACAATCTCGACGCCTCCGGTCAGCCAGTTGACGCGAACCTCATAACCCATCCCCGGCCGCGCCAGCGCGATGGTGCCGCCGCACGACATTCCCGAGGGAAAGAAATCGATCGAGCGGCCGGCGTTTCTGTCGGCGCATCGCGACGCCAGATACGCGTCGAGCGAAACGTCGGCGGGAAAGCGGATCACGCGGCCGCTGACGCCGGAGCGGATCGACCGCGTCGCGGCATCGACCTCGGTGGTCACCTGGATTTGCCGGCGCAGCGCGGCGGTGCGATCCGCCTTCAGCAACGCCGCGGTTTCCACCGCAAAGCTCTCGAGCTTCGCGCGCGAGGTGGCGCGCGGAACCGCAGGTAGGATGATGGCCGCAAGCAAGCCGATGATGGCGAGCACGCACAGGATTTCGATCAGCGCGAACCCGTGTTCGTTGCGTTGCCGGGAGTAAAAAAAGCACGTCGTCCCCGCGAAGGCGGGACGGCACGCACTACTTTGCTGACGGTCGGACAACACCGCCGTCATCCTGAGGTGCTCGCCCTTTTGGGCGAGCCTCGAAGAATGGGCCACGAGCGCAAGCGGCGATCCTTCGAGACGCCGCGCAAGCGCGCGGCTCCTCAGGATGACGGTTGGGTGTGCGGCTCTAGCGCGTGCTGCTCGCAATGTCGGTTGCCGTTCCACTGCCGCCTTCCTGTCCATCGGATCCAAGCGAGATGATTTCATAAGGAGCGCGCTCGCCGGGGGATCGATAGACATAGCCGTGGCCCCAGGGATCATTGGGAACCACGCCGCCCCGCAAGTAAGGACCGTTCCAGCCGGGCGCGTTATTGGAGCGCGTCAGCGCAGCGAGACCCTCGCTGGAATTCGGGTATCGCCCGAGGTCGAGATAATACAGATCGAGCGCGCTGGAAAAACTTTCGATCTGAATCTTGGCCGCCTTGGCCTTGGACTCGCCGAGATAGCCGAGCACCCGCGGTCCCACCAGCGCCATGATCAATCCGATGATCGTGATCACAACCAGAATTTCGACAAGCGTGAAGCCGGCCTGCGACGCTCGCGACCGCCGGCGTCTTGCCGAACTCAAAACATTTCGACCCACGTCATCTCTCCAAAATAGTCAGCCGATGATCTGGCTGACCGACATCAGCGCCGTCATCACGGAAACGATCAAGCCGCCGACGACGATGCTGATCACGATGATCGCCGCGGGTCCCGCAATGCCGACCACGCGGTCCAGCGTGCGTTGCAGCTTGGCCTCGTAGAATTCGGCGACGCGGCCCGCCAGCATCGGCAGCTGCCCGGTTTCATCGCCGAGCCGCAGCATCCGCACCGCCATCGACGGCAGCGCCGATGTATCCGATAGCGCATCCGACAGCTTCGCGCCATGACGGACGCGCTCGGCAGCATCGATCCAGACCGCGGAAGGTCCCGCGGTCGACATCATGTCGACCAGAATCCGTAAAGTGGTGGTGAGGTTGACGCCGCTTCCGAGCAAAACCCCGAGATTCCGGCAGAACAGCGAGGTCCGGTAAAACGTCATCACCTGCCGGATCGCCGGCAACCGCGTCACCGCGTTGGCGATGCCGCGGCGAACGCCTTGCTGGCGCAGCATCAGCCAGCTGCCGCCAATGACGGCGGCGACCAGCGCCAGCACGGCGTCGGAATTGTTGCGCAGGAAGGTGGAGAAATTCAGGAAACCGAGAATGAAGGGATCGACCTTGGCGCCGAAATCCGTGAGCACGCTGGCGAATTGCGGCAGCACGAAGGTGAGAAAGAACAGCAGCACACAGCCGGCGGCGCCCAGCACGAACAGCGGATAGCGGACGGCTTCGCCAAGCCGGCGCTTCAGCGCCTCCGTGCGGGTGCGTTCGTCGGCCAGCACTTCAAGGACCCGGTCCAGTGACCCAGACGCTTCGCCGACGCGGATCAGCGCCACATACATTGCGGGAAACAGCCCTTCGTGGCGCGCCAAGGCTTCCGCGAAACTCTCGCCGGCGACGACGCGCGAGCGGATATCAGCCACCACCGGCCGCAGCCGCCCGAAATCGCGGTCGGCGGCGAGCAACTCAAGACCGTCATTAATCCGGGCGCCCGCGCGCAGCAGCAGCGCAAGGTCGCGAGTGAAAAGGGTGACGTCTTCCGCCTTGGGCTTGTTGAACAGGCTGAAGACGCTTTGCCCCGAACCGCCCTCCTCGAGCGTGACGCTGTCGACCAGCACCAGCCCGAGGCGTTCGATTCGCGCCGCGACATCGCCCGGCGCCGGCGCCGCGATGGCGCCGGAGACCAGTTCGCCGCTGCTGTTCATGGCGCGATAGCGATAACTCGGCACTACTGTCGTCCCCGTTTTCGCGCCAAGGCGTATATGCATCTGCCATCGCTTTTGCTGATCGCCAGACAAACACTGCCGTCATCCTGAGGTGCTCGCCCTCTTGGGCGAGTCTCGAAGGATCGGCCACAAGCGCAAGCGGCGATCCTTCGAGACGCCGCGCAAGCGCGCGGCTCCTCAGGATGACGGCTGGATGTGTGGCTCTGCCAGTGCGCAAAAACGAGAGCACAGCGTGTATGGGTCCCCGCCTTCGCGGGGACGACGGCGAGAGATATGCGCGATTCAAGACGCATGCGACCGCTCCCGCTCATCGAATGGTCGTGACGCGGAAGACCTCAGGCACGGTGGTCATCCCGGCGCGGCATTTTAAGACTGCGTCCGCCAGCATGGTAGTCATGCCGCCGCGCATCGCCGCGGTATCGATGGTGTGCGAATCCGTCTGCGGCCCGATCAATTTGCGGACCTCGTCGGACATTTCGAGGATCTCGAACACGCCGTTGCGGCCACGATAGCCGGTCCCGCCGCAGCGCTCGCAGCCGCCGGCTTCGTGGATGGTCTCGCCGGCGTCGAAGCCGATCACGGCGAAGCGCGGGTCGTTGTCGATATCCGCCTGGGTCAATTTGTGCGGCACCTTGCAGCGGTCGCACAGCATCCGCACCAGCCGCTGCGCCACCACGGCGCGCAACGTCGACTTCAGCAAAAAGCCCTCGATGCCGAGATCGATCAGTCGCGGCACCGCCGCGGCGGCGGTTTCGGTGTGCAGCGTGGTCAGCACGAGATGGCCGGTCAATGCGGCGTGGATCGCGATATGCGCGGTTTCGGCGTCGCGGATTTCGCCGACCATGATCACGTCCGGATCTTGCCGGACGAAAGAGCGCATCGCGGTGGCGAAGGTCAGCCCGATCGACGGTTTTACTTGGCTCTGGTTGATGCCGGGGATTTCATATTCGACCGGATCTTCGATGGTGAGAATCTTGCGGGTCGGCTCGTTTAATATCGACAGCATGGTCGCCAGCGTCGTGGTCTTGCCGCTGCCGGTCGGGCCGGTCACCACGATCATGCCGTGCGGCAGCGCCAGCAGCCGGGTCATCACCGACTCGTCCTTCGGCGCGAGGCCGAGCTTGCCCATTTCGAGCAGGCCGCGGTCGCGCGGCAAGAGCCGGATCACCGCGCTCTCAGAGTGCTGCGTCGGCATGGTGGCGACACGGACATCGAGTTCTGAACGGCTGACCCGGACCCGCGCCGCGCCGTCCTGCGGCAGCCGCCGCTCGGCGATGTTGAGGCCCGCCAGAATCTTCACGCGCGAGATCAGCGCCTGCGGCGGAATTCCCGGCGGCGCATTCATCGCGCGCAGCAAGCCATCGACGCGCATCCGCACCACGAGGCCGGTGCGGAACGGTTCGATGTGGATGTCCGAAGCGCGAAGCTCGATCGCGCGCTCCAGCAAATCGTTGAGCGCGCGCACCACCGGCGCGCCGCTGGCAAGATCGCGCAGGCTGTCGATGTCGTCGTCGGACTGCTGTGTCGATCCTTTGGCGCTGTCCTCGGTGCTGGCTTCGTCGGCATCGACGCGCTGGTCGAGCACCGTCGTGATGTCCTCGAACGAGGCGACCGCGACCTCGACGGCATCGCCGAACACGATTTCGGCGGCGCGAATGGCCGCGGTGTCGGAGGGATCGGCCACCGCCAGCCGGTAGCCGCCATTGGCGGCGCGGACCGGGAAGATCGTGGACTCGCGCAGGAAGCGCCGCGAAAATCCGTCGAGACACGGCGTCGAGCTCAGCAATTGAGGCAGGCTGAGCCGGACCACCCCCCAATAGTCCGAAACCTCATCGGCGAATTCGGCGGCGGACAGATCGGTCGCTTCCCATAATTCGCGGAGCGGCCGCATCAAGGTCGAATTGGCGGGATTCTCGACGCGCGCACGCGCCTTCGGCGGCAATGAATATTTCTCGAGGAGATGCTGCCGAAAGGTCTCTGCAGAAAGGTCTCGCATCGAATTCACAACGCTAACCTTGTTACCTGAAAGCAACAGCTTATCGCAGGGCCGAAGCCTTTACGCTTGACTTATTTAGTAGCAAAAACATAATTGTGGTGTCAATTTTCGAGGGTTTCTTAATCCCTCGGCCGGACTTGGTTTCTCGATTTCACCGTCAGCGTCGGTAGGCGTATTTTGTTGAAAGTGCTCCACCCGCTTTGGCGCCTGCGTTCAGGCTTGACTGGAACGCTCGTTCTGTTTTTGTCCTCGATCCTGCTCACCGCCTGCGTCGTGACGGCAGACCAGTCGATCGAAAGCAACCCTAAGGACCCCCGCGCTCAGGACGTCTCCGACAGGATCCGCTCGCTCGACTTGCTGCCGCGCCAGACCGCCGATACCGGCACGAGGGGGCTCAAGCCGGGCGGAGGCGACAAGCAGGCCGCGATCTACCTCAGCGACGGCACACCGCCGCCGGGCGCGGCCCTGATCGAACGGGACGGCGTCGGTTCCGGCTCGGGTTATGACCTCAATTTTGAAAACGCGCCGGTCGCCGCGGTGGCAAAGGTCATCCTCGGTGACGTATTGGGCGTCGGCTACACAATCGATCCGCGCGTGCAGGGAACCATTACGATGGCGTCGGTGCGCCCGATTGCGAAAGCCGACGCGCTGTACGTACTCGAAAATGCGTTGCGCATGTCCAACGTGGCCTTGGTGCGCGATCGCGGCGGCGGGTATCGGCTGCTGCCGGCCAACGAAGCCGTGCATAGTGGCGTCGACCGGGCCGGCACCGCGGAAGCCGGCCATGGCATCAGCGTGGTGCCGCTACGCTACGTATCGGCGCAGACCGTTTTCAAGCTGCTGGATGCTTTCGGCGTCAAGGCCACGACCGTTCGCCCCGACGTCGGGCGTAATACGCTGGTCATTACCGGCAGCGGTTCCGACCGCGGTGCAGCGATCGACACCATCCTCTCATTCGACGCCGACTGGATGCGCGGGCAGTCGGTCGGGATCTTCCCGGTCCGCAACTCGACGCCTGAACCTGTGATCTCCGAAATCGAGAAGATCATGGATTCCGGCGAAGGCGGCCTCAGCCAAAGCATGATCAAGTTCCAGTCGATCGGCCGGCTCAATTCCATTCTCGTGGTCAGCCAGAAACCCGAATATCTCAAGCGCGCGGGCGTCTGGATCGCCCGGCTCGACCAATCGGACACCCAAGGCGTCAACCTGAAGGCCTATCCGCTGCGCTACGGCAATTCGAAACTGGTGGTGGCGCTGCTCAACGAAATGCTGCTCGGCGGCGGCCAGGGCGCAAGCCTCGACAACGCGTCCAGCCAGGTCTCGCCGGGCGCCGGCATTTCGGTGTCTTCGTCCCCTGGCGGAGGCTCCGTCGCCGCGCTGAGCGGGCTGCCGCCGGCCAGCGGAGCCTCCGGCGCCGTTCCAACCGCATCCGTCTCGATGCCCTTGAACACGCGTGCTGCGCCGGCCGCGGGCGCTGCGCCGGCCGGGCAGGATTACGCTTTGGCAGCCCCACTCGGCGGCGGCGGAAGGCCGTCGAGCGGTTCGGGTATTCTGCCGAATGTGCGGATCACGGCCGACGTCACCAACAACGCCGTGCTGGTCTACGCCAACGCGGAATCGCAGCGCGTGGTCGAGCAGACCATCCGCCAGATCGACCGGCCACAGCGCCAGATCGCGATCGAAGCCACCATCGCCGAGGTGACGCTGAACGACCAGTTGAACTACGGCGTGCAGTTCTTCCTCGCGAGCCGGAAAGGCTCGATTTCCAATACGATCAGCGGAGTCTCCCCCAGTTCCTCGGGAATCGACCTGCCGGCTACTGCCGTCGACGCCGCCGCCGGCGCGCTGCTCGGACGCGTGCTTCCCGGCTTCAATTTCCTGATCGGCTCCGAGAATTCGCCGCGCGTCATCCTCGATGCCCTGCATGGCGTCACCAACGTCAAGGTGCTGTCCAACCCGTCGCTGGTGGTGCTGGACAATCAGGCGGCGACGTTGCAGGTCGGCGACCAGGTGCCGTTCTCGACCGGCACCGCGACGGTGCTGACCGCCAACAACACGGTGGTGAACACCATCGATTACAAGAATACCGGCATCATTCTTCGCGTGCTGCCGCGCGCCAACGCCACCGGCAACATCGTGCTCGATATCGAGCAGGAGATCTCGAACGTCGCGGCAGGGAGCGCGGCTTCGTTGACGCCGACGATATCGCAGCGCCGCGTGAAGAGTTCGATCGCGGTCACCAGCGGCCAGACCGTGCTGCTGGCCGGCCTGATCAGCGAGACCCAGAACAGGATGCGGCAGGGCATTCCGCTGCTGGATTCGATCCCCGGCGTTGGCGATGCGTTCGCCCATCAAAACACGCAACGGACCCGAACCGAGTTGATCCTGTTCATCCGCCCGACCGTGATCAAGGACGCCGTCGATGCGCATGTGATCGCCGAGGAAATGCGCAGCAAGATGAACAACCGGCTGGTCGGCACCAGCAACCCGGTCGTCGTGCTGCCCGCACCTCAGGTTCCGCGCTGAGCGCGTGATGGACGCAGCGCGACTTCGCGCCGGCCTGCCGCCATTTCTCAGCTTCGCAGGGGTCGTCGCAGTAGGCATCAGCCTTGCCGCTTCCCCCGGAACGGACGGGCTGTTCGGCGCGTTCCTTGGCCTGCTGATGCTCGCGGTCGCGATCACCGACTCCCGCCGCTACGTCATTCCCAACGAACTCACGGCGGCGGCGTTGGCGCTGGCGCTGCTGCGCGCCGGCAGCCTCGGACCGGACGCGGACTGGGCCGGTGCGGGGTGGGCGGCGCTGCGGGCCGCTGCGATCAGCGTGCCGCTGCTGGCGCTGATGATGGTCTACCGGCGCTGGCGCGGCCGTGACGGGCTCGGGCTCGGCGACATAAAACTCGCCGCGGTCGCGGGGGCGTGGCTTGGCTGGACGACGGTCTTTGCCGTGATGGAACTCGCCACGCTTTCGGCGCTCGGCGCTTACGTCGTGAACGCATATTTGCGCAAGCGCCCAATGAAAGCGACGGCTTTTCTTCCGTTTGGGCTGTTCCTGGCGCCAGCGATCTGGATCGGCTGGCTGATCGAGGCCCTGGTCGGGTAGAGGAACCCGTAGGATGGGTTGAGCGGAAGCGAAACCCGTCACGGCGTCGGAGCAATGATGGGTATCGCTTTCGCTCCACCCATCCCTACAAGCAGTTCACCGCTCGCGGGTCGGCACCCATTCCAGCGCGCGCAGGCGGGCGCGGGCGATTTCGCCGCGCGTCATCTTGGTGGTCACGGCGTCGCGCAGGCGCGCGCGCGCTTCTCGGGCTTGTCTCGGCGCGGCGGCAGTGGACAGGTTCAGCCATTTGTTGGCCTCGACGATATCCTGCGGCACGCCCTGTCCCTTGTCGTAGAGCAGACCCAGCGAATACTGCGCCAAGGTGTCGCCCTGCTCCGCCGCGCGGCGGTACCACATCGCCGCCTCGGTATAATTGCGCGGAACGCCGCGGCCGGTCTCGAACATGAAGCCGAGATAGCTCTGCGCTGCCGGGTCGCCCTGCTCGGCCAGCGGAAAGAAATTTTGCGCCGCCAACAGATAATCCTGGCGGTTGAAGGCCGACACGCCCTGCCGGAATGTCGCCGCCTCGGCAAAATCGCCGGCCGAAACCGCTAGCGCTGCCGCGGCAGCCGCAGCAAGGAACGCGCGCCTCATGCGACCGGCCATGGGCCCGCGGCCGGGCGGGGTCGTCTTATCGGGGCCGAATGCTTGATCGCGACTGTTGCTCATCGTCATCCCCGTCTGCCGGTCATCCGGTGGCCAGCCTAATCGCGCGGGCCGGGGAAATCCATACGCTGCGCACGGGGCGCAACGTTAACGATAAAAAGAAAGCCCCGGGCGAATGCCCGAGGCTTCCGTTCCGTCATTTTCCCGACCGGGATGAGCAAGGTCCTTGTTACTGCTGGTTGCGATCCGTCGAGGCTACACCAACGGCTGGGGCCGTCCCCGGCGCAGTATTGAGGAAAATCCGGTTGTTCCCGAACGACTGGGTAGTTCCGGTTATTCCAGTCGAGTTGAAGGAAATTTCATTATTGGAGAGGTGCATCACTCCGTTGCTTTGAATACCCGTGACATTTCCCGAGATCAGGGCGCCCTCCACTCCGATCTGAGAACCAACGTCACCCTCAACACCGGCCGTGGTGTTGCCGGCGAATACCGACCGGGCGATGCTGACGTTGTTGCCGGTGGCTGTGGAAACACCAAAGCCATTGTTGATCGAATGGACGTTCTCGATGTTGGCGTTGTTTGGCGCCGCGCCGCCGACGCCGATCCCGCTCCCGGTGTTGTTTCTGATCACCGAGTTTCTGATAAACAGCTTGCCTCCGGTGGTGGTTCTAGTGTCATTGATGCCCTGCTGCGAGAAGTCGGAGATCACGCTGTCCTCGACGGTGACCATCAAGGCTTGCAAAATGCTGATGCCCCGGATGCCCGTTCGCGTGCCGACCGTGCCCGACAGGCCGCCGCCGTATATGCTGAGGCCACGCAGCCGCACCGACCTGAACGGGTCGTTGGCGTTGACGGCGATGTTGATGGTGACGCCGGTGGTACCGCTCGCCAGAATCGATCCGTGGACGCTCCTGCAATCGATGGTGATGGATTTTGTGATGTTCAAAGTGCCAAAGCCGCCCGAATCGAGGCAGTCGATCTCACCGTTGATAGCCGTCTTCGAAATCGCGCCGGCGAAAGTCTGGCATGGCGCGGTGCGGCTGCAGGGGTTGGCGTCACTGCCCACTCCCGAAACCCAGGTGCGGGTCGCCTGGGCGTGAGCCGGCGCCGATAATGCAAAAAGTGCGAGTGTCGTTCCGGCGAGCGCCAGCAGTTTTGATTTGTTATGCATACTAAACCTCCCGATTGAATTTGAGAACTATCGTGTCGGTGAGAACTCACCGAAAAACGTCGCGCAAGCGTGCAGAACGCAATCTTAGGTCGGCAGATTGACCCGACTTCAAGCCACGGGCGAAACCCGCGCAACAGGCCCAAAAAGGCGGCCTGCAGGTTGGTCGCAGTTGAAATTGTTAGGTTCACAACCCGCGTCAACCCGCCGCAGCGTTGCATACGCAGCGCTCCGATGATCGCGCGGGCTTCACCCGCACATCGGGAGAATCATACCGCTCGGCCAACCACAATCCGGCTGCCGCCTGCCGGCCACTTCATGCCGGCCAGTGTCATGCGAACCTCCGCGCGCAGGATCGCCGTGAAAATGCTGTTGAGGTGACGACTCACCGCGAATTCGCGCTCGATATCGTCATCGTGCTTGGCGTGCCGGCTCTTCAGACGGCTTGCCACCATCAGCGGAAGCAGCAGGGCGGTGAATGAGGAGGAATACAAGACCTCGAAGCCATTACGGCGAAGCTTCGCTTCCAGTTCGCCGCGGCGGTAACGTCGCTGATGATACGCCACATCGTCGGCACGGCTCCACAGCCATGGATGCTGCGGCACCGCGATGACGGTGCCTCCTCCCGATTGGGTAGCTGCGCGCAGCCCGCGCAAAACCGTTTCGTCGTCCGCGATATGTTCGATCACGTCAAACGCGCCGGTAAGATCGAACACGCCCGAGGCCGGAATATTGCGTGCATCCATCTGCACGAATTCCACTCCGGCCGGCAGACGTCGTCGCGCGTGTACCAGCCCGGACGGATGCAATTCGGAGCCGACCATCCGCTCCCACGCTCGCGATTGGGCGATGGCACGAAGTACGGCGCCATTGCCGCAGCCGATTTCAAGAAACCGCCGCGCGTCCGGAAAAAATTTTGTTATGAGACCAACGATGAGTTCATTGCGGCCGACGAACCAGAAATGCTCGGCTTCGACTTTCGAAAGCGCCTCGAAAGCTTGAGGGTCCATTCCGCTGATCGTATCGGCAAGCTCCGGCGCGAACATTGGAATCCCTCCGCTCTGCCCGACGACATGCCCGCACCCGAAACATCGCCAGCCAGGCGGCCAAACCGGTTCATTCGCGGCGACCGGTTCGACTGCATTGCAAGCGAGGCATCGGCGTCCGGATATGCCCATACCGTTCATGTTTTATCTGCGCTTGGCGCGCTCCCCATAGAGTTTCATGCTCTACTACGTGCGAAGTTGCCATGTTGAGTAGAGAAGATGGGCGACAGGCCTAACTGATTTGCCCGTTCCCTCACTATCCCATCGACCTGGCAGGTCTTCGATTTCATCTTCCCGCGTCATCAACCAAGGTATAGTAAATAACGGCTATGGGTAGTGCTGCATTGCGATCCCGCCTTTCCCTCGTCAAGGCCGTGCATTTCGACGGAGTAATCAACCGAAATGCGCTGTTAATCTATACCGTGTGGTTTTTTGCGCTCATCCATCCGTTCTGGCTGTTCGGCGAGATCATCGCTCCCTATCAATTGGTCTCGGAGATCCGAGGGCCGGAAGTATCGGACCCAGCCCATATCCAGAACATCAAATTTGCTGATTATTGGCACGCCTACATTCCCGAAATTCGCGACCAGCTGCAGGCACCCCGGTCAGGCTGGCTGGCACTTTGGACAAGCCCTAATGAGCTCGGCAGGCCGATTCTTCACGATTGTTTTAGTGCGGCCTACGCACCAACCTGGCTGCTCCTGAAAATCACCAACAGCCCTTTCCAGCTGCTTACCGTGCTGTCGCTCGGCACCTGTTTTCTTACCGGATTGTTCGTGCTGTTGCTGTGCAGGGAGATGTCGCTGCAACCGGTTGCGGGGCTGATTGCCGGAGCAAGCGTCGCAGCATCGCCGTTGATGCTGTACTGGCTGACGTTTCCCATGTTTCCATCGGTAATTTGCTGGTCCGCCGGGTTGCTCTACGCCATGACGCGCTTGGCAAAAAATGTCGACCCCATCGGCTGCGCCGTTCTTGCATTCAGTTCCTACAGTCTGTTGATGACGGCTTACCAGCAGGCCATCATATTCCAGGCATACGTATTGACGGGCTATCTGTTGCGGCTGGCTTATCGCCGCTGGCAGTCGATGGGGACGGCTTCGTCAGCCCGGTATCTCGGCATCGTTGTTTCGTCCGGCGTCAGCGGAATTCTGCTGGCCTTGCCCGGTTACGTTGACCTCGCCGAGGCCGCCGCGAATTCATCCCGTGCAGCTCCAGACATAGCGTTCTTTCTGTCGGCTCTTCCAACAATAGATTCCGTCCCGGCGCTGATACGCATGTTCTCGATCAGCACTTTCCCGGAGATAACCGAAAATCCGGTTTCGCCGGCATATCCCTTTCCTTATAACGGATTGAGCATCACGCCCTTAATTCTCTTTCTCGCATTTTTTGGCCTGTTGCGATGTTTCCGTGAAACCTGGGGGTGGTGGCTCGCCATCGTCCTGATATGCGCTTTTACGTTCATTCATCCGCTTTACGCGTTTGCCGTACGATACATGGCTTTCAACCTGTCGCGCGGCGCGCCGCTGGGCACGATCATTCTGCCCTTGACCATCGTCGCGGCGCATAGCGTGAATGCAATGGCGGCGCGATTTCCCTCCAGAACCATCACCGTGACTTTGGCGATATTGGCGACGGTGGTTTGTTTCGCTGTCGCGTTTGGCTTCTACTGGACGGCCGGGCTTAACATCAGATGGAACATCGTTCTTGCAACGCTCGTGGTGATTTGCCTTCTCGCGCTGCAAGTCAGTTCGTTTCGGCCTGCTTTCCTGATCGCGGCGTTGGCTGTAGTGGGCGCTACTATTTCTTTTCCCTTGATGCTCCGGCAACCGGCGGCGCAGCCGGTGCCCTCGCCCGTGGTGGACAGGATCATCGCGGCAACGGGCTCCGGCTCGCGGTTTGCGATAGCCGCTCCGGGGCCTGGTGTGCTGCCTCCCAATCTGAACGACATTTTCGATGTCGCTTCGGTTCACAGTTACGACAGTTTGTCTTCCCGCCGATATCAGGCGCTGATCCGCGATCTCGGAGGCGAAACGCAGACCTATGGACGATTGAATACGATGATTTCGCCTGACTACGACAGCCAGGCATTCTGGATGAGCAACATCGGTCTGATGATTTCGCCAAAACCACTCGACCATCCCAATCTGCAAGATATCGGCGCCGATGGAGAATTTCACTTCTATCGTGTTCTCAACCGCATGGGCTGCTGCCTGCAGACAGCTCTATCCGACAAGGTCGATGCAGGTCGGATCGACATACTCGATCGAAAAGCGGCCCGGACAACTCCGTTGAAAACCAGGGACGAAGGGGATCTGCTGGAATTCGAAGTCCGGGGCGGGCAAAGTTCAATCCTGGTGCTGAGCCAGCAGTATCACCGGCATTGGCAGGCAGTTGCCCGGACTCCCTCGGGATGGGTTGAAGCGCCCACCCTTCCCGTCAACGGCGCGTTTCAAGGCATCCGGCTTCCCGCCGAAACGCAGACCGTTCGGCTTCAGTTCCTTCCTTTCGTACGTTTTGCATGGATCGCTCACGTGTTCTTGGCGTTCGGTTTGTTGATTCTCGTGGTGCAGGCAATACACCGCCGGCAAGGCTGGAACCGCGAAGGCCGACGCTAGTAAAAAAATCCCGGGCAGTGGTTGCCCGGGATGCTGTTTTTTTCCTGTGCGCCCGCCAACCGGCAAGGCATGCCGGTGCAGTTGTTATTGCTGGGCAGGGACGGCCGCGACCAGAGCTGTGCCGGGCGAGGTATTGCCGGAAATCCGGTTGTTGCCGTACGTTTGGCCGCCCGTCGAGGAGACCCCTGTGGTATTAAATGAGATGTCCGAGTTGGACAGCCGAACCGTGCCGTTGGCCTGGACACCAATTCCGTTATTGCTGATCGCGGTATCGGTCACGTTCGCCTGAGCACCACCATCCGTCTCGATCCCCGAATTCGAGTTGCCGGAGAACACCGACCGCCTGATCAGGATGCTGTTTCCGGTCGTGGTAGACATCCCGAACAGATTGTTGATCGAGGACACGTTCTCGATCTCCGTGACGCTTCCGTTTGTCGCGCCGAGGCCGATACCGCTTCCTGTATTATGACTGATGACCGAATTCCGGATGAACAGCTTGGTATTGCCGGCGGTGCGTGAATCGAGAATGCCCTGCTGGCTGAAGTTGCTGATCACGGAGTCCTCGATAGACACCGCGGCCCCGGCCAGGATGCGGATGCCGATGGTACCGGGGGAGGCGGTCTGGTTGATGCCCGTGAGGTGGATGCCCCTGATGCTCACATTGTGGGTCGCGCCGGCGTTGATCGTGATGCCGGGACCGCCTGAGACGAGGATCGATCCCATCGTGTAGCCGCAGCTCAGCGTCATCGCCTTGATCAAGGTCACGCCGCCGAAGCCGCCCGGATCCAGGCAATTGATTTCGCCGCCGGTGGCAGTCTTCGAAATCGCGCCAGCGAAGGTCTTGCAGGGCGCGGTGCGGCTGCAGGGATTGACGTCGTCACCGACGCCGGAGACCCAGGTGCGGGTCGCTTGAGCGCTGGCCGGGGCCGACGCCAGCAATGGAACGAAGCATCCAGTAGCAATAGCGAGTAAAGCAATGCGACGCATGATCTACCTCCTTGTGTGCGCTGAGATTCGCTCAGCCGTGCCAAAATCACGATGGTAGGCTTGGTTCTTAAGTCGGGAACGGTCGCCGCGGCGACATTGCATCAATGAATGTCTGGAAAAGTCTGCCCCAACCCTACCCGGTTCGTTCGCTTGTAGTTTGTTATTTTACGCGTATTACGACAGAGAAACTCCAAACAGCAAAAAAATTGCAAGAAATCAAGACGGAACTGCAAATTTAGCTGAGCGGTGGCGCCAGATAGAATGCTGCTTGGATAGGTCGGGAAAATCCAGCAGAGGTTCAATATCGAATTGGTTTTTTCCGATCGTTGAAATGGTGAAAATGGACGACACGTTGCGTGAGACAACGATGAAACTCCACTACATCAGATTGCAGCGGGAACGCCTGATAGTTCGCACCGCATTTGCGGCTGCGGCGTAATTGGCCTATGAAAATTCGGCCCGCTGTATCGCTTGCAGGGGAGCGATGTAAGGTGCTGCAAAGCAAGACGTTTTACGTAGCCATCGGGATGGAACTCAAAGAGGAACGATGCACGCGCGCGAGTTGATAGCAGAGGTTTTGCGCAGCAAGACTCCGGTTCCGTCGGGTGACGTGCCGCTGGCGCAGATCGACGGATGGGATTCGCTGAAGGGCGTCCGGCTCGTATTGCGGCTTGAAGAAATCGTTGGGCGTGAGCTGTCGGAAAGTGACATCGAGAAGTTGCAATCGGTCGACGATATCGATCGTTTGCTGAAAGCTGCCTGAAGTCCATGGCGCTGACGGACGATCAGTGGGTTGTCATATCGGGAGCCGGCGGCGCGCTCGGCAGCGCGCTCGCATCGCATTTCGCTTCCCGAGGCCGTCGGGTGCTCGGCCTCGACCGGACGTTTGACGGAGCGGCGCCGGCGCCGGGTGTGATGGCAAGCACCGTCGATCTTCTGGTGGAGGCCGAGGTGCGGCAGGCGCTCGCCGACATTATCCAGGCAAACGAGGGCATCGCGCTGCTGGTCAATGCCGTCGGCCTGATCTGGAATGAACCGGTACTGGCATTGCGCGGCACGAAGTTCGCCACCCACAGCCTTGAGACATGGCGCAAGGTGACAGATGCCAATCTCACCGCGCCGTTTGTCGTCGCCACGCAAGTCGCAGCCCGCATGGTCCGGCGCGGTGGCGGATCGATTGTCAACTTTTCCTCGATCGCAAGCCGGGGCAATGCCGGTCAGGCCGCGTATGGCGCGGCAAAAGCCGGCATCGAGGGCCTCACCCGCACCATGGCCGTCGAGTTGGGGCCGCTTGGCGTACGCGTCAACGCCGTTGCGCTCGGCTTCATCGATGTCCCCACAACCAGGACCGCAGTCGCAGAAGAACGGCTCCAGGCCTACGCGCGGAACACTCCGCTTGGCCGTCTCGGTCGGGTCGAAGACGTCATCGGCGCGATCGAATTTCTCGCAGCCAATGCGTTCGCCAACGGCACGATCGTGAAGTTGGACGGAGGCCTGCGCCTCTGATGAGCAATTTGTGGAACGCGTTCGCCGCGCATGCCGATACCGATGCCGCAGCCCCGGCATTGATCTTCGGCGACGGCATCACTTCGTTCGGAGAATTGCGGATACTTGCGCTGCACTGCGCGGCGGCGCTGGCCGCGCGCGGCGTCGCGCACGGCGATGTGGTAGCCCTGCAATTGCCCAAGCGCCGCATTGCGTATGCGTTGCTGCTGGCATGCCTGCGACTCGGCGCGCCCTATGTATTTCTCGATCCGAACAATCCGCCTGAGCGCAGCGCGCGGATGGTCGACCGGCTCCGTCCGAAGATTCTGTTCAGTGAAACCGGGGCGCCGAATCGCTTCGGCATGGCGCTGACCCTTTCGAAGGAAGATAGCGAAGGCTGGATCGCGGGATTCGATCGCGCCGCAGGCGATGACAGCCCATCGACCGTCACCGGTGGCGATCCGGCCTACATCATGTTCACGTCTGGCTCTACCGGAGAGCCGAAGGGCGCCGTCATCCCGCATCGTGGTGTCTTGAGCTTGATGAAATGGGCGCGCGACATGCTGCGCGCTTCGCCGCGCGAGCGTTTCACCGGCGTCAATCCGCTGCATTTCGACAATTCGGTGTTCGATATCTATTGCGGATTGCTCAACGGCGCGGCCTTGCTGCCGGTCGAGACATCCGAAATCACCAACCCGGCGAGCTGGGTCAAAACCATTCGTACGGGCAAAGCGACGGTGATGTTCGCGGTGCCGACCTTGTTTCTGATTCTCGACCAGCTTGGTTTGCTGACGCCGCAGGCGTTACCCGACATCCGGACGTTTCAGTTCGGCGGCGAGGGTTATCCGGTCGGCAAGCTGCGCGATTTCCATGCCCGCTTTTCGGGACGCGCCCGCCTCGTCAACGTCTATGGCCCCACTGAAACCAGTTGCATCTGCTCAAGCATCGAAATCACGCCACAAACCTTGACCGCCTCGGACGACGAATTCCCTCCGCTCGGAGCAATGCACCCTGATTTCACCTACGCGGTGCTGGACGATCGGCAGGCGCCCCTGCCCCGCGGGCAGGCCGGGGAATTATGGATCGGCGGTCCCTGCGTCGGGTTGGGCTATTATGCCGATCTCAAGGAGACCGCGGCGCGTTTTTGTCAGGATCCGCGGCAGGACAAAACCCGCGCGATCTACTATCGTTCCGGCGATCGCGTGCGCGAGGATGAGCATGGGCGTCTGTGGTTTCAGGGCCGGGTCGACAATCAGGTGAAAATCCGCGGCCATCGCATCGAGCTCGAAGAGATCGATCTGGCGGTGCAGAGCGTTCCCGACGTTCGGCGCGCCGTCGCGGTGGTGCTTGCGGGCGCCGACGGCGGCGAAATCGCCGTGGCCTACATGGCCGACCGCGCCGTGGTTGCAGAAGAAGTGTTTGCACTTTGCAGGGAGAAGCTTCCGGCCTATATGCGGCCGGCGCGGGCGGTTCAGTTCGATGAACTGCCGCGCAATGCCAATGGAAAAATCGACCGCAACGCGGCCAAAGCGCTTCTGGAGCAGGCGGATCAGCGATGAGGCTCTCAGTCGTCACCACGCTCTACAAATCGGCGACCTATGTCGAGGAATTTTATCGGCGCGCGTCGGAAGCAGCCCGACGCATTACCGACGACTACGAGATCGTGATGGTCGATGACGGCTCGCCCGACAATTCGCTCGCCATCGCCTGTGCGCTCGCAAGCACAGACGGCCGCCTCCGCGTGGTCGAACTGTCGCGCAATTTCGGCCATCACAAGGCCCTGATGACCGGGCTCGACCATGCCAGCGGCGAGCTTTGTTTCCTGATCGACAGCGACCTCGAGGAGGATCCGGCGCTGCTCGGCGCCTTTCTGGACAGGATGCAGTCGACCGGCTGCGATGTCGCATACGGATTTCAGCAAACCCGCAAAGGCGGCATGGTGGAAAGCGCCGGCGGCAGAATCGCCTGGTATTTGATCAACAAGCTCTATTCCATCGATATTCCCGCCAATCATTGCACGGTCCGGCTGATGCGGCGTGAATACGTCGATGCACTGCTGCTGCACCGGGAAAGCAACGTGGTCATCGGCGGCCTGTGGGTGATCACCGGATTCCGCCAAGTCGGAATTGCCATTGCGAAAGGTCACCGCAAGGAGAGCAGTTACTCGACGCTGTTGCGTCTCGCCAGCTTCCTCAACGGCATCACCTCGTTCAGCACCGTTCCGCTGCATCTCATGGTCGCGTTCGGGATGATCGTGTCGTGCGTGTCCTTTGCACTCGGCGTTTTTGTCATTCTGGAAAAATTCATTCGCAACACCGCGGTAGGGTGGGCTTCGCTGATTGTGTCGATCTGGTTTGTCGGCGGGATTATCGTGTTCTGTCTCGGCGTGATCGGAATCTACATCTCACGAATCTTCGTCGAGACCAAAAATCGGCCGTACACGATCGTGCGGCGCGTTCACAGCATCCGGTCTCCCGCACAACGCCTTGACTCCAACCCCGGCCGGGAACCAGCCTCGACCGATGCAATGTAGGCCGCCGCAGATGTCCGCCAGTACGCCGATTGAAAGTGGAAATGTCCTGCTGGAGAAGCAAACGCCGCTTACGGCAGCGGACAAGAAACTGTTCGCCTATTTCGGGGTCGATGCGAAAATCCTTCCCCCATTTAGAATTCTGAATCCGCAAAATATCGTTATCGGGGATGTCACGGCAATTCGCGAAGGATGTCATATCAATGCGTTCGCCGACCTTTCGTTTCTCATCAACTATATCGATCCAAGATACCGGCAGGACTTCGAGCGATCCGGCTATATCTACAAGTCGCGTATCGAAATTGGCCGTGAAAACCAGATTGGGCGGTTCGCGTTCCTGTCATGCACGTCTTCCATTACGCTGGAAGACAATGTTCTGGTGTCGGAGCGCGTCTATATCGGCGACAACAACCATGGCTTCAGTCATCCCCAGGTGCCTATCATGCAGCAACCCAACGGCCGCGGCCAGCCGATAACCATAGGCAAAGGTTCGTGGATCGGCGCCGGCGCGGCTGTCCTTATGGGAACGCGCGTGGGCCGCAACAGCGTGATCGGGGCCAATAGCGTTTGCCGCGGCGGAGACTATCCCTCGCATTCGGTGATCGGCCCGGACTCTGCCAAGCTTCTCTATCGGCGCTTTGAAAACAATGAATGATCGGCTGAGCCAGCATTACGACGAATTTTATCGTAAGCGAAATCCGATCCACGTCTATCCCGTGGAGTTCGTCGTCCGAGCGTTTCTCGGCAACTATCCGAGACACAAGACCGACCCTTCCGCTTATATCGGCAAGAAAGCGCTCGATATCGGCTTCGGCGACGGGCGTAATATGCCGCTGCTTCAGAACCTCGGCATGCGTGTGTACGGGGTTGAGATTTCAGATGAAATCTGCAAGCTGGCGACATCTCGAATGGATAGGCTCGGGGTCGAAATCACCGCCTGCGTCGGACGAAACCACGATATTCCCTTCGCCGCAGCCTTCTTCGATTATGTCGTCGCATGTCATGCCTGCTATTACGTCGATCCGGGAACTCGTTTCGAGGATAACGCCCGCGAAATTTCGCGTGTTCTCAAGTCAGGCGGTTCTTTCGTGTTCTCTGCACCAAAGGCAACAAGCTATATCCTTCGCAATGCCCGCGATCTCGGAGACGGCCATATGGAAGTCACCAATGATCCCTACGGCCTTCGCAACGGCAGCATTCTGAAAAAATTCGACCGGGAGTCTGATATCGAAGCCGCACTTGCGCCGGCTTTCAAAGATTTCGCGATCGGCTCGTGTCAAAACGATTTCTGGGGTATCGAAGAACATGTATGGACCGTCGTCTGCCGCAAAGCGTGATGAAGGGCAAATGATGAAACCTTTGGCCGTTCAACATTATTGCGCACCTCAATCGCACGCGCCGCTGCGTCTGGAACAAGATTGTCTTGTTTCCACCGATGGCGGTCGTTTTTCCATCGAGAACGGCGTGCCCAATCTGCTGTGGCCTCCCGAGCTGAGCGAGATCGAAGCACGAACGAAAAACGAATACGACCGCGTGGCGGAGCGGATCTATGATGCCGCCTTGAACTGGCAGTTCGCCGCTCTTTACGAGGACGAGGAGACGGTCCGCGAACTGATGGTCAATATGATCGACCCGAAGCCCGGCGCACGTATCCTCGAAGTGGGTTGCGGTACCGGGCGGGACAGCTTCCGTCTGGCGCGCAGACTGGATGCTTCGGGTGAGCTGTTTCTGCAGGATTTGTCTTCCGGGATGGTTCATACCTGCGTCAGGCGGATGAGCGAATATGACCGCGAGATGCACTTTCGCTGCGGCCTGCATTATTCGATCTCAAACGCAACCTACCTGCCGTTTCCGTCAGACTTCTTCGATGCCGTCTTTCATTTCGGCGGCTTCAATGAATTTTCCGACGGCAAGAAAACCGCCGAGGAGTTTGCCCGTGTCGTCAAGCCGGGCGGCACGGTTCTGTTTGGCGACGAATCAGTCGGCCCGTGGCTACGCGACGTCGATTTCGGCAAGATCGTCACGACCAACAATCCGCTTTTTGCGCACAAGCTGCCTCTGGAAAGCCTTCCCGTTTCCGCGCGCGAGGTGAATATCCGATGGATCATGGCGAACTGCTTCTACGTGATCACATTCAAAAAGGGTGATGGACCACCGCCGCTCGCTCTCGATCTGGCTCATCAAGGCTGGCGCGGCGGCACGATGAGGTCGAGATATTACGGCGTGATGGAAGGCGTCACGCCGGAAGCCAAGGAGCTTGCGAGACAGGCCGCCGCCAGCGAAGGGATCAGCGTTCACGAGTGGCTCGACCGTCTGGTCCGCAGCCAGGCGTCGCGGGACATCGCAACCAAAAGCCGCGACGCATGAGCAAGGTCATCCTTTTCGGTATCGGACGCGGTGCGGACGTGGCGTTCCGCTTTCTCAAGCGCGACAGCGAGCATGAAGTCTGCGGTTTTGCCGCCGATGGCAAATATCTTGACCGCGACAGCTTTCACGATCTTCCCGTTGTGGCTTTCGAGAATATCGAGCGGCGATTTCCGCCGGAGCAGTACAAGCTCCTGATACTCATGGGGTATCAGAAGATGAATGGCTTGCGCGCGGAAAAATATCTGTCAGCCAAAGAGAAAGGCTACGGATTCATAAGTTATGTAAATTCCCACTTCTATCGCGCGGAAGATCTCAACGTCGGGGAGAACTGCTTTATCATGGACAACCAGTCGATCTCACTCGACGTCAAGATCGGCAACAATGTGGTGATGTGGTCCAGCAATCACATCGGCGATCTGAGCACCATCGGAGATCATAGCTGGCTCGCGTCGCACGTCACGGTGGCCGCCGACGTCGATGTGCAGCCCTATTGTTTTCTCGGCATTGGCGCGACCGTCGGCAACAAGCTGACGCTTGGCCAGCGCACATTCATAGGCGCCAATGCGCTGGTCGCCTCCAGCACCACAGAAAATAGCGTTCATGTGTCGACGTCGCAAGCGATCGATCTCGATAGCAGCGCGTTCATGCGCGTGATGATGGCGAAGGGCAAACTGTGAGCTGGCGCAAGCTTGGCCATATCTACGCGCCTGACGGCAGCCTGCCGTGGGCACGATCCTATGCCGCGAATCCCGTCGCCGAACATATCGAAGGCGATCTTTTCCGAATTTACTTCAGCTCCCGCGATGAACAGAACCGGTCGAGCATAGGATTTGTCGAGATCGACATCAACAAGCCCGCAAAAATCTTGCGGGTCGCCGACCGGCCGGTTCTGACGCCGGGCGATCTTGCCATGTTCGATGACAGCGGCGCATCGATCGGATGCATCGTCAAGGCCGGCGACAAACGATTTCTCTACTACATGGGCTGGCATCTGACCGTTTCGGTGCCGTGGCAAAATGCGATCGGTCTCGCCGTCAGCGAGCAGCCGAACGGTCCGTTCGTGCGGCACGCGCGATTTCCCGTTATGCCGCTGGACGAAACCGATCCCTATACGATCTCGTACCCGTGGGTTTTCTGCGACAACGGCAAGTTTCGCATGTGGTATGGCTCCAACATCGCCTGGGGGCCGGTCAAGGAAGACATGCGGCACCTCATCAAATACGCGGACTCGGACGACGGCATTCACTGGGTGCGCAACGACCGGATCGCCATCGATTTTTCAGGCCCGGAAGAATATGCGATTTGCAAACCCTGCGTCATGAGGGACGCCGACGGCTACAAGATGTGGTTTTGCGCGCGCGGCAAGGCCTATCGCATCTATTACGCGGAGTCCGGTGACGGTATAAACTGGCGCCGCCGGGCTGAACCTGATCTTTCGGTGTCGGAATCGGGGTGGGATTCCGAGATGGTGGAGTATCCTTTTGTGTTCGATCACGGCGGCGCGCGGTACATCTTGTACGCGGGTAACGCATTCGGTCGAACCGGGTTCGGCCTCGCGGTCCGCGCCCTGTAGCCCGCTGCGTCTTGCCGCCCATCGAAGCCGGCTCGATTGCCCCAAGGGCAATTTCCTGCTGTACAATGGCAACGCTTATGGAGAAGACGGGTTCGGCGCCGCGCGCATCGGATAGACCTTACCCACGCCTTCAATTCGTCGAAACCCCGGAGCTGTCTCGAATGGCCTTCCCGCGCGCCTCAAAAGCCCTGTCCCGCTTCACCGTGCTCGATCTCACCCGCGTTCGCGCCGGGCCGACCTGCGTGCGGCAACTGGCGGACTGGGGCGCCAACGTCATCAAGATCGATGCGCTGCTGGAGGACGCCGGCGGCGAGCAGCAGGGCGGCCCGCGCCGCGGTTCCGATTTCCAGAATTTGCACCGCAACAAGCGGGCGATGACGCTCAACCTGAAAGATGCCAGGGGACTGGAGGTGTTCCAGCGCCTCGCCAAGCAGGCCGACGTGATCGTCGAGAATTTTCGGCCCGACGTGAAGAACAAGCTCGGCATCGACTATGAGAGCGTGCGCAAGATCAATCCGAAGATCGTCTATGGCAGCATCTCCGGCTTCGGCCAGGACGGCCCTTATCACAAGCGCCCCGGCTTCGATCAGATCGCGCAGGGCATGGGCGGGCTGATGTCGATCACCGGCGCGCCCGGCGAAGGCCCGATGCGGGTCGGCATTCCCGTGGCCGACCTCACCGCCGGATTGTTCTGCGCCATGGGCATTCTCACGGCGCTGCTGGAACGCGAGGTGTCGGGCGAAGGCCAGTGGGTGCAGACTTCGCTCTTGCAAGCGCAGATTTTCATGCTGGATTTCCAGGCCGCACGATGGCTGATGGAAAAAGACCTGCCGAAACAGGCCGGCAACAACCACCCGACCAGCATTCCCACCGGCGTGTTCAAGACCTCGGACGGCTACATCAATATCGCGACCACCGGGGGGCGGATCTGGGAGCGTTGCGCGCAGGCGATCGGCGCGCCGGAGCTTGCGACCAACCCCGACTACGCCACAGCACCTGCGCGCTCCAAGAACCGCGACGCGCTCAATGCCGAGATCGGCAAATTCACCGTGACAAAATCCACCGATACCTGGGTCAGGGAGCTCAACGCGGCCGGCGTGCCGTGCGGGCCGATCTATTCGGTCGACCAGATGTTCGAGGACGATCAGGTCAAACATCTCGGCATCGCGCAGGACGTGCCCAATGCGGAGAACCGCCACATCCGCCTGGTCGGCCAGCCGGTGACGCTATCGCGCACCCCGAGCAAGATGGCGGCGCGGCCGCCGGAATTCGGCGAGCAGACCGACGAGGTGCTCGCGGAGTTCGGATTTGGCGCGGACGAGATTGCGAAATTGCGAAATGCCAAGGTGGTGTAGCACCACCGCCCTTGCGAGGAGCACTTGCGACGAAGCAATCCAGACTGATTAAGCCGAACTGGATGCTTCGCTTCGCTCGCAATGGCTGATCGACCGATTGATCCGACGGATTGAGCAATGCAACGCCTGCGGTTGCAAAATGTGCGGTGTTGCAGGTTACCATCGTCAGACCGTGAACCGGCGCGGTCGCTGCGATAAGCGCGTCGCGCTCCGAGTGCGGATTCGGCACGTGGAGGCGCGCACAACGTTGCACGACGGCGATGTCGACCGGCAGGATACGACCTTCGAAGCGGGTGAGAATCTGTCCGTCTATACATGCTCGGAAGACGGCTCCCTGGGCGGGATCTTTTCGTGCGAGTCGAAGCGCCCCAATCTCGATTTCCAGAATGGAAATTACGGAGAGGAAGAAACGAGCGAAGGGAATTGAGCCGGCCCAAGCGGCGACACTGCGATTCCCGCGCTCCGACGGCCTCAGTTCGGAAATCACATTGGTATCGAGCAGGAACATCAGCCGAAATCGGTCAGCTTGACAGGCCGTCGACGCGGGGCAGATCAACATCGAAGTCGCATTTCAGCGCAGCCTGTAACGCAGCAAGCCCGGGAAATCGGGGCTTGTTGGGCGTCCAATGCAACGATCGACCAATATTTTGCGACGACCGCCAGTCCGCCGAAGCGGTAGGTTCAGGCCGACGTACCGCCACCGATATCAGGCAAATTCCAGGCTACTAGCCGGAACCGACAGGGCAATGAGGCGCAGCGAAGGGCGTGTCGCCTAACTCAGGATTTGCTCCAGACCGTCGTCCTGAACTCGACAGGTTGCGGCATCACATCCGGTTCGTTGGTCGCCGTGCGCAAGGTTGCGGAGGCAAGACCTTCGGCAGTGACTTCTCTTGGCACCCCCTTGGGGTCTACCGCAAGAACGCCGACCACCTCGACCGGCGCTTCCAGAAGATATTCGTCGGCAAGGTCCGCCTGCCCGGTGATCGTCGAGCGGATGAACTGCGGCGTCCAATCCTCGGGCAATCCCTTCACCGCCATATATTCATCATCCGGAATCGATTGCGCATGCCAGCGGATTTGCTCCACGATCTTCTGCGGCGAGAACGAAGGAGGTTTCCCGGCGGCGGCCATCACCAGCGGGCCGAGCGGGCACATATGTTCGCAGATCGCAACGATATCGGCGAAATCACGGGCTTTCCGTCTACTGGCCGCCGCCAATATCTTATTTACCGCGAGGTCCGACTGGTGCAGACGCAGGCCCCATTGCTCATCTTTGACCAGCGGAAAAAAGCGGAGCTTCGTCTCGCTCATCCATTGAATCATCGTCGATGAAAGATCATCGGATACAGTCGCTTCGAACAGGCCATAGGTCTTGACGTCGACCGAGACACGGAAGCCGCCCGATTCCAGATCGGCGATATCCTTCAGCGCGGCGAGCGAGACTTCTTCGTCCGTATCGTGGAAGATATCGATGTCGTCGGAACGGCGCGGCCAGTTCAAGTTGAGAATGACGCCGCCGGCAAGATAGCTCGTCTCGGAACGGTTCGAAGCAAGCCGCTGCATGATCCGCATCTGAAGGTCAGTCAAGGCCATCAGAGCGATCCGGCTTGAGCAAGAATTTCGCGACCGAGCACGAACGCTCGTGCGTCACCCCGCTCCATCAACGCCCGCGCAACGACTCCGGCGCGGGCGCGCAAACCTGGAACGCGATCAAGATCGACATTACCGAGCACGCGCGCGCCGTAGAGCGACAGCGCGCGATCACACAGCCTGCGCAGTTCCTTACTATCGCGATGCTCGGACCGAAGCTTGGCGGCCAGACGCAAAACATCCTCCCGCGCGGACGGCGGAACAAGGACCTCCACCCTCACAAGATCGGCGGCCCCGCCGGAGCTATGGTATTTCTCGATGCGTTTGCGAACCGACATTGGATTTCCTGTTATACATCAGTATAATGTGCGTATCCCGGATACGCAACAGGAGCATTCGGTTACGGCGGCTTCGCTAGCCCTCTACCTTCGTCGGCCGCCACAGCCGGCCGACGCCAGCAAAGGCCCTGTCTATCACCGGCCAGAACAGCAGCACGATCGCCAGCGTGGTGATCGAGCCGACCAGGCCGTTCGACCAGAACACCTTGATGGTGCCGCCGGAGCCGATCATCGACAGCCGGAACGCGTCCTCGGCGCGGCTGCCGAGCACCAGTGCCAATGTGAACGGCGCCAGCGGAATGCCGACCTTTTTGAACACGTAGCCGACCACGCCGAAGCCGAGCATCAGCCAGATGTCGAACATCGCGTTCTGGATGGCGTAGGCGCCGATCGCGCAGGACACCACGATCATCGGCGCCACCGCGGCGAACGGCACCCTCAGGATCGAGGCGAAGATCGGCACCGTGGTCAGCACCAGTACCAGGCCGACCACGTTGCCGAGATACATCGACGCGATCAGGCCCCAGACAAAGTCCTTGTGCTCGACGAACAGCAGCGGTCCGGGATTGAGCCCCCACACCATCAGCCCGCCAAGCAGGATCGCCGCGGTGCCCGAGCCGGGAATGCCGAGCGCCAGCATCGGCAGCAGCGCCGCGGTACCGGAAGCATGCGCCGCGGTTTCCGGCGCGAACACGCCCTCGATCCGACCCTTGCCGAAACTTTCCGGATCCTTGGAAAAGCGTTTTGCCAGATTGTAGCCCATGAACGATGCCGCGATGGCGCCGCCGGGCGTGATGCCGAGCCAGCAGCCGATGAAGGACGAGCGCAGCAGCGTGATCCAGTATTTCGGCAGATCGCGCCATACCTTCAGCACCACGCGCAGGCTAATCGCCGCGGCATGGCCGCGCAGCGCCAGGCGCTCTTCCATGGTCAACAGAATTTCGCTGATGCCGAACAGGCCGATCACCGCGACCAGGAAGTTGATGCCACGCAGCAACTCACTGGAGCCGAAGGTCATGCGCAACTGTCCGGACACGGTGTCCATGCCGACGCCGGCCAGCAGCAGCCCGAGCGACATCGAGATGATGGTCTTGTGCTTGGCCTCGCGGCCAAGCCCGACGAAGGAGCAGAACGTCAGCAGATACACCGAGAAGAATTCCGGCGGGCCGAATTTCAACGCAAAGGACGAGATCATCGGCGCCAGGAACGTGATCAGCAGCACCGCGACCAGCGAGCCGATGAACGAGGAGGTGAACGCGGCGGTGAGCGCTTCGGCCGCCCTGCCCTGCTGCGCCATTGGATAGCCGTCGAAGGTGGTCGCGACCGACCACGCTTCTCCGGGGATGTTGAACAGGATCGAGGTGATGGCGCCGCCGAACAGCGCGCCCCAGTAGATGCACGACAGCATCACGATCGCCGAGGTCGGGTCCATGGTGAAGGTCAGCGGCAGCAGGATCGCCACGCCGTTCGGACCGCCGAGCCCCGGCAGCACGCCGACGAAAATCCCGAGCACCAGCCCGACCATCATCAGCGCCAGCGTCTTCCAGGTCAGCAGCACGGCGAAACCGTGCATCAACAGGCCGAAGGCTTCCATTATGCGCCCCAAATCCCGCCCGGTGCTCCGTCACCCTGAGGTGCTCGGCGCGTAGCGCCGAGCCTCGAAGGGCGGCAGCCCGGATCACGCATCCTTCGCGGCTCGCAGCTTCGCTGCGAGCACCTCAGGATGACGCCGTGGTTGTTGACCGACTTCATGATGGCCCTATCGCCCCAACGCCGCTTCCAGCGGCCCTTTCGGCATGATGACGTCGAAGGCGATATCGAAGGTCACGAACATGATGGCCGTGAACACGAAAGCCGTGAGCAGCGATTTCCACAGCGCGATCTTGCCGACGATCCGCATGAAGGCGGCGATCAACAGAAA
>NZ_DASYMN010000104.1:0-20845 GCF_036009065.1 Bradyrhizobium sp. | reverse complement strand
GGTGTCGCAGATTTCCAGCGCCTGCTCGCCGGTGTCGGGCTGCGAGATCAGCAGTTCATCGATGTTGACCCCGAGCTTGCGCGCATAGACCGGGTCGAGCGCGTGCTCGGCGTCGATGAAGGCGCAGATGCCGCCCTTTTTCTGGCCCTCGGCCACCGTATGCAGCGCCAGCGTGGTCTTGCCGGAGGATTCGGGCCCGTAAATCTCCACCACCCGGCCGCGCGGCAGCCCGCCGACGCCGAGCGCGATGTCCAGCCCGAGGCTGCCCGACGAGATGGTCTCGACATCCATCGAGCGGTCGTTCTTGCCCAGTTTCATCACCGAGCCCTTGCCGAACTGCCGCTCGATCTGGGAGAGCGCCGCAGCCAGGGCCTTGGTCTTGTCCATGGAGGATCCTTCGACGATACGCAGGGCGGAAACGGGCATGGGTCGTGCTCCTTATGACGGGGATTCGCTAGCGGGACAAACGGCGGGTTCGAGTCTGGGCTTGTTGGAACAATGTACCCTATTTGTTCTCAGTTCGCAATATGTTCTCAAAAATATTTGGGTGCCCTTTCGACCCTCCGTTCTGGTTAATGGCCCCTTTTGATTTTAGGAGTGGTCCCTTTTGCAAACACTAGCAATGCCACCGTGGAAGCGACCTTTGGCGAGACTTGAGGGCTTCGCCTCTGAAGTGCATAGTTCCCTCATGACTCCCGATGAAATGCAGACTTTGCTTCAGGCCCACAATGTTGGCTTTTCGAGCAAGGACATCCCACACGGGCGACAGTTTCGCACGAACGACGGCGCGATTGCGAATGTCTACGCAAGCGGGAAGATCGTTTGGCAGGGCAAGGATACCCCAACCGCGCTAAAGGTTCGCGGATTGTACGGCGCTACCGAACCGTCCGCCGCTAGCGTCTCGGCCGCTACTCCAAATGAGACGGTTAGCCCATCAAACAACAAGGTCTTTATCGTTTACGGTCACGATATTGAATGCCGGGAGCAGCTTGAACTGCTCCTGCGACGGATGAAATTGGAGCCGGTAATTCTGCAGAACCTTCCGATAGCGGGCGACACGATAATTGAGAAGTTAGAGGCCAACATTGATGTGCGGTACGCGTTGGTTTTATTGACGCCAGATGATGAGGGCTTCCCGACAGGTCAGCCAAAGGAAAAGAAACTGCGGGCGCGACAGAACGTAATCCTTGAGTTGGGTATGTTCCTGGTGCGGCTCGGCCGAAAGCGAGTGGCCATCTTGCACAAAGGCTCTCTGGAGCTTCCATCGGACATCAGTGGACTGATCTACATTAAGTTCAACAAGCGCGTTGATGAAGTGAAGGAACGGCTCGGAGCCGAACTACAGGAAGCCGGTTTCCCGATAAACATTAAAGACCTCCTGAGTTGAGCGGGTACTGGCCTGTTTTAACCTCAGTTTTATTTCCGCAGTGGCCTAGTTTGAAATGTAGCCGAGGCGACGCTAATGAAAATCGAAATCCCGCTTGTCGATCTTAGGAGCCAACACTCGGGGTCGGTGCCGATTAGTGACGCCGATACCGGGAAAGACATCGGCGCTCTTCGGTATGGGCGGCAGGGCGGGCGAACAGTTTCGCTTTTCGATGGCAAGTATCAGCGAACGTTCGATACGCATGAGGAGTGCTGCGCCTTCGCCAAGGGCGTCGAGGCGGTGTTGAATCACATGGTCCATCTAGAGAAGTAAGGGCCGCCGCAGTGGGCGGCCTCTTTCTTAATGGAGTGGCTTGAAGTTATCAGGCGCTGCTGCCGCCGCACTGTCCTTTTCCGCTGGCGGGGGGACCACTAATTCCAATTCGATTTGCCCTCCAAAGCGTTCGACGATCTTCTTTTCGTAGGTCTGCTTATCGGGCGACGATTCGGCCATTTCTAGAACTCGGCCTAAATGCACCCTCAAAGCTCTGGCGCCAATCGCGTTCAAAAACTGGAAAAGCTTTTTCGCTCTGTTGCCACCCCTGGCTTTGTGAGCTTGGAGAAGCGCATAGATTTTTCCACTGCTCTTAGCCAACGGATGGTAGATGTGGCGAACGGTGAGATATTTGAAATGCCATGGCTTCCCGCGTTCCGGGACAGGGATATCGTACAGGCGGTGCCATTGTAGATAGAGTTCGTTTGGAAACTCCGGTTCATACTTTTTGGCCTCGGCCTGCACATACAGCTTGAACGCCGCAATCACCTCTTCAGTAGCCGGGTTATACCCGGCCAAGGCGTACACTAGACCTTTAATACCAGCCTTCGCGGAGGCGCCGACGATGATGTGTGCCTGCCGAGCAATATTCGCGTGGCGGGGATGAAGTTCGCCCTTAGACTCGGCATCAATCACCGCTTTGCAAACATCGATTAGTAGCGTCGCATCGAACCCATGGATAGTCGCTGGCGGCGCTTCGGCGCCGCCGGTCCCCCATTGAAACTTAAGTGGATTTTCGAGTTTTTCTCTCAATTCGGCGCCGACGACTCCAGACATCGCACGGGTCGCCAAAAACCTGGGGAATGCGTTTCCGCGTGCCGACATTCCCAGCGCACTACCCATTCCGGTTTGGCTGATGACGGCAGTCTTGTTGTCGTCGTCGAGAACGTAACATTCGACATCAACGCCAAACTCTTCCTGAAAACTCCCCTTATGAGTCGCACTAGGAGGCCTATTCCCCCATCGGGTAATGGCAGCCTCTCGTGCAATTTCGGCTCTGCGCTCTGGTGAAAGAGCCTCTTTCCTCGCCAAGCCGGCCTTCACTTTATCGGGCGATTTTGTCACAGCTATCCTCCATGCTTGCAGAAATTTAAAATAATGCTTGCAGAAAAATGCTGCAAGCATTATTCTGCAAGCATGATGAGAAACACACAGAAACACGAACGCCCCGCTGGCCTCTCGGCTGGCGGGGCGCTTTTGTGTGTGGAAGCGTGGCAGAGTGGCCTATTGCACCGAGCTTACCCCTCGGCAGGCGTTTGGGCGTCCATACCCCTCGCAACGTCTCGTGGGTTCGAAACCCACCGCTTCCTCCATCAAATCAGCGGGCCCGTCACTGCGCTAACAGCGGCGAGCCCTAGTCTCTCACCCCGGGATTGGGCCCCAAAGCGATCGACCGCTCCGAATATAGTCTGTTCGGCGCGTTCTTTCCAGCGGTCCAACTCCCTCAACATGACGGATTGGGCCCATCATGAACTACCTCAGCCGCGAAAAACAAATTGAGATCATTGCAGCGCTCTGTGAAGGCGTCAGCCAGCGCTCCGTCACGCGCCTTACCGGCGTTGACCGCAAGACGGTCGGACGCCTCGCTCTGCGCGTCGGCATGGGCTGCATGGAATTGCACGACCGCTTGATGGTTGGCGTCCGTACCGAACGCCTAGAGCTTGATGAGGCATGGTCGTTCGTGGCGAAAAAACAAAAGAACGTCTTGCGCCACGAGATCGAAGTGAAGGGCGATCAGTACGTTTTTATCGCGATGGCCGGGACGCAAAAGGCGATCATCAGTTGGGGCGTCGGCAAGCGGAATACCGAAAGCACCATGGATTTTCTGCAGGACTTGCGGGGTCGCGTCATCGGCCAGCCCGAAATTTCAACGGATGGTTTTCATCCGTACCGCTTGGCAATCCGCGATGTATTCGGCGACAGCGCCTCGCATGGAATAATCGTAAAAACCTACAGCGTAACGCACCTTGTAAAGGAAGCGCAGGGCCGCTACTCGCCGGCTGCTGTAGTAGCTGTAGAGCGACAAGTAGTATCAGGTGACCCGGATCAATACGTTTCAACCAGCTACGTTGAACGGCAAAATTTGAGCCTGCGCATGGGATCGCGCCGGTTCACGCGGTTGACCAACGGCTTCTCAAAGAAGCTCGACAACCATGTTGCCGCCGTCGCGCTGTACGTTGCTCACTACAACCTCTGCCGCGTCCATGAGGCGCTTAAGACGACGCCGGCTAAGGCGCTTGGCGTTGTCGATCGCGCGTGGACCATCGGCGCTCTTATCGACGCTGCGCTGGCAACGCAACCCATCACGCCGGTTCCGACCGCGCCGGAGCGGCGCAAGCTGTTCACGGTAATTGATGGCGGGAAAAATTAAGCCGATTTTCGGCGACGGCGAGATTTAGATCGGGGCTGCGGCGACACCAAAAGGGGTTCGTCCATCGGGAGAGTTTCTTGAACCTTCTTTTTCCCTCCCGGAATGGGATACTTGAAAGGGGGAGATTCCCTAACCTCCGCAGGCGTCGGAACGCGTTGAGGTTTTTTGCGACTCTCGGCGCGCGCAGCGATAGAAGCTTGGACGGTGTTCAAATTTGTAATGACACCCAAATTAGGGCCTGTGAGCAGGTTATCCAACGTTACAAGTTGAATACGAGGACGAATGCCGCCCGGCAGTTCGATATTGCCGCCGGTCGCTGCCTCAGTTCTGATCTCTTTCGACGGCGCGTCAAGGCACACAAAAACCCCCATCTGCGTTGTAAGTGGCGTTGGAATTAAAGGGAGGGTCTAAGTAAACTAAATCGACGGTGTTGGATTCGAGCCTTGGCAACCAATCAAGGTTGTCACCGAAGTACAAGCGATTGCCCGACGCGCTATGGCTGAACTTGGACACAACGCAACTCCCCCCGCGTCATGCGCGGAAAAGTTGCACCCTAGCGAATCACCTACGTTCGCGTCAGTAGCTGCGGCCCCGCGCAAGCCGTCTCGGCCATAAACTCAAAATTAACCTTAACGGCACCCCCGCCACAGTGGTCCCTTTCACTCATGACGAGTGGCCCCTATTGCGCTGCAGCATGGCAAAATCGGCCAGTACCAATATTTGGGTACTGGCCTGTTTTTAACCCTAGTGGCCTCTTTGAATTACAGTGGCCTAATTTGGATTTATGACTGGAACCCGGAACCGGCTTTGATTTTTTTATAGCGTCAATTCACACCCTGCCTTTGGGAGCGACCCATGAGCAAGAAGCTGTCGATTGAACAGAAGTGGCGTGAGCAAGGCGAAGCATTCAAACAAGAAGCGGCCCAACTTCCTTACGGAAAAGAGCGGGACGATTTGCTCCGCAAGGCTCGCCAGCTGGAAACCGCCTCGCATATCAACGAATGGATATCGTCACCGGGATTGACCCCGCCAACATAATTCTAGCAGCGGCCTAATTGGTTCCAATCAAGGGAACCTTTCAGCCCCTCGCGCGTGATGTCACGACGCACCGTAGCGGGGGGACACCGTGTCAGAACTACCAATAATACTGGTTGCCGAAGACGACCAGTTGCTCCGGACGTTTGTTGAGGAAACTTTGACGGATGACGGCTTTGAAGCTGTCATCTCCGCATCTGGCGAGGAAGCCGTCACGCTTCTGGCCAGGGAAGGGGCGAAATATCGCGCGGTCGTTACGGACATAAATCTTTCAGGTGAAATGGATGGCTGGGAAGTCGCTCAACGGGCCAGAGAGATCGACCATGCGTTCCCCGTCATCTACATGAGCGGCGCACACGCAGAAGATTGGGCGGTCAAGGGCGTGCCGAACAGCGTCATGCTTGCTAAGCCATTCGCTCCAGTACAGCTTGTGACGGCGTTGGCGCAGCTTCTCAATGCGGCCCCGCCGCCGATTACGCCCGGCACGTAAGGCCGCCTAAGTTGACGGCCTCTTTGTCGTCGTCCTTCCAAGCCAGTTTTTCTGCGGCCTCCGACGGTCAAAAAATGCAAGCAACAATTCGGAGTGTGGCCGGAGACCCTGACCGTGAGGGCAAATAACGCCGCGACGGGGGGCATGTATGCGCGATGGCGGCAAAGTCCCGTACGCACTTTCAAGAACGTAAGGTGGGTAAGCGCCCACCACCCTGCTGATTGAGAATCCGGTCGGGGCATCCAGGTCTTAACGACGCTCGAGCAAGAAAAGACGGGGATGGCCGGAACGAAGCCAGGCCATGACGCCCGCGCGCCGCATGGTCGTGCCCATCACCGGCGCGCCTCAATAGGCGCGGCGCTGCCGGCGGTCTCGTCGGCCTTTCCCGCCCGCATAATACGGATTGATCACGCACGATGCGGCGCGGCCGGAAGCCGACATCTGACACTGTCCTAGCGAGGTGTAGGCGCACTCGAAGTAATAGTCGACAAATCCCTGGTAAACCTGCAGGCAGACCGGATATTTCGGATCATAGGTCTGGGCGAGCGCCGGCGTTGCCGTCAAAACCGCCGCGATCGTCAGCATCGCCAAAGCCGGAATGCGCATCGGAGCCCTCCTTCGGATAAACGCAGCGCAGCCTGATCGTTCGATGTCGATCAACGTTCGCGCCTCAACGGCGTTCCCCGGTTCTGCGGAGCAGCGTGATCGGCGATGCTTCGCATGGAACGCTGCACCGCGGCCGCGACACGAGGCCTATAATTTCAGGGCGCCACGAAATGCAGGACGACGGCAGCGGCGATGCAGGTCGCAATGGCGATGACAGCGCCTCTCCGCCGGTCCGGAAAAACGCCGAGGGTAAGTATCGTCAGGCCGGCCAACAAAGCGGTTTTGACAACGATCAAAGCCATGGTTTCGCCGTCCCTGGCGTGTCGCGTCGCGCCTCGGACCTAGGCATGCTCGCCATTCCTGCCGTTCAGGTTCGGCAACAGCAGCAGCAGTGGAAGCGCCAGCGGCCCGATCAGAATCCCGGCAATCCACGCCCAGTTCCTGAAGCTGCGTCCGCGGCGCTGCGCGATCCGGCCGGCAAGATAGATCGAACCGATCATAGCTGCCGTCAGCAACGCGGAGAGAACGTAGGCGTCGAAAGTAATTGCGTTCATTGCGCATGCTCCGATGCTGCTCGCTGAGCATAGCATGGAGCCGGTCGCGGCGACCGGCCTGCGGGATCCTTCCGGAGACACACCCGTACAACTTTCCGTGTCATGGGGCGCGGCTTCGTAAAGTATCGTGCCCCGGACGCAGCGCAGCGCGCCGCTCTTGCGGCGTGGTGCGCTGCAGAGCCGGGGCCGTAACGAGACGCGGCATTCGGTACGGTCCCGGTTCTGCGGAGCGGCATGATCGGCGATGCTTCGCATCGCCTTAGAATGCCGCACCGCGCGCGGGACATGCGGCCTATTTTTGCCGGCACCTATTTATCAGGCGCGATTCCCGTGATTGTATGCGCGGCCAACAAAACGTGGGAGAGGAAATTGAGCAAGCTTCTTTTGTCCGTTGCGGTTGCCGCGCTGGCGCTGTCGTTTTCATCACCCGCCAAGGCGCAGGCTGCGCCCGGCACCGGCGCAGCCAAGGCGGGCGTACTGCACCACCACCATCACTGGCAGCCCAAAAAACACCATTACGGCAAGAGGATGCGCGCGCACTGGGGCGCGAGCTGCAAGATGTCCGGAAGCTGCTGATCTGCGATGCAGCTTGACCGCGGGTGAGCGGTCGAAACCGGCCGCCTGAAAAACGGCCAGCAGAAAAAAACTTTTCATGAGTTCGTTCCGCCAAAGGGGTCCGGTTCACACCGCGGCCCCCTTGGATTTTGTCCTCTCTCTCTTAATTTTCAAGGGAGGTTAAGTGAAAACGCCCACTGACGTGAAGGAATTTGCGGGCGGCGATGATGCTTGCCGGGAGCAAGGCGCGATGTGAAATGCGCCCACCGGCACCACCCACAGCGTCATACGCGGGCTTGACCCGCGTATCCATCACGCTTCACGCGAGTCTTTCGAAGAGGATGGATGCCGAAGAGGATGGATGCGCGGGTCAAGGCCCGCGCATGACGAAAAGATGATGGATTGCCAGGTCAAGCCTGAGTGGCAAACCGCGCATCGGGTGCCCCGCGTGAAGACGCTTATGGCCGGACTGGCAGCATCGATCTTGTTCGTGCCGCAGGCGGCTCCTGCAATGCTCAGCCGGTCGTCAAACAGGAACCATTCGACGGCAAGATGTTGCCGGGTGCGGTTGTCCCAAGTGATTCGCGATGCAGCCTAGCAGCCTCGGCAAATGCTGAACTTTGAATCGAGCAGTTTTTCCCGGCTGCGAGCCGCGCGGGACGAACGGCGAAATTCGCGGCGGGATGCGAACGCGTCTTGCCGGGCCGCCCTTCTGACAATCGGTGCCGGCCGTGACGACGCGCGGGTGGAAACCGGCGGGGCGGCGGATGGCACCACGGGCACTGCCATACTTGGCGGTGGCGGCGGCGGAATCCTCGCCGCATTGCCGATACCGCTGGGGTCGTTGACCGAATTGTTGAGACCGCCTGCGCTGCCCGGGCCGCGTGGAATTCCGCTGACACCGGCATCTTGTGCGATGGATGGCATCGCCAGACAGCTCACAAACGCCGACGCGAAAACCCATGATTTGCCGAACATGGTTTACGCCCCGTTCAATCCGAGATCGGGCTTATTTTCGCTTCGATGCCGGTTTGAAATCATGCGGCCGCTTCGGTTCGTGATCGCGCTGACCGGACAGATCGCGCCATGCCTGAGCCATCTGCAGCAGACGCGCTTTATCGCCGGGGTTTGACGACTTCGCTGCCAGCGCAATGCATTGCTCGGCGTACCGCAGATACTCGTCGCCAGCCATGCGCACCAGCCTTCAAGAATCTGCACATTAATATCTTGGCGGGAACATTTGTTCCGTAAATTCCACTTTCGCATACCCGTCATTACCTCGAACGAGGTTCCGTTTCCGGCGTTTTCAATTGGCTGAGGAGGCCGAGATGAAAGACGCAAAAACGTACCGGGAGTATGCCGCCGACTGCATCCGCATGGCAAAATCGATGGACCCGAAAGACAAGGATGCGCTGCTGAAAATGGCGGAAGCCTGGGAAGAGCGCGCCCGCGAGGCCGAACGGCAAGAAAACAAGACCAATGGCCATTAGGATCGGCTCGTCAATTTTAAAGAAAAAGGCCCGGCCGGTTTCCCAGCGCGGGCCTTTCCTCCACGGGCTGGCTTCAGAGCGAACTGCAGCCGCCAAAATAAAGTCGCCCGCTGGGCTGTTTTTTGGCCGGATCCGAGACCTCCCGGCATGCCGTGCAGTGCCGTATCCTGCCTTGCCCGGCTCGAAAGGAAACGGCCCCAGCGCGGGGGGTGAGCTGAGGCCGGTCAAGTCTGGGGAGTAGTCAAGTCCGGATTCAAGCCGTGCGGGCCCGAATGGTTCCGGGGCCATTTTAGGATGGTTGAACCTTTTTTCGGTTCACGCGGACGTAGGTATACTGGGGATTTGAGGGCTTCGCAGCGCCGCCAGCGAACATATTCCGCGTGGCGGCGCTGTGCGTTCAGCGTCTGGACGTCCTATGCATAGCGCGGCTAATTCGCGGTGCTGCCGGTCTTGGTCTTCGGCTTTGCCGGCGCGGCTTTGGCCGGTTCGGCGCCGCGCACACTGCCCCAGGGATCGTTGGAGACCTTGGCGTCGGGAATTTTCCTCAAGGATTCCCGGTAGGCCTTTTCCTTGATCGCGTCAGCCTCCTTTTCCTCCGGAGTCTTGCTCTGGAATTCGGGCAGCAGGTTCATGCTGGGGACCTGGGCGTGGGCCGGCGCTGCCAGTAATGCCGCCATCGGCAAGGCGATCAGCGCGGCTGCGCAGAAAATCTTCATACAAATGCTCCCTAGATTCTGGCCGCGATGTATCACCGCCGCGGCACCAAGCGTACCGCCGGCGCCTAGAGACGGTCCGACTTGCAGGATTTTGGCGATTGCAGCCAATCGTCCCAGATCGGGCCGCATTTGGTGCAGCCATTGAGAAGCAGGCCGATCACGATCACACTGAAAACGATTGCCAAACGCCTGAACATGCCTGCCCCACTCGGTACCAGCTGATCTTACGGGATCGATCGCGGCGTTTTCAAGCCACCGGGGTGCCCATCGGCCGGAAATGCGCATTACAATGGCCGGCGATTCATGGCGGGGGAAACAGGGTGTCTGAGCAAAATGCGGCGGAGTTCGATCTCGACGAGGCCAAGCGCGTTCTAGGCGAGGTGTTCGCGCCCTGGGTGCAGGACCTCGGGCTGTCGATTGCCGGGCTTGAGATCTCACCGCCGGCAGGCGCGCCGGCCGGCTGGCAGCCCGGCGCCACCGTAAGGATGGCGTTTTCCGATCGGCTGTGCCGGCACGGCGGCATCGTCTGCGGCCAGGCGCTGATGGCGCTGGCCGATACCGCGATGGTGATCGCGATTCTTGCGGCCAACCGCGGCTTTCGCCCGATGACCACGGTCGATCAGACCACCCATTTCCTCAAAGCGGTGGCGTCGTCGGATGTGCTGGCGGATGCGCGCGTGGTCCGGCTCGGCCGCACCATGAGCTTTGGCCGGGTCACGCTGTTCAGCGCCGCCGACAACAAGCCGGTGGCGATGGTCTCAAGCGCGTTTGCGATGCTGTGAGCCGACACATCATCGTAAATCAATCCTAAACTTGTCCACCTTGATGCAACCCATCGGCTTTATTGGTCCGTAATCTCGCCGTCGTAGGCTTCGCAAAACAACGCAACCAAAATGCGGATCGCGACCATGACCGACAGCAGGATCGAGAAGAGATCGGCGCCGCGCTACAGGGTCTTGAAAGGCGCCACCATCGCGTTCGGCGGCAACGGCGTCGAATGCACGGTACGCAATTTGTCATCAGGCGGCGCCGCCCTCGACGTCGCAAATCCAGTCGGCTTGCCGCCGTCGTTCACGCTGGTAATCCAGACCGATCAGTTCATCCGCCGTTGCCGCCCGGTCTGGCACAGCGACAAACGGATCGGCGTGGCGTTCGATTAAGCGCTTCTTCTTGAAAGCTGCAGCACCGTCGTCATTGATCGAGGCGTGCCGCAAGCGCGGTGCCTGTTTCACCTCTCCCGCAGGGAGAGGTCGACCGCGAAGCGGTCGGGTGAGGGGTTATGGTCTCTCGTTATTCCGTAACCCCTCACCCGGATTGCTTCGCAATCCGACCTCTCCCTGCGGGAGAGGTGAAGACCTCGCGCGGCGGCGCCAGTACCACGCCACAGCCTGCAGCAGTACCGCGAGCGCGACTACAGCCACGACAATCCCGCCCCAGAACCGGCCGCCGGGCCGGTCGATGGTGCGCGACCACAGCGAGGGCGCCTCACCCGCGCGCGGCAGCCGAAACGCCACCACGCTGTCGCCGATCGAAGTGCCCGCTTCGGAATGACCGCCGGCGGCGATGACAACGTATTGCTCGCCCTTCCAGCTGTAGGTCATGGGATTGGCGACGCCGGGCGCCGGTAGCCTGCCCTGCCACAATTCAGCGCCGGATTTGGCGTCGAAGGCGCGCAGGTAAGCATCCAGCGCGCCGGTAAAGACAAGGCCGCCCGCGGTGATGAGCACGCCGTTGGAGAGCGGCGTCCCCCAGTTGAAAGCCATGCCGAGCGGCGCGCGATCCTCCGCGGTGCCGACCGACGACTGCCAGAGAATTTTGCCAGCCTTCAGATCGACCGCGACCAGCGCACCCCACGGCGGCTTGTTGCACGGCAGGCCCAGCGGCGACATCGCGACCGCGCGCGTCATCGCAAAGGGCGCGCCGCGCTGCGCTCCGAAATCATGGCCGGGCGGCGGCTTGAGACCTTCGGCATCGGCGCGCGATATCAATTTGACGATGTGCACGGCGCGGCTGGTGTTGGCGTAGAGGATCTGGTTCCCGGGATCGAACGCCGCACCGCCCCAGTTCACGCCGCCGCCGGTGAACGGAAAGAGGATCGTGCCTCCCGTCGACGGCGGCGTGTACAGGCCTTCGTTGCGCGCGGCTGCAAGCTGCTCGCGGCAGACCGCGCGGTCCCTGAACGGGACCAGGCCGAACACGTCGTCCGGCGAAATCGTTTGCGGCACCAGAACCGGGACATGGGTGGGAAAGGGCTGCGTCGGCGACAGCGCTTCGCCTGCAGCACCCCCTTGCGGGACCGGTCGTTCGTCGACCGGCCAGACCGGCTTGCCGGTGTCGCGGTCGAGCACGAACACAAAGCCCTGCTTGGTCGGCTGAATCACCACGTCGCGCAGTCCCGCACCGGTATCGATGCGCGCCAGCGTCGGCTGCGCCGGCACGTCGTAATCCCAGAGGTCGTGATGCACTGTCTGGAACGACCACACCAGTTCTCCGGTCTCGGCGCGCAGGGCGACGACCGAATTGGCGTGCTCGTTATTCCCTGCCCGCTTGCCGCCCCAAAAATCCGGGCTCGGCGATGACGTCGGCAAAAACACCAATCCCCGCTCTTCATCCGATGACATTGGCGCCCAGACATTGGCGTGGCCGGCGTTGATGCCGTCGTGAACCAGCGGATCAAAGCTCCAGCGCGGCCGTCCGGTTCGCGCGTCGTAGGCGCGAACCGTTCCAAGGGGTGCATCGACGCGGCGGTTATCACCGATCGCGGAGCCGACGACGACCACGCCGCGGCTTATCACCGGCGCGGATGTGATCTGGAACTCGCCCGGCCATTCCAGCGGCTCGCCGATGTCGATCCTGATTTCGCCGCCCGCGCCGAAATCCGCGCATGGCGCGCCGGTCCCGGCATCGAGCGCGATCAGGCGCGCATCGTTGGTGTTGGTGACAATACGCGAACGGCAGAGCGCGCCCTTGTCGGCCTGCTCGTCCACCCAATAAGCGACGCCGCGGCAGTTGTAGCGGTTCGCGACGCGATGGCTGGTGTTGATCTTGGGATCGAACCGCCACTTCGGCGCACCGGTTCCGGGATCGAGCGCAATCACCTCATTGAACGGCGAGCACAGAATGACGCTGTTCTCGACAAACAACGGCGTCGCCTGGAATTTTGTGCGCGCCATCGCTTCCGGCGGGCGGGTGTCGAGATCGCCGGTGCGGAATTGCCATGCCCTGACGAGATGTTCGACATTGGCCGGCGTGATCATGGCGAGCGGCGAAAACCGCGTGCCGCCAGGGTCGCCGCCCCAATGCTCCCAGGCAAGAGCCGGCGCGGCGAAGAAGCCCGCGAGAGCGAACAGGCCGAGGAAATTTCGCGTGGCCGGCGATGTCATCGTCACCGCGGCCGGCTGCGTGTTGCAGAGATCGATCGCACCGCGCTAATGCCCGCGCCCGCCGACATTTCCGCCACCGCCACGACCGTAGCCTCCGCCGCCATAGCCGCCTCCCCGAAAACCACCGCCGATGAAGCCGCCGATCACCGGCGCGACGGGCTCATGAGATCACCTCCTGCGGCATAGCTATCGGTCGCGCAGGCCGGTGCGGAGGTTCAAGCTGCCTTACGCGGTTCCCTATTTCGATTTCTTCGCGGCGTCCGCCGGCCGCGCCACGCCCCACGGATCGTATTTTTCCTTCGGCTCGGGGATCCGTTCGAGCGCCGCCTTGTAGGCGTTCTCGTCGACCTTCGGACGGCCTGGATCGGCCTTCTTCTGCTCGTCGCCCGCATGCCGCTTGCTGTTCAACTGGGCGTACGCAGGCGGCGCCAGCAAGGCCAGCGCTAGCGCCGCAATCGTGAAGGCTTTCATCGCCGTTTTCTTCCCCGTGAGTGCCACCCGCATGTCGCAATCCAACTGTGGCAAGCCTGCGCCTTGTTTTGCACGATATCCCATTCCGCGGCCGGTTTCAGCGAATGTTGATCGCGCAAGGCCGCGAGGCGCACACGAAATGCAGGTAATTTTAACCGGCAGGGGATAAAACGCGATGGATGTGGCGGGCAGTGATTTCAGGATTGGCGATGATCGGCGCAGCGTTGGCGTTGGCCGGCTGCGGCGGGGCCGACAGCCGGGCCAAACTTCCCGACTTCATGCTGGGAAAGCCCGTCGAGCCGCGGCGATTCGATCCGGAGCCCGACGTCAAGCAACTGCTCCGCGACAAGCTGGATTCGGTGTTCACCGCAGCCTCGCGCCCGCGCCACGTCCGCGTCTCGCCGCCGCGCCGTGAGGCCAACGGCCCGGGCTGGACGGCTTGCGTCAAAGCCGAAGTGACCTCGGTCGTCGGCCGGTCCCTGGGCACCCAGACCTACCTCGCCACCATCAGCGGCGGCGTCATCCTGGACCGCCGCCGCGTCGAGGCGGACGACAATTGCGCCTCCGAGACGTATGAGGCGATCTAGGGGGGTCCATATAAGCATCAGGCGACCGACAGGTTTGCTGCTGCCGCCGCATGGCGGCAGACACCGTTATACATACGCGATCAGGCGCCCGGCGCACGCCGACATCATCGAATTCCGCCGCTCTGGTGTGTCCAAAACTCTGATAAGCTGCTTTAGCCAATAAACTCTCCGGAAGGAGAAAAGACATGAAGCGACGAGAGTTTTTAGCTTCGGCGATTGCTATTGCTGCGATGCCGCGGATGCTTGCCGCACAGGGCGTACCAAGAGCCGCTCGCATCGGCTGGCTGACCGCACAGAATGAGTCGAGCCTGACCCCTTATCTTGCTGCGATGCGCACGGGCTTTGCCGGACTGGGCTACATCGAAGGCCGCAATCTTGCGATCGAATATCGCTTTGCGAATGATGTCGTCGAGCGCGTGCCGGAACTCGCAGCGGAACTGGTAAAACTTCCGGTCGACATCATTATTGCGCAAGGCGCAGCGGTATCCGAAATAAGCAAACTCGGTCTTGCGATACCTGTTGTGTACATTTTCAGTGCTGACCCCGTTTCAGCAGGGCTGGCCGACAGTCTAGCCCGTCCGCGCGGGAATATGACGGGTTTGACATTCATGGCAGCCGAGCTGAACGGCAAACGGCTGGAGATTTTGAAAGACATCAATCCCGATCTGCGCCGCGTTGCCATCGTCGCCAATTCCGAGCATCGAGGCGTGCATCTGGAGCGCGCCAATTCCGAGGAGGTTGGACGGCGGTTGGGCTTGACGATCCGTTATTACCCGACACCTAGTCGGGACAAACTCGACGATGCGCTTGCTGCGATGGCTGCGGACCCGCCACACGCAGTCTCGCTGTTCTCGGATGGCTTTGCGGTTCAAAATCGCCAGCGCATCATCGATTTCGCCACCACCCAGCGCGTGCCCGTGATCGCGGCCTGGCCCATATTCGCCCGCAGCGGCGCGATTTGCAGCTATGGACCGCGCCTTTCCGAGTCATACCGGCGGCTGGCCGATTACGTCGATCGCATTCTCAAAGGCGCAAAGCCCGCCGATTTGCCGATCGAGCAACCGACAAAATTCGAGACGGTAGTCAACCAGCGAACGGCGAAGACATTGGGTCTCACGATACCGCCATCACTGCTTGTGAGCGCCGATGAGGTGATCGAATAGAGTGCTGCGGTTGCCGCTACATCAGTCGGGAAGTAATGCTTTTCGAACCTGCCGAAGTGCCTTGGCAATGTCGGCGGACGCCTGCAAAGCGGACATCGCGACTCCGCGCGCCCATGTCCAAAAATGACCGCAAGGCGGCAATTCGATCTGGTAGCGCCAGCGCCCGCCTCTACCCCCCGGATCGCGGCGTGTTAGCGCGCTCACTTGTCGACCCCAACAGGTATCCGCTGCCCGGGGCTGGCCAGTGGTGCTCGCTTCCGTAGGAATTGCTAGCGGCGAAATATGCAGTCAATGAAGCATCAGGCGACCGACGGGTTTGCTGCTGCCGCCGCTTCCGCTTCGGACCACGACGATCTCGCCGCTAGCAGGCGAGATGCCGGTGAGCGCTGCAATGTTCGCGCCGTGTGTCACGACCAGAAGGATTCCGCTCCCGGCCCATTTGTCGATCACCGCCCGCGCGCCGGCGGTCAGGGACTCCCGTTGATCGCTCAGCACGACCACATTGCCGAATGTCGAGGTGGCTTCGACCGGCCCCAGCTCCAGCAGCGCTGCCGTGTCCATGCAACGGCACCATGGCGAGCTGAGGAGCCTGTCGACCGCGATCCCTTCCGACCTCAGCCGCGCACCGATCCTTGGCGCGTCCGCGCGTCCCTTGGCGCTGAGATTGCGCTGCGTGGCGCAGTCATCGAGCCGGGAGCCCGCCGGATCACCGGCGCCACCCGGCGCATCGGCATGACGCATCAGGGCGACGTGCCGGCCTGCGCGCAACGCGGCCCAGGCCTCGGCCTCGTCGGCGCCGGCGATGTCCGCCGCGGTCGAAATGCCGAGCAGCACTGCGAAGAGGACCAAGCGGATGCGGCCCATGGCGGCAGACCCCGTTATACATACGCGATCAGGCGCCCGGCGCAGACGACGCCGAGCCACAGCACAAGCGACACCCGCGCATTGACCTTGGCGCCGGCGGGCGCTTCGGCGCCCCAGAGCGCGACACGCCGCCACGGGCCGGCATGCGCGATTCCGATGTTGACCAGCGCCGCCGCGATCAGCAGCAGCTTGGTCTGGAACGCAGGATTGCGCACGACATGCGAGGCATCGGCGCTGAACAGCAGAAATCCCATGCTGATCGCCAGCGGGATGCGTCAATCGTTGGCTCCGTGGATGCAGTCGATGACCGCAGCCGTGACCTGCTCTGTCCTCGCCTTGCCGCCGAGATCGGGCGTGTGAAAGCGCGGGTCCGCGGTGACACGCTCGATTGCTTGCATCAATCGCTTCGCGGCAGCCGGCTCGCCCAGATGCTCCAGCATCATCACCGCGGACCAGAACGTGCCGATCGGATTGGCGATGCCTTTACCGATGATGTCGAAGGCGGAGCCATGAATCGGCTCGAACATGGACGGGTAGGTTCGCTCCGGATTGAGGTTCGCGGTCGGTGCGATGCCGAGCGAGCCGGCGAGTGCGGCAGCGAGATCCGATAGCACATCGGCATGCAGATTGGTTGCCACCACGGTATCGAGGGTTTCCGGCTTCATGACCATTCGCATGGTCATGGCGTCGACCAGCATCTTGTCCCAGGTCACGTCCCGGAACTCGGCCGCGATCTCGACGGCGATCTCATCCCACATCACCATGGCGTGGCGCTGGGCGTTGGATTTGGTGACGACCGTCAGCAGCTTGCGCGGCCGGGACTGAGCGAGCCTGAAGGCAAAGCGCATGATGCGCTCGACGCCGGCGCGTGTCAGGATCGATACGTCCGTCGCAACTTCGAGCGGCAGCCCCTTGTGGACACGGCCGCCGACACCCGCATATTCGCCCTCCGAGTTTTCGCGGACGATCACCCAGTCGAGTTCTTTGCCGTGAACGTTGCGCAGCGGGCTGGTGATGCCGGGCAGGATGCGTGTCGGACGGACATTGGCATACTGATCGAACGGCTGGCAGATCGCCAGCCGCAAGCCCCATAGCGTGATGTGGTCCGGCACGTCCGGTGCGCCGGCGGAGCCGAACAGGATGGCGTCGTGGTCCTTGATCTGGTCGCGGCCATACTCCGGCATCATGATGCCGTGTTCCTTGAAGTACGCGGACCCCCAGGGGAAATGGTCGACCTGGAATTTGAAATTGCCGTCGCGCTGCGCCAGGGCGTGCAAGACCTCCACGCCGGCGGCCACAACTTCGGTGCCAATCCCGTCGCCCGGGATGGCTGCTATGGCGTACGTCTTCATCAAATAGTCTCCGGATTGCGAATGGCCGCCCGTCAGCTATCGCCGAGCGGCCGGCTGTGATGAGGAATTCAGTTTCCCTTCGCCCCTGCCGCCTTGATAACGGCTCCCCACCGTGGCACCTCGGCTGTCAGATGCGCTTTGAGTGCCGCCGGCGTCGCCATATCCGCCTGCACCGGCTCGGTGCCGAGGCTCGCAAACCGCTCGATCACCTTGGGGTCCTTCAACGCCGCTTGGAGCGCTGCGACGAGTTTGTCGGTAATCTCTTTCGGCAATCCCTTCGGCGCCCACAAAGCGTGCCAGGCCGAGACCTCGAAGCCCTTGGCGGCTCCAGCATCAAGCGTCGGCAGGTCGGGCAATGACGAGACCCTGGATTTAGTGGTGACGGCGAAACCCTTGATCTTGCCCTCTTTGATCTGGTTGGTCGTGTTGGTTGTCTGGTCACACATGACGTCGAACTGGCCACTGAGCAGGTCGTTCATGGCGGGCCCGGTGCCGCGATAGGGAATCCCGTTTATTTGCACGCCGAGATCTTTCATCAGCATCAGCATGCAAAGATGCGAGGCGGAGCCGATACCGGCGTGCCCGTAGACGGCTTTATCGCTGTTGGTGCGGATCCACTGCAGCAGCTCGGTCACGTTATTGGCCGCCAATGTCGACTTTGACACCAGGGTCATGGGCACATCGGTAATGCGGCCGAGGTGGTCGAAGTCGTTGACGACATCGTATCTGATGGAGTCGTAGAGCGCCGGAGCGGTCGCGTGCGCGATGTGCCAGACGGCGAGCGTGTAGCCGTCGGCCGGTGACTTTGAAACGCGCGCCATGCCCAGCGTTCCGCCTGCTCCGCCGACATTTTCGACCAGGATTGTCTGACCAAGGGTTCTGCCCATCGCTTCCGCAATGAGGCGAGCCACGGTGTCGGTCGGCCCTCCCGCCGCAGCTGGAACGATGATTGTGATCGGCTTTGTAGGGAACGTGGTCTGCGCCGTGGCCAGGTGGGACGCCAATATCGATGCGGCAGCGATTGCGCCGGAAAGGATCGAACGACGATCGAACCGCATTGGTCACTCCCTGCAGAATTGTTGGTTGGCTGACTTCCGCCCGGGGGTCAGCGATTCCGGCCAGCCTACGGCCAAGCGTCACCCACCTTCAATGGCATACGCGGGATGCAACCGCGCCGTCAATGATCTGAAATTTTCGACCACCGCCGCTCCCGCGTTGCCGTCATGCCCTTGCCTGCTCGGCCGCCTCGAATGCCGCCAGCCGCTCGGCGAACTTGCCGTTGGCAGCGCCTGCGCGTGCGACGATGACGGGTACGGGAATCGTTTCGAAAAAATGACAGGCCACGCGATGGCCGGGGGCGGCCTCGCGCAGCTTCGGCTCCTCGGCCGAGCAGCGCGGCTGGGCGTGCGGGCAGCGGGTATGGAAACGGCAGCCGCTCGGCGGATTGAACGGGCTCGGGACGTCGCCCTGCAGCATGACGCGTTTGCTGCGCAGGCTCGGATCTGGCTTGGGAATCGCCGCCAGCAGCGCGTGGGTGTAGGGATGCAGCGGTTCCGCATAGATGGTCTTCTTGTCGGCTATCTCGACCAGCTTGCCCAAATACATCACCGCCACGCGGTCGCTGATGTGCTTCACCACCGCAAGGTCATGGGCGATGAACAAATAGGACAGGCCGAAGCGCTGCTGCAAATTCTGCAAAAGGTTGACGATCTGCGCCTGGATCGACACGTCGAGCGCCGACACCGGCTCGTCGCAGACGATCAAATCGGGATTGACGGCGAGCGCGCGCGCGATGCCGATGCGCTGGCGTTGCCCGCCGGAGAACTGGTGCGGGTAGCGCCGGGCATGTTCGGGCAACAGGCCCACGATCTGCAACAGCTCGCGCACGCGTGCCTCGCGCGATGCGGCGTCGCCGATCTCGTGCACCCGCAGCGGCTCGGCCAGGATTTCGCCCACGGTCATGCGCGGATTGAGCGAGGCGTAAGGGTCCTGGAAAATGATCTGCATGTGCCGGCGCAGCCGCCGCAGTTGATCCTTGCCGAGGTTTGCGATCTCCTCACCCTTGAAGCGAACCGAGCCCGCCGTCGGGTCCATCAGCCGCAGCACCAGCCGTCCGGTGGTCGACTTGCCGCAGCCGGATTCGCCGACCAGCGCCAGCGTCTCGCCGCGCGCGATCGCGAAACTCACGCCTTCGACGGCGCGCACCAGCCCTGTTTGCCGGCGCAGGATGAGGCCGCGGCTGAGCTGAAAATGCTTCACCAGGCCGTCGACCTGGAGCACCGGTACCGCGCTCATGACGCCGCCTCGACCGGAGCCTTCCAGCAGGCGACCGCATGGCCCGGCGCGATGTCGCGCAGTGGCGGCGGCTCTTGCCGGCAGCGCCGGTCGGCAAACGGGCAGCGCGGCGCGAAGCGGCAGCCTTTGGGCTGGTTGTTGGGGCTCGGCACCGTGCCTTCAATGGTGGCGAGCCGCGCGCGGTCGACGTCGAGACGCGGAATCGAGCCCAACAGACCGATCGTGTAGGGGTGTTGGGGATCGGCAAACAGGTCGCCCACATCGGCGCTTTCGACGATCTGCCCGGCGTACATCACCAGCACCTGGTCGGCCACCTCGGCGATCACGCCGAGATCGTGGGTGATCATGAGGATCGCCATGCCGAGCCGGCGCTGCAGGTCGCTCAACAGGTCGAGAATCTGGGCCTGAATGGTGACGTCGAGCGCGGTGGTCGGCTCGTCCGCGATCAGCAGCGCCGGCTCGCAGCACAGTGCCATCGCGATCATGACGCGCTGGCGCATGCCGCCCGACAGGTTGTGCGGATAGTCGTCGATGCGCTGCGCGGCGGAGGGAATCCGCACCAGCTCCAGCATTTCGACCGCGCGGGCCTTGGCGGAGCGCGGCGACATCGTGGTGTGGGCCAAGATCGCCTCGACGATCTGCTGGCCGATGGTGTGGACCGGGTTGAGCGAGGTCATCGGCTCCTGGAAGATCATCGACATCGCGGCGCCGCGCAGCCTGCGGCGCGCGTCGGCCGACATCGTCAGCACATCGCGGTTGGCGAACATCACCGCCTCGGCTTCGACCTTGCCCGGCGGGCTCGGCACCAGGCCCATGACGGAGAGCGACGTCACGCTCTTGCCGCAGCCGGATTCGCCGACCAGGCCGACGGTACGGCCGCGCGGCACGCAAAAGCTGATGCCGTCGACGGCGCGAAACAGCCCCCGGTCCGTCGCGAAGTGGGTCTTGAGGCCGCGAACCTCGAGCAGCGTTTCCATCAGAAGGAGTAATCCAGCCCCTTGTAGAAGGTGTTCTGATAGAGCATGTGCGGCCGGACGCCCTTCAGTTTCTTGAGGCTGGTGGTGTACATCGCGATGTTCATCACCGGCATCCACAAATGCTCTTCGGTGACCCGCTGCTGGGCCAGCGCATAGTATTTGGTGCGATCGGCGTCGGTCAGCGCGGCGCGGCCCATCTTCAGATACTCGTCGGTCTTGGCGTCATTCCAGTTCATC
>NZ_DASYMN010000103.1:0-26987 GCF_036009065.1 Bradyrhizobium sp. | reverse complement strand
GGATGCCTGCGACCGATGCGCTTGCCCGCATTGGCCTCGCGCCTCTGGCGCTTGGCCCGAAGGAAGGACTCGCGCTCCTCAACGGGACCCAGGTCTCGACCGCCCTGGCGCTCGCCGGCCTGTTCGAGGCCGAGCGCGTGCTGCAGGCCGCCCTCGTCACCGGCGCACTGGCGACCGATGCGGCGCGCGGCTCGGATGCGCCGTTCGACCGGCGCATCCATGATCTGCGCGGCCATGCCGGCCAGAAGGAGGTCGGCGCCGCCCTGCGGGGCCTGATGGAGGGCAGCGCCATCCGCGGGTCGCATCGTGTCGGCAAGTAGGAGATGGTCATCGAGACGCTGAAAGTGTCGAGGTTCTCCACCCGATGCGGCGCATTCATCTGCCAGCCCAGCATCTGGCCCGGGCCGATGTCGAGCACTTTTGCGTGGTCGTCGTACCATTCCTTGTAGGGAAGATCGACTTCGACATTGAACAGCGCGATGTCTTCCAGATGCTCCGCGGTGATGAACGGGGCGCTGTTCGGATAGACATAGACGCGCTTGCGGCCGGCGATCTGCACCAGGCTCTGCCCGGGCATGTCGGCGTGGTAATAGACCTGCGCGTCCGGCGCGGAGATCAGGATGCTTTCCTGGTGGCCTTTCGGAATCTCGAAGTCCGGTACCTTGGCGACGATTTCCTCAAACATGCGGTCGACCAATTTACCGTAACGGGGGTCAACCGCGGCGACGTTGCGCATGTTGAGCCAGAGCCCGCCGCGCGAGATGGCGTCGATGACTTCGCGGCCACTGAGATTGCCGATATCGCCCTCACGCCACAGTTTTTTGCTGCCGCGGGCGCCGGTCTGCACCAGGCTGTAATGCTCGCGCGGATAGCCTTCGATCAGTTTTGCCAGGTCGTCCATCGAAAACGCCGGCGACTTGTGCATCTCGTGCTCGAGCCGGATCGGCTGATGGGCCCACAACTCAGAATGCGTCTCGTCCCATTTGGTGAAGATCTTGTTCGTCGTCATTGTCGCGCTCCTGCTGGCTAGCCTTGCTGTACCGAAATCCCGAAATGGCCGTGACGCCATCGGCCGCCGATGTCCCGTTATGAGACGCGCCGGCGATTCCTACATCCTATCTGGCAAGAAGAGTGCCGCATGCCGAACGGCGCTGCTTACCGGAAGCTAAGGCTTGCGGGTTATGGCTAACGCGATGACGTCAGAACCCGCATATCAGGCGCTGTTTCTTGGCGCGGGGCCGCACATGACGTGCGGCGTCGGCCAATTCACCCGGCTGCTGCAGGAAACGCTCGAAAAGCTCGAACCCGGCAGTTGCACTTCGTTAACTCTGACGCGCAGCGAAGGCACGGTTGGCGACATCTGGCGCGCGGTCGGGCCTGTGCGAAACGTGGTCTGCGATTTTCCGCTGGTGGCCTGGAAGCGCGTCATAATGCGGCCGCTGCTGGCGCTGGTCATGGCGCGGCTGCGTGGACGGCGTGTCGTTTTGATTCAGCATGAATGGGGCGGGCTGCACTGGCTGCGGCGCATCACCTATCTACCGGCGCTGCTGCTGGCCGACACCATCGTGATGTTCTCGCCGCTGGTGCGGCGCGAACTCGCTTCCGATGCCGTCGCCGGCTGGACGGCGCAAAAATGCGTGCTGGCGCCGCTGCCGCCGAATATCGAGGCGCCCGCGGGAATCGTCGATTCCAAGCTCCGGCAGCGTCTTGCCGCCGCGCGCGAAAGCGGCCGTCTGGTGATCGGCCATTTCGGCTCGATCTACCCGGGCAAACAGCCGAACGCGCTACTCCAGATCGGCGCGATCCTGAAAGCGCGCGGACTGAAGCCGCTGATCGTCTACATTGGCTCGTTCATCCGCGCGACCGACCATGTGGAGGAAGAATTTTACGCCCGCGCCACGGAACTAGACCTGATCGATGATGTCATCGTCAGCGGTTTTGTCACCTCTGATCATGAAGTATTCGGCCTGTTCAGCGAGGTCGACGCCTTCTGCTTTTCCCTCGATGAGGGCCTGACCGCGCGGCGCTCCAGCGTGCTGACCTGCGTGCAATCCGGCCGTCCCGTGATCGCCACCGGCCCGGCCGAGGCGGCCGAATTCGATCACCATCCGCGCTTCAAGGAACTGATCGAGCGCGGCGCCATCGTGCTGGTGCCGCGCGGGTCGGACGATGACATTTACGCCGACCGGATCGCGTCGGCGCTAAATTGGCCGTCGGTGCATGCGCCGTTCGATTTCGACGGCTGGTGGCGCGATGTCGCGGAGACGGTACGGGCGCAACTTACCGTCGTCCCCGCGAAGGCGGAGACCCATAACCCCTGACGCTCATGTTTCTGCGAAATGTTCCAACAAGATCACCAACGCCCTGCACAACATTAGCAACACGGCGTATGGGTGTCCGCCTTCGCGGGGACGACGAATTCAGTTGCTCACGCGAAACCGCGCCAGGTAATGCAAACCGAACACCGCCAGCAAGAACGTGAACCAGATGGGATCGGCGCGGTCAAGGAAGAAGCTTTCCATCGACGACAGATAAAGCCCGAACAGCCAGATCTGCAGCAACATCATCGACAGCGCGCCGCTGTTGCCGCCGCGGTCTGCCGCGTGGAAGTCTTTTAGAGGCCCGATCACCAGCACGACGATCAGCAGCATCAATCCCGGCAGCCCCATCGCCAGCGCGGTGTCGAGATAGCCGTTGTGGCTGTGCGAGGCGAACTCCGCCCACTCCTTGCCTTCGGGCAGATCCCTGATCGAACTGGAGCCCCAGAAAGCCGCAAAACCGTAGCCGGTCGGCAACCGCTGCTGCAGCGCCTGTAACGCAAAGGTCCAGATGTCGGTGCGGCCGGTAAACGTGGTGTCGAGCGGCAGCATCTTTGCGATGTTTTCCAATCCGTCGCTTATCACGGTGCCGACGCTTAGCAAATTCAGCGTCAGCAGCGGCGTCAGGCAAATCACCGCGCGAAGCCAGAAGGTCTTGATCACCGAAACGAGGCCGGAGAGCAGGAAGACCGCGACGCACAGCGCGAGCGCGCTCTTGCCGCCGGAGTTCAGCAGAAACAATCCGGCCAGGCCGATGATCGCCGCACCGGACAGCAGCGCGCCCAGCCGGGAGACGTAGATCCCGATGAACAGCAGGAGCACCATCACGGGCGCCGCGCCGTTCTTGTGGCCGAACGAGCCGCGCCAGTCGCCGGCCAGCGCCGGCTCCTGCGCATCGGTCGCCTGGTGGATCGACAAATGTGGCGCCAGCAATATTCCGAGATAGCAGATCGCCAGCAGCGTCAGCGCCGCGATGCTGAACCAACGCATCAGCTCGGCCTGCGTCTTCGGCAGCAGCATCAGCGTCGAAGCCACCGCGATGACGCAGGTCGTCAGCGCGAAACGGCGGATCGAGGTGCCGGGATCGAGCGACAGCACCACCGTGACGAATACCCAGCCTCCGAACAGCATGAAACCTGGCGACAGCAGCGTTATCAGCCCGCGCATGTTATCGCGCATCGCCAGCGCGACCGTCAGCAAGGCCAGACACCCGAACGCGGCATAGGTCAGCGTTTCATTGCCGGTGGAAAGGTCCCTCAACTGCGCATCGCCTAGATCGACGAACGGCCGCAGCGAAACCCAGACCAGCAGCAAGGTGCCGATGAACGCGGCGGCGCGCGCCACGTCCATCACCTGCTGACGCCGCAATTGATCGACGACGGTCCGGATCTCGTTTGCGGCGACGATGCTCACTGCACGATCTTCGAGGCTTTGTAGGGTTGCGGTTCGATGCCGATGGCCGCCAATGCGCTGCCGACTGCGACCGTCATCGGATGCAGGGCAATGATGGGCTTTTGCTCGGTGATGACGAGACGGCCGGCGCGTATCAACGACAGCGGCAGCATCGCCAGCATCTTGGCGAGCAGCCTCGCCCGCGCCCACACGGTGCGCGCGGCCTTGACCTCGATGTGATAGTTGATCGCGCCGATGCGCAGGCCCCGCACCACAAGCCAGCCCGGGTTAGTCCGGCTTCGCGGCACGGTTTCGGTGATGACGGCATCCGCAGCCCAGTGAAATTGCATTCCCGCCTGCCGGCAGCGCACGAAGAAGTCGGTATCGCCGCCGCCGAGAAAATTGAATTTCAGATCGAAGACGGGATCTGCAAGCTGCTCGAACACCCGCCGCGTAATCAGGCAATTGCCGCAGCCATAGATAATCGGCACCGGGCCGCTCTCGTCATAGGCCGGTCGGAACGCCGGATGGCGGCGCAGCCCGCACTTCAAGTCGTCGTCGAAGTCGGGCAGTACCGGTCCGCCCACCAGATCTGCGCCGGTGGCCTCGGCCGCGCTGACCATCCGCTCCAGCCATTCCGGCGAGGCGATTTCGTCGTCGTCGATCATCAGCAGCTTTGTGGCGGCCGGGAACGCTGCCAGCGCGGTTTCGAAGGCGGCGTTGATTGCTTGGCAATTGCCCTGGCGCGGCTCGACGATGCAAAGCCCGGGGATATTGCCGGTCCAGAAGAATTCGATGGCGATCGGCACGTTTTCGCGCCTCAACGCATCATTCTCGACCAGCACCACGGCAAAGCGGCGGTCGGTCCGCTGGTTGGCAAGCGACTCCAGCGTCAGCCGCAGATGCTGCGGCCGGCGAAAACCGGGGATGCAGACCACGATGTCGATCGAGGGATCGAGCGGGCCCGATGTTGCGACCAATTCGCGGGAGGCGTTCAAAATCTGGTTCATGGCGCGTTTAATCTAGTCGTCAAACTGTTATGAAGCCGCTCCTTCTCACCTCTCCCCGCAGGGGAGAGGTCGAAGCCGGAGCGCAGCGCAGGCTTCGGGTGAGGGGTCTCTCCACGCAACTCGAACTCCCGGAAGAGCCCCTCACCCGTCGCGCGTCTGACGACGCGCGTCGACCCCTCCCCTGCGGGGAGAGGTGAGACGAGCGTCGTGGTAATTCGACTTAAAACCATCATGCTCATAAGTTGATGAAGTCCTATACAGCGCGATTTAAACGGCCTTGCGCCTGAATTGCTCGATGACATCGAACAGCGGCTTGCGTTTCAGGTCGGCATCCAGAGGCAGCGGACGATTGGGCATGCCGTCGGGCCGCTTGAAATAAATCGGCACCCAGGTGTAGCGGTCGCTGAGGCCCCAGGTCAGGATCGCTTTCGGACGAACGACCTCGCAGACCGCGCTTAAGAATTCCGCGGCCTTTTTGGCGACCAGCGCGTCGCGCTCGCTCACCTTGCCGGGCAGCTCGTAATCCACCACGTCGAGTTCGGTGATCAGCACGTCGAGCTTCATCGCTGCGATCTCGGCAAGAAACGCCTGCAACCCGTCGCGGTCGATGGCGCGGTCGGCGAACAGATGCGCCTGCAGCCCGACGCCGTGCAGCGGCACATCCTTGTCGCGCAGCGATCGCAGCAATTGCAGCAGCGCCTTGCGCCGGGCGGCGAAGCGCGGTCCCTTGAATTCAATATCGTATTCGTTGAGCACGAGGCGTGCATCGGGATCGACCGCCGCTGTCGTGCGCAGCGCGATCGGCACGTAATCCGCTCCCAGATATTTCGTCCAAACGCAGGGACGCAGCGACGTCGCGTCTTGCGGAAAATCCACCAGCGGCTCGTTGACCACGTCCCAGGACGGGATGGCGCCGCGATATCGGGACACTACCGTCTTGATATGATCGACCAGTTCCCGCCCGGCTTCGGCGCGGCTGGATATTTCATCGGTCCACTTCGGCAGTCCGCCGTACCAGGCCAGCGTATGGCCGCGGACCTCCAGCCTGTTCTGCCGTGCAAAATCGATGATCGTGTCGGCCTTCTCGAAGCGGTATTCGCCGCGCGTGGGGCGGATATCGGCCCACTTCATCTCGCCTTCGGCAACGACCAGCTGGCAATTCGCAATGATCGCTTCGCGATAGGTGGAATCGGAATCCAGCGCGCCGGCGCGCACCGCCGAGCCGTAGGGAATTAACCCTGCGGCCGCGGCGCTCGCGAGCGATTGCGCGTTCGGTGTCGCAAAAGCGGACATTCCGGACAGTTGCGCTGTGCCGGAAAGACCGATTGCCGCGGCTGTCGCAGCGCCTTGAAGAAAATCGCGCCGCGAATGCGTCTGTTTGGTCATGCTTTCACAAGTCGTTCATGGATTCAACGTACCGCGACCTTCGTTGCAAGTTACGGTCCAGCGGCACGCAGCAGAAAAATGAATGTTCGAATTGGTTACCGCACCCGCGAATTAACCAACTTTGAATCGCCGGCGCGTTCGCGGAACCGTCCGGCACCGATCTTGCTCCCCCCGAACCCATGACGCACGAACCGGCAGAAACCATCGCTCTGAACGTCGCCGCCAGAGAGACCCGCGAGATGAACCCTGTTGCGTTGTTGACCCCAACTTACGGGCGCGACCTCGAACTGTGCAGGCTGCTCTGCGAGAGCGTGGACCGTCACGTCACCTCATTCTCGAAGCATTATCTGCTGGTCCCGGATGCGGACTTGTCATTGTTCTCTCATTTCGAGAGCGAGCGCCGCGAGGTCATTCCGGCGTCGAGGTTTTTACCGCATTGGCTGCGGCCGTTGCCGCGCGTGATCCAGCGCAAGCGGCGCCAGTACTGGTGGTCGTTCCGGACCAAGCCGGTCAGCGGATGGCACGTCCAGCAATACCTGAAGATCGCCGCGACCATGTCGCTGCCTTACGAGCGCTATTGCATCCTGGATTCGGACATCGTGTTCTTCCGCGACTTCGACCTGTCGCAATTCCAGTTTCCGAATCCGATTCCCTTGTTCGGCTTGCCGGACGAGGTGGTTGCCGCCCAGCCGCGGCATTCGCGCTGGGTCGAAACCAGTCATGAGCTGCTGGGCCTGCCGGTGCCCCCGCTGCCCGCGTCGGATTTCATCGGCCACATCATCTTCTGGGACCGGCAGACCACGGCCGCGATGGTTGCGCAAATCGAGGCCGTGACCAACCTGCACTGGATCGAAGCGCTGTGCCGGACCCGCGAGTTCTCCGAATACATGCTGTACGGCTATTTCGTGCAGAATAACGTGCGCTTTTCCTCCGTGCACAGGCCTACCTCGAGTACGCAGTGCGTCAGTTACTGGGAGCAGTTGAAGCTCAACAAGGACGAATTGAACGAGTTGCTCCGCCGCGCCAACAAGGACGACGTCGCCTTTTCGATTGCGTCCTTCTCCGGCACGCCGGTTGAGACCATTCGCGCGGCGATGAAAGAGCATGAAGCGACCAGAACGCCTCAACCGTCGTCGAAGCAGACCGCGAGGCGCGGCGCACTATGTTGATCCGTCAGGCCACCATCAATCTGTCGGCGAATGTGCTGTCCGCGCTGCTCGGGCTGCTCAGCGTGTTCGTCTTCACGCGGCTGTTTTCCGCGCACGATTACGGCATCTATCTGCTCGGGGTCGGCTTTGCATCGGTGATCAGCGTGGCCTTCATCGGCTGGTTCCGCAACCTGATCCTGAGCGAACACGCCAAAGACGACGGCACCGACATTCGCGGCTTGGTGATCTCCGGATATCTTGTTGCCTGCCTGGCTGCGCCGCTTGCCTACGGGTTGGGACGCCTGGCCGGACTGGATGCATGGGCCGCAGCCGCCGCGGTCGGGCTCGCGGTCGCGGTCGGCCTGTTTGAGATTACGCAGGATCTGGTTCGCGCCAGGCTGCTGGCCAAGACGGCCATGAAGGCCGCGCTGGTTCGCGCATTATCGGTTCTTTGCCTCGGCATGGTCTTTGCCTTGATCGACCGCTCGGGATTTCTTTTGCTGGCCTCATCCGCACTGGCCTATCTGCTCGCGACATGGGTCCAGGCACACGCCTGGCGCGGGACCGTTGTCAAGTTCGACCGCTCCGCCTTGCTGGCCGCTGCAAGGCAGGGGTTGCCGCTAACCATATCGCTCACGCTGCTCGCCATCTCCAGCGTGACCGACCGGTTCATGATCGCCAACCTGGTTGGCGCCGCGGATGCCGGAAAGTACATCGCTGGCCTCGACCTCGTCCGGCAGACCCTGATGATGCCGGCGATCAGCGCCGCCGCCGCGTTTTTCCCTATGGCCGTCCTGATCCATGCCAATCAGGGACGGGCTGCGGTGCGGTCGCATTTGAGCGAATGCGCCGAACTGCTGTTCAGCATCACGCTGCCGGCATGCCTGGGGTTTGCGGTCATCGCGCCGCACATCGCCAATGTCGTACTCGGCGTCGATTTTCGCGAGACTGCCGCGGAGATCATGCCCATCATCGCCGTCGCGGTGGTGTTCCAGATCCTGACGCAGCAATATCTGCATGTCAGCTTCCTGCTGTCCGGCCGTAATTCGTTCTACCTGATCAATACGGTCTCGATCATCGCCGCCAATGTGATCCTGTCGGTCATATTGATCGACAAATACGGCGTCGTTGGCGCGGCGTGGGCGCGGCTCGGCGCGGATGTATTCGGATTCGTCGGCGCCTTGATCCTCAGCCGCCGGGCGTTTCCGATCCCGATTCCGCTTGGCCAGCTGGCACTGACGATGATTGCCGGATTGATGATGGCGCTGTTGGTCGGCGCGCTCGACCGCTATTTGCATGTGTCCGATCTGGCCGCATGCGTCATCCTGGCTTTCGCAGGCCTCGCCAGCTACGCCGCGCTGTGCTGGGCGTTCGACATCTCCCGGCTTCGCGCGCGCTCGAAGAACGGCCTGACGCTTTTCAGGTCCAAGCTCGCCAGCATGGGCATTGGATAGAACGGGATTTGAAGAACAAATGAACAAGAACGTCGCCAGCGATTTCAACACAGCGATTCCCCTCGACGGGGTCGACGCGCTGCTGTCGCCCGCCTCCGTGCATCCAAAATCGCTGCTCGATCTGCCGTCCGGCGACGCGCGGGAAAGCCTGCTCGCCGCCCACGGCATCCTCCGCGCAGTGCTGCCGCCTGGAAAACTCGCGATCTATGAAGCCGGCGGCGGATCGACCAGTTTTCTGCCGCTGAGCGTGCTCGATCGCGCTCATGTCACCGTGGTCGATATCGACGAAGACCAGATCCGCAACAACACTTACGCCGACAAAACAATCCTCGGCGACATCCAGAGCTATCGGTTCAAGCCCGCAACCTTCAATCTTGTGATCTGCTACAACGTCATCGAGCACCTTGCCGACGTGGAGGCGGCACTGCTTCGCTTTTGCGAGGCGCTGAAGCAAGGTGGCCTGATCCTGATCGGCGCGCCGAATCCGAAATCGCTGTCCGGGGTGGTGACGAAATATTCGCCGCACTGGTTCCACGTCTGGTTCTACCGCCATGTGCGCGGCGACAGACACGCCGGCGAGCCCGGTCAGGCGCCGTTCCCGACCTTCTTTCATCCGCTGGTTTCGCTCTCGAGGCTTGAGACCTTTGCAAGGGAGCACGGGCTTCAGGTGATCTACCGGCGGGAATACGAGAGCCCGCGCTTCCCCGAAATGCGGGCGCGCAAGCCGGTTCTTGCCGCTTTGCTCGACGCCATCGCCGTCGTCGCCAACCTTTTCCTGCCCGGAAAGGCCGACGTCCGGCGCGGCGATTACCACGTGATTTTGCGAAAGCGCTGAACCATGAACCCGATCTCCGAAGCCAGAGCGAGATTCAGCCACCGGATGGCGATGCACTTGCGCGTCGAGCCGTTCGCCCTGCCCAATGCAACGCCGATGGTCAGCTTCACCTTCGACGACGTTCCGAAAAGCGCCGCCACGGTCGGCGCCGCGATCCTCGAAGCGCACGACGCGCGCGGGACTTTCTATGTCATCGGCAGCCAGGTCGGCACCTCGTCGGCGCTGTGGGACATGGTCGATGGCGAAGACGTCGTCACGCTTCATCGTGGCGGCCACGAAATCGCCTGCCACACCTTCTCGCACAAGCGGGCCTGCGACCTCGATGCCGGGGCGCTGAACGCCGAGATCGAGCGTAACCAGGACTATTTGCGGTCGCTGGATTCGTCGATCCGGATCGAGAATTTCGCGTATCCGTTCGGATACGGGTCGTTCGTGCGCAAACGGCAGCTAAAAACCGTCTTCAAATCCTGCCGCAGCATCGTTCCCGGCGTCAACAGCGGCACCGTCGATCTGCAATTCCTACGGGCGATGCCGCTGATCGACCGGCGCATCGATCGCGAGGGGATCGAGCGCGCGATGGACGAAGCGCGAACCTGTAACGGATGGTTAATTTTCTATACCCACGACGTCGCCGACGAGCCCAGCCCCTACGGCTGTTCGCCGGCGCTGCTGAGCGAGGCGCTGCAGGCGGCTTCGCGCCGGAAAATCCCGGTTTTGAACATGGCGGAGGCACTGCGATGCGCCGGCGTCTAAACGCTTTTTTTGCCTTTGCAGTGAATACTCCCTCAATGAGTATGGTTAATTTTCCTTCTGCAGCCGGTTCCGCATGGCAACCGGCCGCCAATGGCATGTCGCGAAGAGTAACCCCTCACCCGGCGCGCGCGCCGGCAAAACCGGAAGCAGGGGCCCATGCTTGCATATGACCAGCCGATAAGTCAGCCGAAACCCGACGCCGTGAAGGCGCCGTCGCATCCGGCCGCAAGCTTCAGCGTGATCGATCTGATCCGCCTGTTGTGGCGGCGCAAGGTCGCGATCGTGGCGGCGGCGCTGATCTGCGCCTGCGCGGCGGTGATGATCGGCAAGAGTCTGACGCCGCGCTATGCCGCGACCGCGCAGCTCTACGTCGACCCGCGCGAATTGCAGCTGGTGGACCGCGAGCTGACGCCGCGTTCCCAGGATATTTCGGGCCTGTCGATGGTGGTCGAAAGCCAGGCGCGGCTGATCACCTCGAACAACGTCCTGTTGCGGGTGATCGAGGACACCAGGCTCGACAAGGATCCGGAGTTCGGCGGCGAGACCACGAGCCTGATGGGAACGCTGTTGAAGCTCATCAGCTTCGGCGCCAAGTCGTCGGTTGATGCCAATGCCGGCCGGATGGCCGCGCTGCTCGACGCCTTGAACCGCCACATCAATGTCAGGCGGACCGACCGCACCTATGTGGTCGATATCGAAGTCTGGTCGACCGAGCCCGCGAAAGCCGCGATGCTCGCCAATGCGGTCTCGGCGGCCTACCTTGCCGAATCCAAGCAGTCGCAGGCCGACGCAGCGCGACGCGCCACCAACGACCTGTCGGGCCGGCTGAAGGAGTTGCAGGACCGGCTTCGCACCTCCGAAAATGCGCTGGCCGTCTACAAGGCGCAGAACAATTTCGTCGGCACCCAGGACACGCTGGTCAGCGACCAGCAGCTTTCGGCGATGACGCAGCGGCTGGCCGCGGCGCACGCGCTGACCCTCGATGCGCAGGCCAAATACGACCAGATCGAGGCCTCGCGGCGCGGCGCCAGCGATGCCGGCGCCATTCCCGAGGCACTGCAGTCTCCGACCATCGCCAACTTGCGCGCGCAATACGCCGAGGCGCGGCGGAAGTACGCCGAACTCTCCGGCGAGCTGGGGCCGCTGCATCCCTCGCTAAGGAACATGGAGAAACAGGTCGAAGACCTGCGCAAGAATATCACCGAGGAACTCAATCGTTTCTCGCAATCGGCCAAGAACGACCTTACCCGCGCGCGCGACTATGAGGCCTCGCTGACCAAGGCGCTCGACTCGCAAAAGCATCAGAGCGTCGACCTCAGCCAGGCCTCGGTGCGGCTGCGCGAGCTCGAGCGCGATGTGGACGCCAATCGCAACGTCTATCAGTCGTTCCTCAAGCGCTCGCGCGAAACCGAGGAACAGGAAAGCCTGAACACCTCGGCGGCGCGCATCATCGGCGAGGCCACCGCGCCGCAGCGGCGCGTCTTCCCGCCCGCAATGAGCCTGATCGCCATGATCGGCTTTGCGATCGGCGCGCTGGCGGCGGCGGCATGGATCGTCGCGGTCGAGCGGCTGTCGATCCCGGTCCCGGTGACGACGACGGTGCAGGCGCCGCAGAAGAAGCCACGGGCGACGCTGTCGCCGGACCTGAAGATTTCGATCGAGCCGCCGAAACCGCCCGCGCAGCCGAGCAATCCGCCACCGGAGCCCGCGGCCGTATCGCTCGAAAAGCCGCTGATCGCGCGGCTGCAGGAAACCGACGTCCTGCGCACGCTGACCGGTATTCTGGCCGTACCCGGCGTTTGCGATGTCACGCGCATGGGCTGGCCGACGCTGCGCACAAATATTCCGCCGGGCGCGTTCGTCGCCGCGATCCACCAGCTATGCGAAACCGCAACCAAGCGCTCGTCGGGCCTGACGCCGGTCCTTGCCGTAATCGGCGCCGGCAGCAGCGCAGACCGCACCGTTGTTGCGCTGAATGCCGCGCTGGCGGCGGCACGCGACGGCGTCAAGGTGCTGATGATCGATGCCGATCACGCGCAGCATGCGCTCTCAAGCAAGGTGACCGGCGCCGGCAGGACCGAAGCCAGCCGCTTTGGCTGGCTCAGCATCGGCACCAAGGCCTCCCGCGCGATCGAGACCGCTAACGGAATTTCGATCCTGCCAACGCTCAAGGGTTCCGACGTCAAGGCCAGCGACGCCATCCGCAAGGCCATCGCGCAGGCGCGCTCCAGCGCCGGCTACGATCTCGTAATTCTGGACGGACCGGCGATGCCCTGGAGCGCCGCCGATCGCAAACTGCTCGATACCTCCGACGGCCTCGTCGCGATGCTGCCGGCCGACCTCGATATCAACGACGCCATGGAAGACGTCATCGCAGCACTCGGCGGCGCGGAGCGCAAGCTGATCGGTGTCGTCCTCAATGAACTCACCCCCGCGGGCATGCAGCAGCGAGACAAACGTTATGCTTGAGCGCCGCAAAAATCCCGTCGGAAGGGCTGCCACGGCGAGCGTGCCTCGGATCTCGCTGGGCGGCCTTCGTCTCGCCGTGCTCGACATCGAGCAGACCGCGAACTTCATGATCGGCACCGTGTTCCCGGAGCGCTCCGTCAGCCGTCCGCTGTATCTGACCTCCGCCAATGGCGAGGTGCTGGCGCGCTGCTCGACCGAGCCGATGACCGAACGCCTGTTCCGCGCCGCCGACCTCATCAATGCCGACGGCCAGCCGCTGGTCACCGTGTCGCGGCTGAGATCAAAGCCGCCGCTCCCCCAGCGCGTCGCGACTACCGACCTGTTTCATGTCGTCGCACGCAAGGCCACGGCGGCGCGGCTGACCTTCTACATGTTCGGCGCGGACGAGGAAGAAAACGCGCTCGCGGTCGCCAATGTCCGGAACATGTACCCCGATCTGCAGATCGTCGGGCATTCGCACGGCTATCTGAGAGGTGACGCGTTGCGCGCCAAGGTCGACGAAATCAACGCACTGGCGCCGGACTATCTGTGGGTCGCGCTGGGGGTGCCCTACGAGCAGGCCTTTGTCGAGGAATTCACGCCGCGCTTGTGCAATGTCGGCGTCATCAAGACATCCGGCGGATTGTTCAACTTCCTGTCGGGAAGCCGCGCCCGCGCGCCGCGGTGGATGCAGGCCGCGGGGCTGGAATGGGCATGGCGGATCTGGCTGGAGCCGCGCCGGCTGTTCTGGCGCTATCTGACCACCAATCCGCGCGCACTCTATCTGCTGTTCAACAAGAGCCGGCCGTCGGGCAGCGACGGCACGCCGCGAGGCTGACATGAACGGTCGACCGGCAGTACTGGTGACTGGCGGCGCGGGCTATATCGGCTCGCATTGCTGCAGGGCGCTGGATGCCGCCGGCTATCATCCGGTGGTTTACGACAATTTTTCCACCGGGCACCGCAGTTTCGTCACCGGTTCGCTGATATCAGGCGATCTGCGCGACGGCGCCAGGCTCGCACATGCATTCACACGGCACGACATCGTCGCGGTGATGCATTTTGCGGCATCGAGCCTGGTCGGCGAGTCCGTCGCCGACCCGCAGAAATATTACACCAACAATGTCGGCGGCACATTGTCCTTGCTGGATGCGATGCGCGAGACCGGCTGCAATCGCCTGGTGTTTTCCTCGACCGGCGCGGTCTACGGCAATGCCGACAGCAAGGCCTTGCCCGAAAGCTACCCTTGCGAGCCGATCAATCCCTATGGCGCTTCGAAATGGATGATCGAGCGGATTCTCGCCGACTATCGCCGCGCCTATGGGCTGGGAGCATTTGCCTTGCGCTATTTCAACGCCAGCGGAGCCGACGCCTCCGGCGGGATCGGCGAAAAGCGCGAACACGAAACTCATCTGATCCCGCGCGCGATGATGGCGCTGCAAGGTCATGTCGCCGACTTCGCGGTGTTCGGCGACGACTACGATACGCCGGACGGTACCGCGATCCGCGACTATATCCATGTCACCGATCTTGCGGGCGCGCATGTGCTGGCGCTGAAGCTATTGATGCAGGGACATTGCGGCGGGGCTTATAATCTCGGTACCGGCGCGGGTTTTTCGGTGCGCGAAATCCTGGCCACCATCGCGGCCGAGACCGGCCACGCAGTGCCGCATGTCATCAAGCCGCGCCGACCGGGCGATCCGGCCTATCTCGTCGCCGATCCGACGGCGGCGCGCGAAACGCTGCAATTTTCCCCTAGTCATTCCGATCCCGCAACCATCGTGCGGACCGCATGGGCCTGGCACCAGAAGGCGCACCCGTTGAAAGCGGGTGAGCCGGTTCGCATCGATACGGATTTGTCTCCAGTCGCGTAATCGTGTCCCGGGCGCGGTGCGGCGTTCTTCATGCCGCTCCGCAGAACCGGCACTGTACCGATACCGGCGCTCGTTACGGCCCCCGCTCTGCAGCGCACCGCTTCGCAAGAGCTACGCGCTGCGCTGCGTCCGGGGCACGAGACCCTCTACAGCGGCTTGATCTGCACCTTGCGCCACTTCAGCACGCCCGAGCCATATTGCAGCGCGAACGGACCGCTGGCGAGCTTGCTGTCCTGGACGTCGACGGTCTTCTGGCCGTTGAGCACGACGACAAGGCGCGGCCCTTGCGCCGTGATCTCGTACGTATTCCATTTGCCACCGGCCTTCGGCATCGGATCGACCTTGGCGACGTCGACGATCGCGCCGGTTCCGTAGGAGGGGTCCGGCCGCTTGTCGAAGATGTTAACTTCATAGCAAAGCTTGGCATCGATCTTTTTCGGATCCTGACAGCGGATGAAGATGCCGCTGTTGACGTCATCATCGGCCCAGAACTCGGCCTTGATCTGGAAATCCTTGTAGGACGTTTTGCTGACGAGGTAGGAGAGATCCTTGCCGTCGAGCTTGTCGGCGGTGAGCGCGCCGTCCTTCATCGCCCAATTGGCTTTTCCGACCTCATCCCAATCGCCCATTTTGGAGCTGTCGACGAGCGTGACCCAGCCGTCCTGGCCGGACGCCACGTTCGAATATTGCAAGGCCGCGGCGCCAACCAGCAGTCCGGCTGCGAGTATCGATAGGCGTTTCATCAAGGTGTCCTCCCTTTTGAGTTTTTCGTTGCGCGGAACATAGAGGCCGCCACGGGTAACGTAAACGCGTTTTTCATGCTGCAGTTGCGTTGTGATTGCGCCTTCGCCGGTCTCGCATGCGCGCACGCCTTGCACCGCGCCAAATAGACCGGCTAGCATGGCCGAATAATCAGATGAGCCTGCGCCCGCAAACCCGTCACAAGGCCGACAGGGAGAAAACAATGAGAGCCGCAAACCGGTTTTGGCAATATCTCGTCGTACCCACTATTCTTGTCGGCGCCATTGGCGCAACCCGGGCAGCCGAGCTCAATCCCGCCGCGGTAATCTACAAGCTGCCGGATCAGATACCGTGGGGACCTGTTAACGCCAATGGTGCGCAAAGCGCCGTTGTTGTCGGCGATCCCGGCAAGCCGGGCTTCTACGCGGTCTACAACAAATGGACCAAGGGCAACCATTTCAGCCGGCCGCATTTCCATCCCAACGACCGTTACATCGTCGTGCTGCAGGGCACATGGTGGGTAGGCTCGGGACCGAAATTCGATCCCGCCAACACCACCCCGATGCCCGCCGGCAGCTTCGTCACCCACTTCGCCAAGCAGGTGCATTGGGACGGCGCCAAGGACGAAGATGCGGTATTGCTGATCATGGGCGAAGGGCCGGGGACCTCGACCGCGGCGGAAGAAAAGTAACGCGGACGGCTCAAGGCGCGCCAGCTCACATCGCGGGCGGCATTTTCCAGATCGTAGGGTGGGCAAAGGCGCGCTTGCGCCGTGCCCACCACCTTCGGCCATTTGATGCATGATGGTGGGCACGCTTCGCTTTGCCCACCCTACGGACCTACATCGCGGGCGGCATTTTCCAGCCGCCAAAAGTCTTTTCGAGATGCGCCGCCAGAGCCAGCGCGACATCTTCGCGCCACGGCCGCGCCGCCACCTGAACGCCAAGCGGCAGGCCATCGGGCGAGGTGCCGACCCGCACCGTTGCCGCGGGCCATCCCGTCAGATTGTACATCTGCGCGTAGCCAAAACCCTTGCGGTTCTGCTCGTCGAAGCTCGTACCGTGCGGCAGGGCCGCATACGGCGCTACCGGCGACAACACCGCGTCGTAATTTTCCATAAAACGCAGCATCGCGTTATTGAACAGATTCCAGCGCACGAATGCCGCCAGCGCTTCCGTCGGGTTGGCCATCGCGGGCGCCACCGAATTGGCCAGCGCCCTTTCGAACAGCGGAGAAATTTCATCGGTACCGATGCTTTTCAGGAATGCGCGGGTGCCGGCACCCCCATCTCCGCGACTCATATCGTGATAGACGGTGGCCGCCTTTTCCGAATCCGGTGTCCTTTTTTCTTCGACCTTGACGCCGGCCTCCGTGAACGCTTTCGCGCAATCGCGCACCGCGGCGGCAATCTCATTTGTCGGTGTCGCCGCACCATCGTCCTCGAAGAACGCCAGCTTCAATCCGGTCAGCACGACGGCATTTGGGTCGCCCAGCGGCATTGCAACGATGGTGCTGTCGCGGAAGTCGGGACCGGAAATAATCGGCAATGCCAGCGCGAGGTCGCTCACCTTTCGCGCGATCAGGCTGACGTGAAATACCGGATTTCGGGCGCCGAGCGGCATCGGAAACTGTCCGGTGCGCGGCACGCGCCCGGAGGTCGGCTTGATCGCGGCCAGCCCGCAAAAATGCGCGGGGACTCGAATGCTGCCGCCGGCGTCGGTGCCAAGACCAAGCGGTGAGCCGCAGGCCGCCACGATTGCGGACTCGCCTCCGCTGCTGCCACCGGGCGTGCGGGTGAGGTCATAGGGATTGTTGGTGCGTCCATAGATCAGATTGTCGGATTCAAGCGCGCCGGCCAGCTCCGGCACATTGGTTTTTCCAAGAACGATTGCACCCGCATTGCGCAGCCGCGCAACGACGGTGGCATCCGCCTTGGGAACGAAATTGGCGCGGCCCTTGGTACCGCCCGTGCAAATGACGCCGGCTGTCTCCAGGGTGTCCTTGATGGTGACGGGAACGCCATGAAGCGGGCCCTTGATCTGGCCGCGGGCTACTGCCGCGTCCGCCTCATCGGCCTCGCTGCGCGCCGCCTCCGCGGTCAACTGAACGATGGCATTGAGCTTTGGATTGACTTTGGCGATGCGGTCGAGATGCGCTTCGACGACGGCTTTGGAGCTCAGCCGCCTCGAGCGGATCGCTTCGGCAAGCTCGCCGGCCGAGGCCGAAATAATGCTATCGCCCGCTTCAGAGGCAGCTGCCGCGGCATCGACCAGCGAGCCGCGCGCGGCCGCCGCAACGGCGCCGACCAGTGCCGCCGTGGCCAAAAAGTCCCGCCGTCCCATGTTGTTGTTCATCTGCTATTTCACCTTTCAGGCTCGGTCATGACGGCGCGCAGCTAATTCCGTTTTGGCGGGCTACGCAAGCTTGCCGCAGTAGATCGTAGGGTGGGCAAAGGCGCAACTTGCGCCGTGCGCACCACCTTGATCCGGATGCGAGAGTCTAATGGTGGGCACGGCGCGAAGAGCGCCTTTGAACACCCTACGGGCTAGCGCATCGCGCCTGCTCCATCGCAAGTTCCGCCTTGAGGCTGTCGAGATCGCGGTAGATCGAGGCAACCGCGAGCACGCGGTCCCCGCTTTTGTATTTCAGCAGGCAATCCCTGCCCGCGATGTCGCCGTCGATCGCAATGTAGTCCCACTTCTCGGCATGGCCGACATAATTGATCGGCACGTCGTAATGCTGGCTCCAGAAAAACGGCACCGCGTCGAACGCCTCGCGCGCTCCCAGCATGTTGCACGCGGCGGTCTGGCCCTGGCGTTCAGCTATCACCCAATGCTCGACCCGGATATTCTCTTTCGAATGCGGATCGGGCCACCGCGCGATGTCGCCGGCGGCATAGATACCGGGGATGCTGGTTTCGAGGTACGCGTCCACCGCGACGCCACGATCGAGCGCAAGGCCGGCCTGTTCGGCCAGCGCCAGCCGCGGCCGTACGCCGACGCCGACGACCACCGCATCGGCGTCCAGCACGCCGCCGCTCCTGAGCGTGGCGCGCTTGCCGTCGATGCCAACCAAGGTATCGCCGAGATGAAAGATGACGCCGTGCTCTTCATGCAGCGCGCGCACGAAATCGCCCATTTCGGGGCCGAGCACGCGTTCCATCGGCCGCTGCTCCGGCGCCACGACGTGAACCTCGATTTCGCGCGCGCGCAACGCGGCTGCGGCCTCAAGCCCGATGAAACTCGCGCCGATCACGATGACGCGGCGCGCGCCTTTCACCGCATCGATGATGGCGCGGCAATCGGAGAGCGAGCGCAGCGTATGGACGTGCGGCTGATCGGCGCCGGGAATCGGCAGCCGCACCGGTTCTGCCCCGGTCGCCAGCAGCAGGCGGTCGTATGCGACAGCATCGCCGCCGGCGAGGACGACGTTGCGCGCCCTGGGATCGATCGAGACGACATCGCTCTCGAGCCGCAGGTCGATATCAGCTTCGGCGTAAAAACTGTCCGGGCGCAGCGGCAGCCAGTCCTCCGGCGCGCTGCCGGCGAGGTAATCTTTCGACAGGTTCGGCCGGTCGACCGGCGGTGCGGCATCGCTGCTCAGCATCACGATACTACCGCGATATTCCTGGCGCCGCAGCATCTCGGCCGCGGCAAAACCCGCCGCGCCGCCGCCGACGATGACGATCCTGTCCGGCGCAGCCATGGGAGCTGTGCGGCGCGACGTGGGCTGCTCGCGCTTTTGCCTGACGACGATTCGATCGCCCTCGTGCTCGACCTGCCAGACTGAAAGCGGATTGAGGGCCGGCGCGCGCGTGGCTTCTCCGCTGCGCAAATCGAAACAGGCGTGATGCCAGGGACAGCGGATGCTCTCGCCGACGACGAGCCCATCGGCGAGCGGCCCGTGATAATGACTGCAATGCGCGTCGATGGCGAAAACCTCCCCGCCGGCGCGCACCAGCAAGACATCCAGGTCGCCGACATGTCCAAGCAAGGTCTCCCCGCTGAATTCGCTTAAGCTTACTCCCTGCGCCAGATCGGGGCCGCTCGGACTGGCTTGTTGTTCCGCCATGTTTCACTCCCCTGGATGCTGCTTTGCTATCCTTGGACGCTGCTTTGCTATCGTGGTTCCCTCAACGCTATCGATTAACCGGTTTTTACATCAGATAGACTTCGCCCGCGATTCATATAATCTGCCGCGCGGGCAGACGGACAAACTGAGTATGCTGACGGCGCAACGGGATTCGATCCGGTTATTGCACGGCATTCTGGTGGCGTCGGTCGCGCTGCCGGCCGCGCTTTTCGTCTACGCCTCCTGGCTCGGCTATCAGAACAACCAGGTTATCGCCGAGCGGCAAATCGACCGCACGCGGGACGTCGTCACCGAGCATGCGCTCAAGGTGTTCGAAAGCGTCGAACGCAGCATCGCGGAGATCAACGAAGTCGTCCGCGACATGCCCGACGAGCGGATCGCGGCCAACGAGGAAAACCTGCATCGCCGTTTCGAGCGGCTGGCGGACAGTTCGGAACAGATCAAATCGGTCTGGATCTTCGACAGGAACGGCCACGCGCTGGTCAACAGCCTGGTCTATCCGGCGCCGAGTATCGATTTTTCCGATCGCGATTATTTCAAGTCGCATATCGATCGGGACATCGGGATCTATGTCGGCGAAGTGCTGCGGCCGCGGCCGCCCTATGGCGGCGCGCCGTTTTTCGGGATCAGCCGGCGGCGATCCTCTCCGGATGGAAGTTTCAACGGCGTGATCCAGGCGTCGATATTGCCGGAATATTTTTCGGGCTTCTATGCGAAGATCAGCCGCGAAGCGGGAAACTATGCATCGCTGATCCGCGACGACGGACTGATCCTGGCGCGGTTTCCGCCGAGCGATATTCCCGCGCTGTTGCCGAACGGCGAATTGCTCAAAGCCATTCGCGCGAACTCGGAAGGCACGCTGCTGCTCACTTCAAAGCTCGATAACGTCGAGCGCAAGATCGCCTATCGCAAAGTTTCGGGGTTTCCGGTTTTCGTCGTCGCCGGGCTGGAAACCCAGGCGATCCGCGCTCATTGGTTTTCGCAAATGGGCGCCCACCTGATCTTCGGATTGCCGGCAACCGCGGCGCTGATTGCGATCGTGCTGCTGGCGCTGAAGCGGACGCGGCGTTTCTATGAAGAGGCGACGCGGCGGCAAGTCGCCGAACACGCGCTGAAGCAATCGCAGCGCCTGGAAGCACTGGGCCAGCTGACCGGTGGCGTCGCGCATGACTTCAACAATTTGTTGATGGTGGTCGGAGGATCGGCGCAAAGGCTGAAACGCCGGCATCATGACCCGGCAGACCTACGCTCCCTCGACATGATCGAATCGGCGGTGCGGAAGGGATCCAACCTGACGCGCCAGTTGCTGTCGTTCGCCCGGCGCCAAAGCCTGTCGCCGAAAGTGATCGACCTTGGCGACTGCATCGAGAAATTTCGCGAGATTCTGCGCCAATCGGTCCCGGGGGATATCGAGATCGGGCTCAAGGTTCCGCAGCAAAAGGTCATGGTCAGGATCGATCCCGACGAATTCGAGATCGCCCTGCTCAACCTCACCCTCAATGCTCGCGACGCCATGCCCGACGGCGGACGAATTGCAATCTCCGTCAAGACCGCTACGCTTGATGAAAATTCCGGCCCCAACGGGCTGACCGGCGAGTTCGCCGTGGTTGGGTTTTCGGATACCGGCTCAGGCATCGCGGACGACATCCGCGACCGCATCTTCGAGCCGTTTTTCACCACCAAGAAGGTCGACCGCGGCACCGGGCTCGGACTGAGCCAGGTCTACGGATTTGTCCAGCAATCGCACGGAGCGATCACCGTCACCAGCCATTCCGGTAACGGCACGACATTCGAGCTATTTCTGCCGTGTTGCGATGAAGCTCTGCAGGTGGAGAGCCAAACCGCCGACGACCCGGCCCCGCTCGCCAAGCCCGCGACCGTGCTGCTGGTGGAAGATCACCCGGATGTGTCGGCGGTCGGCTCCGACTATGTCGAGCAATGCGGTTTCAAGGTGGTTTGCGCGGCCTCCGCTGAAGTCGCGGTCGACATCCTGAACCAGCGCCGCGATATCGACCTGGTGTTTTCCGACATCGTGATGCCCGGCATGAGCGGCCTTGAGCTCGGCCGCCTGATCCGGGAACACCACCCGGAGACGCCGGTGGTGCTTGCCTCCGGTTACAGCGACCGCGCCGCCGCCGCGCTCGCGGAGGGATTTACGTTGCTGCAAAAGCCCTACTCGCTCGAGGCGTTGCGGAAATCATTGGCTGAGGCCATGCAGGCGCCGGACGCGATCAACCGCAAATTTGATTCGCCCGCCTCGCGCCAGACCGCTTAGTCATGACCATGGGAAGCGGGCAAGGTAGTCGCGGAGCTTGGCCGGAATTGCCCTATGCGGCGTGGCGCGAGACCAGCGAGACCTTGCATCTTATGACCCAGATCGTCGGCAAGATTCGCCTGACGCGAACGCCTTGGCTCAATCATTCCTGGCATGTTGCGCTGTATGTCACCGCCAGAGGCCTGACCACGTCGCCTGTTCCCGATGGCGCGCGGTCGTTCCAGATCGATTTCGATTTCATCGATCAAACCCTGCGCATTTCGACCAGCGACGGGCAACAGCGGCAAGTGCCGCTGACCGCGCAACCGGTCGCCGCGTTTTACGCCGCGGTGATATCAGCGCTTGCCGAACTCGGCATCGATATCAAAATCGACGACAGGCCGAACGAATTGCCGGACCCGATCCGCTTTCCCGATGATCAGGTGCATGCTTGCTACGATCCCGACGCCGCGCACCGCTTCTGGCAGGTGCTGCGGCAGGCCGACCGCGTGTTCGCAAAGTTCCGCACCGGCTTCCTCGGCAAATCCAGCCCGGTGCATTTTTTCTGGGGCAGTTTTGACCTTGCGGTGACCCGTTTTTCCGGACGTAGCGCGCCGCGCCATCCCGGCGGGGTGCCCAATCTTCCGGATGCGGTGGCGCAGGAGGCCTATTCCCACGAAGTCAGCAGCGCAGGCTTCTGGCCGGGTGGCGGTGCGATCGATTATCCCGCGTTCTATTCCTACGCCTATCCTGCGCCCGAAGGCTTCGCCACCACGCCGGTGCGGCCGGATGCGGCGTTTTTTAGCCAAGCCCTGGGCGAGTTCATTCTGCCTTACGATGCGGTGCGCACCGCCGCAGATCCCGACGGCGCGCTGCTGGATTTTTTGCAAAGCACTTACGAAGCCGCGGCCAATGCCGCCGAATGGGACCGCGCCGCGCTGGAATCCTCTCTGGGCCAGCCCCGATTGCCGCGCAGGCTTTAACGGTCCAGCCCGGCGTATTTGGTTCCGCAAAAACTTTTGCAGGCCAACTTGCGGCGATTGCGGTTCGGCGGAACCTACGAAACCGGTCGGCGTTGTTCGTGCAGTCAAAATTCAAGGAGGCTGACATGGGCTTCGGTAAAGGTGCACTGCTCTGGTTAATCGGAATTCCGCTTCCGATCATTCTGCTTCTTGCGCTGTTCATGAACCGCTAGGCGCAGAGCGAAGCGCAATGTTCGGCCGGGTCGCGAACGCGGCAAGGCAGTGAAAGGCCTCGCCTCATCCCGCAGGCGGGGTCTTTCTCGCGTCTTAAGGACTGAACGTCTTAGGGACTAAAACATGAGTGACGATCTCCTTGACAAAGGCCAGCGCGACCGAAGCCATATGGGCCAACCGCACGAAGGGCAATACTGGACCAGGCATCTCCGCGTCACCAGGGACGAGTTGCAGCGCACCGTCGACAAGGTCGGAAATTCCGCCGCCGCGGTGCGCAAGGAATTGGGGCTGCTGGGAAAGCCGCACAAATGATGCCGTTGGGAAGAATTCCAGCGTGGCGTTTCCGATGTTTTGAACAATGATCGAGGTCATCATTCCGTGGATCGGCGTCTGCGCCGCGGTTCTCACCTCGCTGTCCTATATTCCCCAGGTCCGTAAGGCCTGGCCGCGCGGATCGACCGACGACCTGTCGCTGAAAATGCTGATCACCCTCACCGCCGGCCTGTTGCTCTGGATCGCCTATGGACTGCTGAAAAGCGATTGGGTCATTGTCGCGGCGAATTGCGTCGGCGCGATACTGTCCGGCAGCGTGCTGGCCTTCAAAATTCGCGACATGCGAAGTGGAACGTCGCCTCGGCATTGAATGTCCGGTCGGCGACGTAAGTTGCAAGCTACCGAAGTCGCGGAACCACCCTCTTACAAAAATGTTGATTTCGCACAGCCTTTTTCGGGCTCGCAATTTTATTTGGAGGACACCACATGGGACTGTTTTCGAAAGACATCAAGACAATGGACGACCTGCTGCTGCACGGCCTGCAGGACATCTATTACGCCGAGCAGCAGATCACCAAGGCGCTGCCCAAGATGATCGACAAGGCGACCAACCGCGATCTCGCGCAGGGTCTCAAAACGCATCTCGAAGAGACCAACAAGCAGATCGAGCGGCTGGATCAGGTTTTCAAGAAGCTCGGCAAGACGCCATCGGGCACCGATTGCCCGGCAATTGACGGCCTGATCAAGGAAGCCGACGAAACCGCCGGCGAGGTCGACGACAAGTCGGTGCTCGACGCCGCCATCATCGCGAATGCGCAGGCCGTCGAACACTACGAGATCGCGCGCTACGGCACGCTGATCGCCTGGGCCGAGGAACTCGGCCATGACGACATCGTCCGGTTCCTGACCACCAATCTCAATGAGGAAAAAGCCGCCAACACCAAGCTCAACACGGTCGCGCTGCGCAAGGGCGTCAACCGGAGGGCGGCGAGCTAGAGGAAAGAGGCTCGGTTCGGCAAATGCCGCACCGAGCCCCTTTGATTCCACGACGGACGGCCGTTTTTTTATTATTGAAGAACGATAACCAATGGGCAATTCCAACGATCTTCGCAGCAAGTCATTATGGATGGATATTGAGGTCGCGCCGGATGCCCGCCCCCTCGAGGGCGATCAAGCCTGCGATGTGATCATCGCCGGTTCAGGGATCGCAGGCATTTCGACGGGTTACGAACTCGCGCTGAAGGGCTTGGCGGTGATGATCGTCGACCGCGGACGCATCGCCGGCGGCATCACCGCCCGTACCACCGCGCATCTGGCGCCGCTGTGCGACGACCTAACCTCGGAAATGATCAAATTGCGCGGCGAGGAGATTTCCCGCGCATTTTACGAAAGCCAGGCCGCGGCGGTCGACCGGATCGAGGCCGTTCAAAAGCGCGAAGCGATCGACTGCGATTTCCGCCGCCTCGACGGCTATCTGTTTCAGGCGCTCAATACCGATTCGAAGATCATCGACGATGAGCTGGATGCGGTGCGCAAGGTGGGCGCGCCGGTCCACCGGCTGGTCGGCGTGCCCCTTGCCCATTGCGGCAATCAGCATGCCCTGCGCTATCCGCGCCAGGCGACTTTTCATCCGCTCAAATATCTTAAAGGGCTGGCGGAGATCATCGAAGCGAAAGGCGGGGTGTTTTATTCCGAAACCATCGTTCGGGAAATCGAGGAGCGCAAGGATGGTTCGGTCGCGGCGAAGACGGACAGCGGCGTCATCACCGCAAAGGCGGCGGTGGTAGCTACCAACTCCCCGATCGTCGATACCTTGGCGCTTCACACCAAAATGGCGCCTTACCGCACCTATGCGATGGCGTTTGCGATCAAACGCGGCGCCATCCCCGACGCATTGTATTGGGACACGCTCGATCCCTATCACTACGTGCGTCTACAGCCGGGAGAAGGCGCGGCTGACACCCTCATCGTCGGCGGTGCGGACCACAAGAGCGGAGAAGCAGACGATGCGGATCTTCGCTTCGAGGCGCTGGAGGCGTGGGCGCGCAACCTCATTCCGGCTGCGAAGAACGTGACCCATCGCTGGTCGGGACAGGTGCTGGATACCATCGACTATGCAGGATTCATCGGGCGCAATCCGGGGAGTCAAAACATCTACGTCCACACCGGCGATTCCGGCCAGGGCATGACTCACGGCGTGGCCGGAAGCCTGATCAATTCCGCGCTTATCCTCGGCGACACTGCGAAATGGCAGGAGGTCTACGAACCCACCCGAAAAACGCCTTCAGGCATCGGCAATTTCGTTCGCGAAAACCTAACGGCCGTCAAGAACTTCGCCGAATATCTGGCACCGGGAGAACTCAAATCGTTGGACGACCTCAAGCCCGGCCAGGGCGCGGTCGTGCGACAGGGCCTGAGCAAGATCGCCGCCTATCGCGGCAAGGACGGCGCCCTGCACGCCCGCTCGGCGGCGTGTACCCATATCGGCTGTCATCTGCACTGGAATTCGTTCGAGACCTGCTGGGACTGCCCATGCCACGGCTCGCAGTTTGCGGTTGACGGCACCGCGCTCAACGCCCCGGCCGTCAGCGCTTTGGCCGACGTCAAGACCGGCGACTGAACATGGCGACTGGTAAGACGTCACACCGCCGTGGCGCGGGCAAACTCCAGATAGATTTCGCGTAGCCGGTTTGTCATCGGGCCGGGCCTGCCGTTCGCTATCCTCTGTCCGTCGATGGTCACGACCGCCTGCACGAACAGGGACGCGCTGGTGATGAAGGCTTCCTTTGCCGCCAGCGCTTCACTAACCGAAAATGCCCGTTCCTCGACGCGAAGCTGGCGTTCTTCGGCAAGCTTCATCACCGCCTTGCGGGTGCAGCCCGGCAGGATCGCGCTGGAATTCTCCCGCGTCACCAGCACGTCATCCTGTGTCAGGATGAAGGCCGACGACGATCCGCCTTCGGTGACCTGGCCGTCCTCGATCATCCAGGCTTCCTGACAGCCGGCTTCCGCGGCGGCCTGCTTGGCCAGCACCTGCGCCAAGAGCGCTACGCTCTTGATGTCGCGCCGCGCCCAGCGGATGTCCGGCATGGTTTTGACCGCGATGCCGGTCTTCGCCGAAGCCGCGTTGACGATGTCCTTGGCCGTGGTGAACATCACGAATGTCGGCTTGGCCTCTTTCGGGAATACGAAATCGCGCGGAATGACGGCGCCGCGCGTCACCTGCAGATAGATCACGCCGTCGATGAGGCCGTTCCGCGCGATCAGCTCCTTCTGAATTTCCACGATCCGCGGCAGCGTTTCGGGCAAAGCCAGCGCGATCTCGCCGACCGAGCGTTCGAGCCGCGCGAGATGCGAATCGTTGTCGATCAGTTTGCCGTCGAGTACCGCCGAGACTTCGTAGATGCCGTCGGCGAATAGGAAGCCCCGGTCGAACACCGACACTTTTGCATCGGCGGCCGGCACGAACGCGCCATCGACATACACAATCTGTTCCAAGCTAGACTCCCTGTCCGCGCGACGCAGCGCCGTCTTATATGTGATACTCTAAAGCACCAAAACACGTTTTCGAGCCACACATTCAACCCTCATCCTGAGGAGCGGCCCCTTGGCCGCGTCTCGAAGGATGGCCACGGGCGCGTGTGCGGCCATCCTTCGAGACGCCGCGCAAGAGCGCGGCTCCTCAGAGTCTGATTCAAAATAAGTGACTCAAATCATTGGAGTTCGAGACACGGAAAGTCAGCCCACTTTCAGATGCGACTTGTTGAAACCCGTTGGAGCATCGCAATAACTGCAGATTTGCCTGAGGTCAGA
>NZ_DASYMN010000102.1:0-69339 GCF_036009065.1 Bradyrhizobium sp. | reverse complement strand
CATCCTGGTCGTGCTGTTCTCGGTGCAGAGCAGCGGCACCGCCTGGATCGCAACGGCGTTCGGGCCGGTGATGGTTATATGGTTCAGCGTTCTTGCCGTGATGGGACTTGTCCACATCAGCGATGACCCTTCCGTCCTCGCAGCGATCAATCCCTGGTACGGGATTCAGTTTCTGCTTTCCCATGGCACGATCGGCCTCGTTACATTAGGTGCGGTGTTTCTCGCGGTGACCGGCGGTGAAGCACTTTATGCCGACCTCGGCCATTTCGGACGCAAGCCTATTCAGTCGGCCTGGTTCTTTTTGGTGCTGCCGGCGCTGCTGATCAATTATTTCGGCCAGGGCGCGCTGGTGCTTTCCAATCCCGCGGCAATCGAGAATTCGTTCTATCGGATGGTTCCCGAAGGGCTGCTGCTGCCGCTGATCGTGCTGGCTACGGCGGCGACCGTGATCGCCAGTCAGGCGGTGATTACCGGGGCCTTTTCGCTGGTCCGCCAAGCCGTGCAGCTCGGTCTCTTGCCGCGCTTCGAGGTCCGCTTCACGTCGGAAACCCATGCCGGGCAAATCTATCTGCCGCGCGTCAACATGCTGCTCTTGATCGGCGTGCTGCTGCTGGTGCTGCTGTTCCGCTCATCGAGCGGGCTCGCCTCCGCCTATGGCATCGCAGTCTCCACCACCATGGTCGCCGACGGCATCATGGGTTTCGTCGTGATCTGGAAGTTGTGGAATTGGAAGGCGGCGGCCGCGGCGGCAGTCATCCTTCCCTTTGTCGTCGTCGATATGACCTTCTTCAGCGCCAATCTGCTGAAGCTGCTCGAGGGCGCATGGGTGCCGCTGTTGTTCGGACTCGCGATGGCGATCCTGATCTGGACCTGGCGCCGGGGCGCCGCGATCCTGATTGCCAAGACGCGGCGCACCGAGGTGCCGCTGAAGGACCTGATCAAGAGCCTGGAAAAGCGTCCGCCCCATTTCGTCAAGGGCACCGCCGTATTCCTTACGAGCGATCCGAGTTTCGTGCCGACCGCGCTGCTGCATAATCTGAAGCACAACAAGGTGCTTCACGAACATAACGTCATTCTAACCATTGAAACTGCGCAGACGCCGCGGGTGGATCCCACCGAGCGCGTGCGCATGGAGACCATCAGCGACAAATTCGCGACCGTGCGGCTGCGTTTTGGTTTCATGGAATCGCCGAACGTTCCAAAAGCGCTGGTGATTGCGCGTAAACTCGGCTGGCAGTTCGATATCATGGCGACGTCGTTTTTTGTCTCGCGACGCTCGCTAAAACCTTCGGCGCAATCGGGCATGCCGCAATGGCAGGATCATCTGTTCATCGCGCTGAGCCGCTCGGCTAACGACGCCACCGACTACTTCCAGATCCCTACCGGACGCGTGGTCGAAGTCGGGACCCAGGTCACGATTTAGGTTATCCAGGAGCAGTTGCCAGCGCTTGATTTTCCTCGCGCGAGAGGTGACTTTGGCGTTCCGGGAGCAGCAATGCCGGCATCGGGTTTTGCTGAATTCGCTCGCTATGGTGGGACGGTCGGGAGGATTTCAGTGGCGGATCATCAGGTACACGATTTGACGCCGGAAGAAGTGTCAAAGGGGATTGCCGAGGGGCGCTACCTTTTGGTCGATGTCCGCGAGCCCAACGAAGTGGCGGTGGAAGCCTATCCGGACGCGGTCGTCGTTCCGCTTTCGGGGTTCGACCCGCAGGACATCCCGAATCCCCTGGGCAAGCAGGTGGTTTTCGCCTGCCGATCCGGGAAGAGATCGGTGGCGGCGTCGCTCGCCGCACAGGCGGATGGCCTTGCCTACGACAAGCATCTCGCCGGCGGCATGCTGGCGTGGAAGGCCGCCGGCCTGCCAACCAACGCTGGCGGCTGACCGCTCCATGACGTCCATGAACAAGGTTTTTGCGGATCTTCCCGTCACTGTTTTCGAGGCGATGTCGCAACTTGCGCGCGACAATAATGCCATCAACCTCGGCCAGGGATTTCCCGACCATCCCGGCCCCGAGGATATCAGGCGCGCAGCTGCCGACGCGGTGATGGATGGCTATAACCAATATCCGTCGATGATGGGCATTCCGGAATTGCGTCAGGCGGTCGCGGACCATTACCGGCGCTGGCATGGCCTCAACCTCGACCCGATGACCGAGGTGATGGTCACGTCGGGTGGCACGGAAGCGCTGACATCGGCCATTCTCGCGGTCGTCGAACCGGGCGACGAGGTTGTGGCGTTCCAGCCGGTGTATGATTCCTATCTGCCGATCATACGCCAGGCCGGCGGCAGCCCGCGTCTGGTGCGCCTGGAGCCGCCGCACTGGCGCTTGACGGAAGAGATGTTGCGCAATGTCTTCAATCACAAGACCAAGGCGGTGCTGTTCAACAACCCGCTCAATCCCGCCGCGGTGGTCTATCCGCGCGAAGACCTCGAGCTGCTGGCGCGATTCTGTCAGGAGTTCGATACCATCGCGATCTGCGACGAAGTCTGGGAGCACGTGACCTTCGATGGCCGCGAGCACATTCCACTGATCACGATTCCGGGAATGCGCGATCGCACCATCAAGGTGGGCTCCGCCGGCAAGATTTTTTCGCTGACGGGCTGGAAGATCGGTTTTGTCTGCGCCGCGCCGCCATTGTTGCGCGTGGCCGCCAAAGTGCATCAGTTTCTCACCTTCACCACCGCGCCCAATCTCCAGGCCGCCGTCGCCTATGGCCTTGGCAAGTCGGCCGAGTATTTTGTCGAGATGCGCAAGGAACTGGCGCGAAGCAGGGACCGGCTGACCAAGGGACTGGAGAGCATCGGCTTCCCGGTCCTGAAATCGCAGGGTACTTATTTTCTCACCGTCGATCTGTCGCCGCTCGGCCTCAACGAAACCGACGAAGCGTTCTGCAAGCGCATCGTGACTGACTACAAGGTCGCGGCGATTCCGGTGTCGGCATTTTACGAAGAAGATGCCGTGACCTCGGTGGTGCGGTTCTGTTTCGCCAAGAAAGACGCGACGCTGGACACCGCGCTGGAGCGGTTGTCGGATGCGGTGCATCGCAGGTAGATTGGAGCCTCCACGGTGCGCGTTCAGATTCACGCCATCCATGTGGTAGCAGCTGTCGCCGCCTTGCTAGGCGCGCTGACATCGCCGCCGGCGCAGGCAGAGCAGCGCGCGGTCAATTTCTATAACTGGTCGAACTACATGGCGCCCGGAGTGCTGGAGGATTTTACCAAGGAAACCGGCATCAAGGTCGTGTACGACACGTTCGACGCCAACGAGACGCTGGAGACCCGGCTGCTGGCGGGAAAATCGGGATATGACGTGGTCGTGCCGAGTGCGTATTTTCTGCAGCGGCAGGTTTTGGCAAATATCTTCCAGAAGCTCGACAAGTCGAAGCTGCCTAACTTGGCCAATGCCTGGCCGGAAGTCACCCAGCGTCTGGCTGTTTACGATCGCGACAACAGCTATGGCGCCAACTACATGTGGGGCACCACCGGCATCGGTTACAACGTGAAAACGGTGCAGAACATTCTCGGCCCTGACGCCAGAATCGACAGCTGGGAGGTCATCTTCAAGCCGGAAAATGTCGCGAAATTCAAGGATTGCGGCGTTCACATGCTGGATTCCGCCGATGATATTCTGCCGACGGCGCTGAGCTATCTTGGTCTCAACCCTGATTCGACGAAGCAGGCCGATCTTGAGCGGGCCGCTGACCTTGCGGTCAAGATCAGACCGTTTGTCCGCAAGTTTCACTCATCGGAATATCTGAACGCACTGGCTACCGGAGAAATCTGCCTGGTGGTTGGTTGGTCCGGCGACATCATGCAGGCGCGAAGCCGCGCGGAGGAGGCAAAAAACGGTATCGAGGTCGGCTATGCAATTCCGAAGGAAGGCGCGGAGATGTTCTTCGACAATCTCGCAATTCCGGCCGATGCCAAGAACGTCAACGAGGCCCACGAGTTGATCAACTACCTGTATCGGTCCGATGTCGCGGCCAAAAATTCGAATTTTCTGTCCTATGCCAATGGCAACCTCGCGAGCCAGAAGCTGGTGAACCCCAAGATTCTCAATGACAAGAACATCTATCCGGACGAGGCCACGCTGAAAAAGCTGTTCGTGATCACCGCGCGCGATCCGGCGACGCAGCGCGTCATCAACCGGCTGTGGACCAAAGTGAAGATCGGACGGTAGCCTCATCCTGAGGAGCGCGCCCTTGCGCGCGTCTCGAAGGATGAGAGGAGGGAGTTTGCGGCCATCCTTCGAGACGCCGCGCAAGCGCGCGGCTCCTCAGGATGAGGTGATCTACCGCCAGCGGCGATGCAGCCATAGCCATTGGTCGGGATACTCGCGGATCCAGCCCTCGACCACCGATGTGATCGCCTGCATCGTCCCTCGAATATCAATTTGCCCCGCGGCATCGCGAACCGGCTTCACCTCTTCGGACAGTTCGGCGCGGAAACGATGGCCGGGGAGGCGGATGATACGCACGCCGTGAACCGGGCATTCGACCTGCCGCAGCAGGCGCGCCATCATGGGATTGGCCTTGGTCTTGCGCCCGAAGAAGGTCACCTCGACGCCATTGGTCAGGTATTGATCGACCAGCATGGCGACGTGCTGGCCCTTCTGCAGCGCTTCGGCGAGCTTGAACGGCGCGTCGCGGCCTGCTGGAATCAGCGTTCCCATGTTGACCGCCCGCAACTTCTCAACGGCGCGGTCGGCGGAGGCGATGTTGGGGCGGCGATACAGGATCGCGGCGTCAAGCCCGTGTGCGACTGCGGCCAGCGCCGGCAGTTCCCAGTTGCCGAGATGGCTTGCGAAAATCAGCGCCGGCTTGCCGTCGAGACGTAGCTGCGCGAACAGCTCGTGGGTGCGCGGCTCGATCTCGATGCGGCTGTCTTCGGGATGCGCCGGATCGTGCTCCCAGATATGGTCGAGATGCGCGAATTCGGCGCCGACGCGGCCGATGTTGTCCCACACGCCTGCAAGGATGGTCTCGATCTCTTCTGGCGATTTTTCTGGAAAGGCGGCGGTGAGATTGGCGCGGCCGATTTTGTCCTCCCGGAGCCTGCGGCCGATGAAGCGTGAGACACGGCCGAACAGGTTCGCCGTCTTGATGGGATCGAAGTAGCGCGTGGTGCGAAGCAGGCCGGTGGTCAGCGCGCCGACCGCGGCATCGCCGAGCGGTTTGGCGGCGTCGCGGATACCGGCCTTGGTGCGGAGCAGAAGGCGACGCATCAGAGCGAAACGTCAGGCTTGTTAGACTGGTTCACGGGTCAGGACCAAGGAGGCATTCTGGCCGCCGAAACCGAACGAGTTCGACATGACAGCTGTAACGCGCGCGTCGCGGGCCTTGTTGGGCACCACGTCGAACAGGATTGAGGGGTCGGGGATTTCGTAGTTGATGGTCGGCGGAATACGCTGGTGCTCAAGCGTCAGCAGGGAAAAAACCGCCTCCACCGCTCCCGCCGCCGAAATCGTGTGCCCCACCATCGATTTGTTGGACGAGACCGGAATTTTCGACGTGCGCTCGCCGAACACAGCGGAAATACTTAAGTATTCCATCTTGTCGTTTTCGGGCGTTGCCGTGCCATGAGCATTGATATAGTCGATCTGCTCCGCGGTCATGCCGGCGTCGGCCAGAACATTGCGGACGCAGCCGATGATCGGCTTGCCGTCCGGGCTCGATCGGGTGCGGTGGAACGAATCGGTCAGTTCCCCGCAGCCGGCAACGACGCCGAGAATCGTCGCGCCGCGCGCGACCGCCGCCTCATAGCTTTCGAGCACCAGCGCCCCGGCGCCTTCCGCCATGACGAAACCATCACGATTCTTCGAGAATGGTTTGGACGCGGCCTGCGGCGTATCGTTCTGGGTCGACAGCGCCGACAGCAGCGAAAACCGGACCAGCGCCTCCAGATTGACTGAGCCATCGGTAGCCACACAAAGCGCCGCGTCAGTTTCGCCGCGCCGGATGGCCTCCACGCCAAGCTGGATGGCAGTGGCGCCGGATGCGCATGCGGTTGAAAGCGAAATCGGCGAACCCTTGGTACCGTAAGCCTCGGCCAGATAACCCGCGACCGAGCCGAACATGAAACGATGATGATATTGTGCGAACCGGCCACCGCCGCTGATGCGCAATACGTCGTCGATGCTGATGTCCGTCTTGCCGACCGCGCGTCCCACCTCAATGCGTTGCGGCCACTCGACCTCGACCGGCGCGACCGCGAGAAACAGCGGGCCGGGAAAATCGCCCGTGCTGCCGATACCGGACTGGGCGACGGCTTCTTCGGTGGCCATGTCGGCGAGTTTTTCGGTTAGCGCGGTCGACGACGACGGCTCGACCGTTACAAAATCGATCGTTCCGGCCATCGTTGTTTTCAAGCCGTCGATCGGGAAACGCGTGATGGTTCGAATTCCGGACTCGCCCGCTGTCAACTTTGCCCAATTATCGTCCTTGCCGGTGCCGAGCGATGTCACGATGCCCATGCCGGTGACGACAACGATCGGCCTGCCGAATTTATCGCGTGATGCTGCCATGATTTCCCCGTCGATCCCGCGCCGCCGCCTACCTGATCGCCTCGACCAATGCCATGCCTTCGCCTCGCCAATGGCCGGCGCCGGCGACAACAATCTGGGTCGGCGGCTTGGACATTTCAACCTCCAATCCGGTCGGATCGTTGGGCGGAAACAGCTTGCCGCGCGAGATTGAAAGCGCCGCAAGCGCAAGGCCCAGCGGAAACTGTGTTTCCAGGGTGTGGCCGAACATTGTTCCCGTGGCGCGCACCGCATAACCTGGATGCTGGCTCAGGAAGGTTTTTTCCTCTGATGTAACAGGGTCGACGCCCGTGGCGCCCGTGATAAGCGCGCCGTTGTCATCGAGGATGCCAAGCCTGGACCACAGTCCTTCCAGAGATCTCGTTACCTCTCCGGGCTGCTTTCGCTGCGCCCGGTCGGAAACCACGTTGGTCAGCCGCGCATAAGGCTTTGCACCGCGCGCTTCCGCGTGTGCCCTGGATTCGATGACAAGAAAGGCGCCTGCGGACCCCAGCGCAAAGCCGCTGTTTTCGGTCCGCGCCCAAACCGGAGCAAATTTGTCCTTCAGGTTGTAGTCGCCGAACTCATAGAGGATGAGCAAATCCGAGCGCTCGCCATTATGCGACGCACCGATCAGCGCGATATCGCTTTGGCCCGAGGCGATGCGTGCCATCGCGATCCGCGCCGCGTCGATGCTGGCGGCTTCCTCACCCATGAAGGTGCGCGACGACCCCGACACACCGTGGACGATGGCGATGTTACCGGCGAGCAGGTTCGAGAGCTGGGCCAGAAACAGCGTCGGCCGCAAATCGTTCATCAGCCGTTCGTTGAGAAACGCAGGCGAGGAATTGCCCTTCACGTAGCCATTGAGAATGGCCAAATCGACCGGAACATCGCGCTCGCCGCCGCCGGCCGCGATGATCATGTCCATCCGACCAAGGATTTCCTGATTGCCTTTGACTCCGGCCGAATCCAGCGCCAGCCCCGCCGCGTAGGTGCCGATGCGCTGCCACGCCTCCATCTGACGCTGATCGCCCTTTTTCGGGATCTGGGCGTCGAGCTTGATGGGCGCCCAGGGATGCACGATGTAGGGCGCGAAGCGCTTTTCGTCGACGTTGACGCGCTGCGCATTCAGCGCATCCCAATGCGCGTCGAGCCCTTCGCCGAGCGAGGTCGCGATACCGATGCCGGTGATCCAGACTTCCACCGCATCCGAGTTCGACGGTTTCGGCTCAGCCATGCGGCATCGCCTCTTCGGGAAAGCCGATGCGTTTGGCCATCGCGTCCATGTGTCCGCGCAGGTCGGGATTGGGGAAGGGAATATGGCGGAAGGTGAGTGTCGCGTTGCATCTCGGCTTACCGCCGACGCTGATCTTGGCTTCCGTAATGGTGAAGCCCGAGCCCTCGTGGACCACGCGGGCATCGATTTTCAGCAGTTCGCCGGGAGTAACGAAGCTCCGCATCTTGGCTTCCTTGACCACGGCCAGAAACGGCATGCGTTCGAACTTCATCAGGGCGACCAGCAGCCATCCTGACGTCTGCGCCATGGTCTCGATCAGCAACACGCCGGGCATCAGCGGAAAGCCCGGAAAGTGTCCTTCGAAGATGGTGTTTTGCTGAGGTACCTGCGCCTCGGCCGTGATGGTTTTCTCGCCGATGTTGAGGTCGACGATACGGTCGATCAGGTAAAAGTATTCAAGTTGCATTGTCAGGCGACTGCGCGCCCTTGGCGGCGACCAGTTCGTCGATGCGCTCGCTGAGGTTTTTCAGGACGAAATACTGCTCCGTCGTGGCCTTGCCGTCGTTGACCTCCTGCGTCCACTTCTCCAGCGGCAGCTTGATCCCGAACGCCTTGTCGATCGCGAAGGCGATGTCGAGAAAGTCCAGACTGTCGATCCCCAAATCGTCGATCGCGTGGCTCTCGGGAGTTATCGTGTCCCGTGGAATGTCGCAGGTTTCCGCGATAATGTCGGCGATCTTGTCGAATGTAGAAGACATCATTAAGCCTTTGATACATTGAAGATAAATGGCGGGATGGCGCGCGAAGAGAGGGCAGTGCCCTGGAAACGCCCCGTCCCCCATGCGGTGTCGAGTGCCCGTATATCGGAGCGCCGCCCTGAGTTCAATGGCGGCGGAACATGGCGGTTTCGGCCGATTTCGGGTCCCCAGCCGCGCCGGAAACGTCAGGAACGCGGCGACGAGATGTGCGCGCAATCCCGCCGGCCCATCAACACGCAATCCTGGGTCTTGCGCAGATCCGCGATGCTCATGGCAAGCCAGATACCGATGGCGGTCAGCGCCACGGTGAAGGCGAACGCCGCCATATTCGCCAGCATGCGATGGCGAAATTCGTCCGGTTCTTCCCGGCTTCGTTCATAGCGCGATAAGTCGTTGGGTTCCGGCCTGACGTCGTTCTGACGAGCCTCCCGGCCCGGCGGCTTGGCCTGGGTGCGCGGCCGGAACTTGAGCACGCGGTGCTCGTCATCCTCGATCACTGGCCGCTGGCTTTTCATCGCTGCCTGATCCCGCGACATTCGACACCCCTTGTAGCATTCCGAGGCCACGTCCCACAAACAAAGTCCGCATGGCACAAATGCGATAACGACTGGGAGCGGCTAGGTTAGTGCTGCGTCTGCCGAGGAGCCCGCGGATTTTTGTTCGGGGTCATCCTGACCAAAATGACCTACTTCGACAGACGGCCCATCATGTAAAATTCGTCGTTCGGGCGCATCCCGGTGAGGTTGGCCATCCGGTTCGACAGCGCGAAGAACGCCGAAATCGCGGCGATATCCCAGATGTCGTCATCGCTGAAACCGTGGCGGGCGATATCGCTGAAATCCTGCTCGGAGATTTTCTCTGCCTCGGCGCTCACCTTCATGGCGAAATCGAGCATCGCTCGCTGCCGCGGCGTGATGTCCGCCTTGCGGTAGTTGATGGCGATCTGGTCGGCGATCTGCGGGTTCTTCGCACGGATGCGCAGAATGGCGCCGTGCGCGACGACGCAGTAGTGGCATTGATTGGCGCTGGAGGTGGCGACCACGATCATTTCGCGTTCCGCCTTGGTCAGGCCGCCGTCCTTGTCCATCAAGGCATCATGATAGGCAAAGAACGCGCGAAACTCATCCGGGCGATACGCCAGCGTGAGAAAGACATTGGGAACGAAGCCGGATTTTTCCTGCACCGCCAGAATGCGGTCGCGAATATCGTCCGGAAGCTTGTCGAGGGCAGGTATCGGGAAGCGCTTAGGCGTGGGCTGCGACATCAGAACGGTCCGGTTCGAGCGGCGGATGCACTCGCCCGCGATCATAATCGATGATGGTCGCAACGGAAAGCGCGACCACGCAACAGTCGCGCGGCGCCGAAGATTGCTTCGGACGGTTAGCGCAGCGGCTTTTTGAGAAGCGAGAAGCGGTCGGGGTCGAGACCCATCGACGGCTGCAGCATCGGTGCTTCCACCGTGCGTGCAGCCGGCCGCTCGGTGATGCCGGGATCGTTCGGCACGTCGCGATGCGAGGTGGCTCCGCGCCAGCGCTCCAGCACGGCGCTGACGAAATGCATGTCGTGACCGGCGGCGACCGACGGCACGGTTGAAATTGCGGCTTCGCTGCGCGGGAGTTGATGCGCCGGGACCTCCTTGAAGCGCAACCTGGTCGGCAGCGCCACGCCTTCACCGAATGCGAGCACTTCGCGGGTTCCGAGCGAGGGCACGAACGACAGCAGGTTTGCCGCGGCGTCCGAAACCGCCGAGCGCAACAGTGCCTGGTCCCGATCGTTCGCAAGACGCATCGCGAACAGGGTGTTGCATTGTGAAATGATGGTCGCGTCGAGTTCCGCAGGACGCTGCGTCACGAGGCCGAGATACACGCCGTATTTGCGGCCTTCCTTGGCGATGCGCGATACCGCCTTGCGGGTCGGCCCGAAACCGATATTGCGGTCCGCCGAGGCGTAACGATGCGCTTCCTCGCAGACGAACAGCAGCGGCGAAACGCCGTCGCTCCACAACCCGAAATCGAACGCCATCCGGCACAGCACCGACACCACGGAGTCGACGACTTCAGCGGGGAAGCCCGCGAGCTGCATGATGGTCATCGGCCGGCCGTTGGCAGGCAACCGGAACAGGTGGCTGATGACTTCCGCCATGGTATCGCCGCCGACATTGGCGTTGTCGAACATGAAGGCGTAGCGCGGATCGTTGCGCACCGTCTCGATGCGCGAAATCAGCTTGTGATAGATGATGCGCGACGAGCGGTTTTCCAGCTTGCCCATGCGTTCGTCGATCAGCGAAATCAGATCGACCAGACGGTATGGAACCGGCGTATCCGCAGTATAGCCGATGCTTTTGGGATCGATCCGCTTCAGTCCCACCCGGTCGGCGTTCTGGTACTGCGTATAGATTCCCTTCGCCATCGGGATGACTTCGGCAAGGATATCCAGTTCCTCCGGCACACCGGGCCGGCCGGCGAACAGCACGTCCACGATCTCTTCGAAATTGAACAGCCAGAACGGCAGCTTCAGATTGCGCGGGTTGAGAACGAGGGAACGGTCGCCGAAGCAGCGGCCATATTCGTTGTGAACGTCGAGCAGGAAGATGCGCAGGTTCGGCCGGGCGCGCAAAATTTCATTCAGCAGCAGCGATACGCCGCTGGATTTGCCGACGCCGGTCGAGCCGAGCACGGCAAAATGCTTGCTGAGCATTTCCTCGACGTCGACATAGGCAATCACGGACTGGTCCTGCTGCAAGGTCCCGACGTTGATCTGATCCGACCCCGACGGTGCGTAGACGGTTCGCAGTTCCTGATTGGTGATGAGGTCGACGGTGTCGCCGATGGTCGGATAGTTGGTGACGCCACGCTGAAATTTGGGCCGTACCGGGCCACCGAGGATTTCGCCGAGCAGGTCGACCGAGGCGCTGGCGATGTAGATGTCGGAGGTCGGCAGATTTTCGCAGGAAACTTCGGTGATCATCGCGACGATCGTGGAATTCGAGCAGCGGATGCTGACGAAACGGCCGACGGTTGCCCGCACTTCGGTGTGGTTCATCTGGCTCGCCGCCAGCAGGCCGACTCGCGCAAGGGAACCGCGGACCGAAATCACGCGCCCGAAGGTTGCCGAAGCCGTTGAAATTGACATGTCTGAAATTCGCGTCGCCGCGCCCTTTGTTTGCCCGACTATGCAGGGGTTTATTGGAGAAATTGTTAAGCCGCGGACTTCGAAGACCGTCAAAACCCAGACATATTCGCGCGGGATTCTGGCGGCCGGCGATCGCGGGGGTTATTTCACCTGCGTTTAATGGGTAAATCGGCATTTCCGGCCGGTTTGCCGGTACGGAACATCGGCCCCGGCTTAATCCCTCGTTTACCAACCGGGGACGGGAGTCCGGTCTGCAAGCAAGCCGTCCGGCTATGTGAGGCTGGCGTTGGTAGCCGCCGCGCCTGTAAATCTTGTCCCAACAAGAGAGAGTATTTCTCCAACGAAGTGCGCTTTTTATGTATCCGGCCCCAAAATGCAGGTCAGATATCCAAATCAGTTATATCGCTGCTTCAAAGGAAATTCGCCGCCGTGCTGGTCGAGCCGCGTCCAGGGCGTCTAAGCCCGCTGAGCGTCTGCTCGGATAATTCGTGATGCCGGCGATGGCCAAGCCGTTCCACGTAGAAGACCATTCACAACTTGCATTTGCCGGGGCGCTCAATCTATTCTTGGGTACTTGGCCTCGACCGCGTCGGGCGGGGCTTTGTGCCTACAGAGAGCCCGGAAAAACGAAGGCGAAGGAAGGAAAACGCTATGACGACGAAGCATATTGCCGTGAGTCTAGCTATCGCGCTCGGCCTTGCGGCGAGCGCCACTGCGCCGGCCGCCGCACAAGAAGGGCCGAAACTTTATGTCTTCACATCCGGCTCGTTGGGGGGGTTCCCGAAGGCCGCCCTGCAGATGGGCGGGCAAGGCAATATCGACTGGGCGCCGGTGAGCTTCTACGTGCTCAAACATCCCAAGGGCAACGTCATTATCGACACCGGAAACAACGACAAGACGATAACCGACGCCGAGGGATGGTGGGGACCGCTCGCCAAGGGCTTTGGCCTCAAGATGACGAAGGATGACGCGATCCCGGCGCAGCTGGCCAAGATTGGCCTCAAGACCGATGACATTAAATACGTGGTCGCCGGTCACTTGCACCTCGATCACGGCGGAAATGTTGGTCAGTTTCCGAATTCGACCCTCGTCGTCCAGGAAGATGAGCTGAAGGCTGCCTGGTGGCCCGATGTCGGCTTCTCCGTCTATTACATTCCGGGCGATTTTGCCGACACGAAGAAGATGAACATCATCCGCCTCAATGGCGACCTGGACTTGTTCGACGACGGCTCGGTGCGCATTATGCGTGGTCCTGGCCATACCCCTGGCAGCCAGTTCGTGACCGTGAAGCTGCCCAAGACCGGCTCGGTAATCCTCACCAGCGACGTTGTCTATCTCAAGGAAAACCTCGACAAGAATCTCATTCCGCCCATGCCGGGAACACAGAATCCGGGCGACGCCTATCGCAGCTACCAGCGCATTCGGCTGGTGCGCGACGCCAACAATGCGCAGATTTTCTACGGACACGATCCGGAGATCTTCAAAGCGACGAAGCAAGCGCCCGATTTCTATGATTGAGAGCTGAACCGGCGCGGGCTCTCCGAGGGGCGCCCGCACCAGATCTCCAGGCGAGCCCGCCGGGGCGATGTAGCAGGAAGCTTGTCTTGCAGGGGCCGGTGCTGCTTTTTTGGGGCGCTGCATGATCATCTCGTCAATCGACGCGGCGCCGCCGGACGATGCCCGGGCCCGAACGACGGACGCTCCGGCCATCTCGGCTGTCAACGTAAGCAAACGCTACGGCTCGGTGACGGCGCTCGACCGACTCTCGCTCGACATTCGCTGCGGTGAGGTATTCGGCCTCTTGGGGCCGAACGGCTCCGGCAAGACCACTTTCATGCGGCTGCTCGCCGGCTATCTGTTGCCTTCCGCGGGGCGGCTCACGGTGGCAGGGCTGGACGCTGTGCGCGATTCGCTCGCGGTGCGCCGGCGTATCGGATATGTGCCCGAATCAGCCCCTCTCTATCGGCAGATGCGCGTCGGCGAATTCCTCGCATTCATGGCGCGGCTTCGCGGGCTGCCTGAACCGGCGGTCGCCACCGCCGTGGAGCGGGTCGTCGACCGACTCGCGTTGGGCGCTGTCGTGGACAAGCCTACGCGCGCCCTGTCGCGCGGCTACCGTCAGCGGGCTGCCCTTGCCCAGGCGCTGATCCACGATCCCGACATCCTTATCCTCGATGAGCCGACCAACGGGCTTGATCCGCGCCAGATCATCGAAATGAGGGAGCTGATCCGCTCGCTTGCCGGGCGCCACACGGTGCTCATGAGTTCGCATATACTCAGCGAGATGGAGAAGACCTGCGACCGGGTGGCGGTGCTGCTTAACGGTCGGTTGCTCGGCGTCCGGGCAATGGCCGACACCCCGGATCTCGAAGGCTGGTTTTTGTCGCTGACATGAGAACGCTGCGCATCCTCTTCGCCAAGGAGCTGAACGCGACGCTGACGTCGCCGATCGGCTATACGGTTGCGGCGGTATTCCTGCTTGTGCTCGGCTATACGTTCAGCCTGACGCTATTCGTCACCAAGGTCGCGAACCTCCAATACATCTTTCACCAGATGTACGTGCTGTCGATCCTCCTGGTGCCGGTGCTGACGATGCGCACCTTCGCCGAAGAGCGGCGATCGGAGACGCTCGAACTGCTGCTCACCGCGCCGGTTCGGGAACTTTCGGTCGTGCTGGCGAAATACGCCGCTACGCTGACGCTGGTGATCGGAATTTTCGCGCTGACGCTGGTCTACGCCGTCATCCTCGACCGCTACGGCGAGCCGGACTGGGGGCCGATCTATGCGGGCTATCTGGCGCTGGTACTTCACGCCTCGCTGCTGGTCGCGGTCGGCCTTCTGATGTCGAGCATCACCGAGAACCAGGTGGTCGCCGCGGCGCTGTCGATCGGCACCTTCCTGATGCTTTGGTTCGCGGATTCGGTGTCCTATCTTCTGCCGCCCCCATTCGATAGCTTGGCTATCAACCTCTCTTTGATCGGCCACTTCAAACCGATGGTCAGCGGTTCGGTGTTCCTGTCGGACATCGGCTATTTCGTCACCGCGAGCATGCTGGCGCTTTTCCTAACCACTTGGGGACTTGCGCAGCGATGACCGACCAGCAAGGTTTCAAGGACCTGCCGGCCGAGGACGCCAGCTTTCTTCACTCTCTCCTGCAGTCGCTGCAATCGCTCGACTGGATCAATCTCGGCTGGTTTGCCGGAGTCGTATTCGCGCTTGTGCTGCTCTTTGTGGCCGGATTGAAAGTGCCGGCGAGGCTGGCCTTCGCCAGCCGCGTCGCGTCCGCCACACTTGTTGCCGCCGCCGCCCTGACGGTCGCGATTCTCGCCAATCTGGCGCTGTTTCGCCACGACGCGCACCTCGACCTCACGCACGAAAAAGCCTTCACTCCGTCGGTGGAGGTGCGCGAGGTCGTGCGCGGGCTCAGCGAACAGGTCGAGATCGCCTATTTCTACCAGAAGCAGAACCTGGCTGCGCGCGCACTCGGCGCAATGCTGCGGCAATTGGAGCGACAGAATCTGAATTTCCGCGTGCAGCTGATTGACGCCGACCAGAACCCGGCACTGGCCAGCAGCCTGGGCGTACGGACCTACAATTCCGCCGTGCTACGCCTCGGTGACCGCCGTGTTGAAGTGATCACCACGGACGATCGCGAGATCGCGCTCGGCTTGTTGCGGCTGCTGCGGAGACGCCAGGTCGTGGTCTGCTTTGCGGCGGGTCACGGCGAATACGACATCGACAATTTCGAATTTCACACGCATTTCGAAGGCGCGCACAATCATAGCCACGACGTCTCCAGCACCGGTGTCGTGCAGATGGAGCAGCACGGTCTCGGCCGTCTGCGACGCGCCATTGAGAAGCTGGGCCTGGTCGCCCGCAAGGTCGCTTTCGCCACCGGGCAGCCGATCCCGGATGATTGCGCCGTGATTGTCGAAGCTAATCCGCGGACCCGCTACAGCCCTGGCGAGACCGACGTGCTGCGCGGCTATCTGGAGCGCGGTGGCTCTGCAATGTTCTTGATCGAGCCCGACTACGCGGTCGACGACAGCCTCGCGGCCCTGCTTGCCGGCGCCGGCATCGCCGCGCGCGACGGTGTGATCGTCGATCCGATGGAGCACTATTTCACCGACGAGCAGATGATCGCCGTAGCGCGCTACGGCCCTCATCCTGCCACCCGGGGACTGGCGCTCTCGTTCTATCCCGGCGCGCGTCCGCTGGAGGTCTTACCCGCGCCGGGCGTGCAGGTGATGCCGCTCGCCAGCAGCAGTGCCGACAGTTACGTCATCGCAAATCGTCTCGGGGACCAATCGAAGGCGAAGTCCGGGCCGCGCGCATCGCAGATCATCGCTGTCGCCGCGGAGGGACGGTTGAACGAGTCGGTGGCAACGCCCTTCCGCATCATTGTCGCGGGCGACGCCGATTTCGCCTCCAATTCCTTCTTTCCCTATTTGGCCAATTCCGACGCCGTGCTGGCGGAACTCGCGTGGCTCGCGCGTGAGGAAAGGGCGCCGTCCATGAAACCGCCTGTCGAAGTGCTTCCCACCGTATCGCTCACCGGCGAACAGATGCGCGGCATTTTCTTCATCACGGTCCTGCTAATGCCCGGACTGATAGCGCTCGCCGGCAGCGCGATGTGGTGGTGGCGCCGATGAACAGGCTGGCCTGGGCCGCTGCTGCGCTCGGCGCCACGGCCTTTCTGGTGACGCTGGCGTTTACCGGCGGTCGCAGCGGCCCGGGGCTTGAGCCGTTCGTACCGAAGGGACTGATGACGATCCCGATCGAGGAGGTGCGGGAGGTCGATCTCGCCACCCCGCGCGGCCATTGGCATTTCGTGCGCACGCAGGACGGCTGGCGCCCGACGCAGGGGACAGCCACCGCGGGTTTCGAGGCGCGCCTCGACAGCGCGCTCAAGCTGCTGCGCAATTCGGGGCCCGACCGCGTCCTGACCGAGGCGGACGTCGATCGGGCCGGCGCCGCGCAATTCGGCCTCGCTCCGCCCCGGCTGCGCATTACCCTGAGCGGACCCGACGCTTCGGTGTTCGCCATTTCGTTCGGCGTCACCAATCTGATGGGCTTGTCGCACTATGCGAGGATTGACGGAAGTTTGCAGATCGTGCTGCTGCCGGCCTTCGTGGCTGAAGAATGGGAGCGGACGGGAGGAGCGCCGTGACGGCGAGGCTCATGCAATGGGCGGCAGTCTGGCTGGCGCTCATTTGCTGCGGCGGCGCGCTTGCACATGTGACCACGACGGGATTGCTGCGCATCGAAGTCGCAGCCGGTCGCGTGCGCTATGCGCTTTCTGTCGCCTTGCCCGAGCTTCCGGCCGCGTCGGCGAGCATCCTCATCGCTGCAGCCAACGGCGACCGCGCAGCGGCGGAGACGATTGCCGAAGCGGCGCGCAGCAGCGTCACGATCGGCCTCGCCGGCGTCCGCTGTCGCACGGGGCGGGTGCGCATCGGCGGCGCCGGCGCAAACGAGACGCGTTCAACGATCGAGATCGACTTTACCTGCGACGCCACACATGGCCGCCTCGACATCGCCGAAGACTGGAGCGCCTTTCTGGGCGAGCATTACCAGACCCTCGGCAATCTCCGCACGACCAGCGGCGAGCGCCAAGTGACCTTCGGGGAGGCGTCGAAGACCGCAAGCGTGGACATCGACCGCACGGCCGCGACGAGCTGGCTCGACTTCGTCAGGCTCGGTGTCGAGCACATCCTCACCGGCTATGACCATCTGCTATTCCTGGCGGTGCTGCTCGCTACTGCGCGAGGCCTGTGGTCGGTGGTGCGCATCGTCACGGCATTCACCCTGGCTCACAGCGTGACGCTGACCGTGGGCGCGCTGGGCATCGTGACGATACCTGACCGCATCATCGAACCGCTGATCGCGGCGACGATCGTCTGGGTCGCGCTGGAAAATCTTTTCGGGTCCGAGCCAGACCGGAGGCGGTGGATTTGGAGCTTCGGTTTCGGCCTTGTGCATGGCCTGGGGTTTGCTTCCGCACTTGGCGAACTCGGCCTGAAGGGGGCCGCGCTGGTACGCGGACTGGTGGGTTTTAATCTGGGTGTCGAGATCGGGCAGCTACTCTTCGTCGCCGTCTTCCTGCCAGCGCTGATGTGGCTGTCACGCGGACGCGGCGCGCAGCTGACCCCGCGCTTCGTCTCGCTGGCTGTCGCTCTGGTCGGCACCTACTGGTTAGTTGAACGCATCTTTGTTGGCTGAGGGCATCAGGCTGTGGTCAGCGCGGTTCCTGACGTCAGCTGGCGCTGTATCTCGACCTGAATAGATAGCACCGCAGGTAACGACGCGATTGATCGTGACCGCCTATCGTAATTGACATAAGCGATATCAGCGCTGTATCCACTTTCAGGAAACAACTTCCATCGCGGGCAAATCCGTTCTTGGAACAACAAGAAACAGCTAAGGGTGGAACGCGATGAATCGCGGCTTTGGGTTTTGAGCGAGCTCGCGCGCCCTTCGGCGCTGGCGCCCTTCCGGATACGCAACTACCGTTTTCAGTGGCCGGCGGATCTGCTCACGTCATGGGCATTCGAGATGGAGACGCTGATTCTCGGTTGGTACGTGCTGGTCGAGACCGGCTCGGTGCTGCTGCTCACGTTGTTCGCGGCGCTCAATTTCATAGGCACGCTGATCGCGCCGATGTTCGGCGTGGTTGGCGACCGCATCGGCCACCGCGATCTGCTCGCGATCATGCGCGCGACCTATGCCGTGCTCGCCATTACGCTGATGACGCTCGCGTTCGCGGGCTATTTGACCCCGCTATATGTCTTTATCATCGTGGCGGTGATGGGTCTCGTTCGTCCGTCCGATCTTGGCGTCCGCGGCGCGCTGGTCGCCACCATCATGCCGCACCATCAATTGATCGGCGCGATCAGCATCTCCCGCACCACGATGGATACCGCGCGGATCGCCGGCGCGCTGAGCGGCGCCGGATTGTTCGCGGCGCTCGGCATGGGACCGGCCTACGTGGCGATCGTCAGTCTTTATATCGCAAGCACGTTGCTCACCCTCCGCGTGATTGCACCCTCAAAACCGCATCCCATCGATGAGGTGGCGAGCGAAGCAATACGACGTTCGCCGATGCGCGATTTGAAAGAGGGCATCGCCTATGTCTGGACCACGCCGCGGATGCAGGCTGCGATCTGGATCGCGTTCCTCGCCAACCTGACCGCCTATCCGTTGTCCAACGGGTTGCTGCCGTACATCGCGCGCGACATCTACGGCACCAACCAGACCGGGCTTGGATATCTGTCCGCTAGTTTCGCAGTCGGCTCGCTGATCGGGTCGATTGCCTTGAGCCTGGTCGGCGGCATCCGCATCGCCCGTCTCATGATCGGTGCGACGATCCTGTGGTATGTGACGCTGCTGGTATTCGCACATGTGCAGAACATGCCGGCCGCGGTCGCGTGCCTGATGATGGCCGGCTTCTCGCAGAGTCTCGCCATGATCTCGATCGCGGTGATCCTGATGCGCACCGCGAGCGAGCATTTCCGCGGCCGGGTGATGGGCGTGCGCATGCTGGCGATCTACAGCCTGCCGCTCGGCCTGCTGGCGGCCGGCAACCTGATCGGCGAGATCGGATTCGTCGCCACCGCGACGCTCTATGGGGCCACCGGGCTGCTGCTGATGCTGACTATCGCGCTGCATTGGCGCACCGACTTGTGGCATATACACGCGCCGGCGAATATGAGGTAGCGTCCTGCAAGAAGGGAATGCCATGTCAAAGACCGCTTTGCGCAATTTCACGCCGCAGGTGCCGATGCGGCTAAGGACATTGCTTGGCGATCATCCCGGCACCGCCGCGCTGAAGAACGGATCGATCAAGTCGGATTCCGTAACGCTGGATTTCGCGGATTATTCACCGACCTACAAGGGTTTTAAGCCGATGGTCCGCGAGCAGGCCTTCGATGTCGCGGAGATGGCGATCGTCACCTATCTGATGGCGAAGAGTTTTGGCAAGCCGATGGTGCTGCTGCCGAGCGTGGTGATGGCGCGGTTTCAGCATGCGTTCGCGCTCTACAATGCGAAATCGGGAACTCTGATGCCTGCCGACCTCAACAACAAGCGCATCGGCATCCGCTCGTTCACGACCACGACTGGCGCGTGGCTGCGCGGAATCCTTGCCAATGATCATGGCGTCGATCTGGACTCGATCGACTGGGTCACGTTCGAGGACGCCCATGTCGCCGAATTTCGTGACACTACGGTGCGCGCGCCACCGGGTAAACAGATCGTCCAGATGCTGGTGGAGGGCGAACTCGACGCGGTGCTCGGCGAGAAATTGGAACATCCGGATCTGAAGCCGCTGTTTCCAGATGTGGCGAGGGAAGAAAAATCATGGTTTGCAAAGCATCAGGTGATGCCGATCAACCATATGGTGGTGGTCAGCGAGGCGCTTTCGACTAGCCATCCGGATGTGGTGCAGGAGGTGTTCCGGCTGCTGCAACAAAGCGCGGCCCGTGCGCCCGCTGCGTCGCCGCGGTTCAGCGTTGAAGAAATGCGCCGCTCGCTGGAGATGATCATTCGCTATACCGCGCAGCAGGGACTCATTCCCCGCGAATTGGCGGTAGACGAATTGTTCGGCGATCTGACGCCGACGCTGCGGTAGCTTAAGGGGGGGACGGATGAAGCCGGAGCCGATTTTCGATCTCGCCCATCTCGGCCACATGGAGCTGCTGACGCCGAAACCGGACGAGAGCCTCAAATTCTTCGTCGACGTGATGGGCATGACCATCAGCGGCCGCAAGGGAGACTCGATCTATCTGCGTGGCTGGGACGACTACGAGCGCTATTCGCTCAAGCTGACCGCGTCCAACACATCAGGCATGGAGCACATGGCGCTGCGTGCGCGCAGTCCGCAGGCGCTGCAACGCCGCGTCGCGGCGCTCAAAGGCTCGGAGTTCGAGATCGGCTGGACCGACGGCGACATCGGCCATGGTCCGGCGTTCCGTTGCCGCGACCCGGACGGCCATATCATCGAGCTGTATTATGAGACCGAATGGTACGAGGCGCCGCCTGACCTAAAACCCGCGCTGAAAAACCAGGCGCAGCGTTTTCCTGCGCGCGGCGTCAACGTCCGCCGCCTCGATCACCTCAATTGCCTCGCCGTGGACATCAAGGCCAACCGCATCTTCTTCCAGAATTATCTCGGCTGCCGCCTGACCGAGCAGATCGTGCTCGACGACGGCACGGAAGCCGCAATGTGGATGACGATGTCGAACAAGAGCTACGACTTCGCCTACTCACGCGATCACTTCAAAACGCCGGGCCGTTTCCATCACGTCACCTACGCCCTCGACAGCCGCGAGGACATCCTGCGCGCCGCCGACATTTTTCTGGAAAACGGCGTCTACATCGAGACCGGCCCGCACAAGCACGCTATCCAGCAGACCTTCTTCCTCTACGTCTACGAACCCGGCGGCAACCGCGTCGAAGTCGCCAATGCCGGCGCCCGTCTCATCCTGGCGCCGGACTGGAAGCCGATCGTCTGGACCGAGGAAGAGCGCAAGAAGGGGCAGGCGTGGGGGCTGAAGACGATCGAGTCGTTTCATACGCACGGCACGCCGCCGGTGAGGGGGTGAGGCAGCGCGGTGCGATGAACAGCCCGCCGCACGTGGAGGCCGGCAATCTTGGTGGCGGGTTCGTCGCTACTGCATCGCTTCGCGTGGCCACCCGTTTGCTGCTGACGTCGGCATCGAGCCGCACCCGTGCTCAGATGTGGCATTTGTACGCACCCGCGAACGCGAGTGAGATACGAAGCGGTCGATCTCGGATCCAAGCGCACAAAGTGCTGAGAAAGTTTAGATACATTCACAACTGACGGATGGGCGCTCAGGCCGGGACTCGACCACGAGAGCTAACGCTATTGTTCGCGTTGCGGTTGACGAGAAAGCAGATTTATGTGAACCTTCCGGTAATTCTCAAAAGCAAGAAATTACAGCCAAGTTATAATCGTCACCATAAAAATATAGTTGCAGACCTCAGACCACGTTCCGAAACGCGAGGGGCCGCCTATCGCGAGCGATAGCTCGTGGATATGTGCCGAGCGGTCCTCCAGCCATGGGCACGGCAATCATGCTTCGCATCGATCCCGTCTATGTAGCAGCTGCGCGCAACGCCAAGAGCGGCGCCGATCTGCATGAACCGCTGCAAAAAGCCATTGAACTCGAACTGTCAACGATCCCGCCTTATTTGACAGCTGTGTACAGCATCATGCCGGGCACCAATAAAGAAATCAAAAGAACAATCTTTAAGGTAGCCAAGGAAGAGATGCTGCACATGACGATCGTTGCGAACGTTCTCAATGCGGTTGATGGCCGCCCTCTCATTGCCGATCCGAAGGCCGCGCCTGTCTACCCGGGGCCGCTGCCGATGAACATAGGAGGCAGCTTGCAGGTCGGTCTCAAGAAGTTTTCCGTGGAACTCGTTCACGATGTCTTCATGAAGATCGAAGCACCCGAAACGATTATTCCCTTTAGCGCCTCGTTCGCGACGATCGGAGAATTCTACCGGTCGATTATCGAGAAGATCGACCAGCTCGGCGACGCCATCTTCACCGGAGACCCGGGCCGTCAGGTCGTCGACGAAGACTCGTTTCCTTCGGATCAGCTTTACGCAATCACCGATGCAGCAACGGCCGTAAAGGCTCTCAAACGCGTCGTCGAGGATGGAGAGGGAACAACTTTAACTCCGCTCGATGTGGACGGCAAGTTCGCTCACTTTTACCTGTTCGAGGGGATTTATCGTGGCGCGGAGTTGGTCGTAAATCCGGCCGCGCAAAACGGGTACTCATATACAGGCAATCCGCTGATTTTCGATCCGACAGGCGTCTGGGACATTCCCGATAACCCGAAGGCGGCAGACTATCCGGTGGGCTCGGCAGAACGGACGAAAGTGGATGGATTCAACAAAGCGTACTCGAACATGCTTCGCGGGTTGCAGAATGTTTTCGACGGTTCGCCGGGAGGGATTACCGGCGCGGTCGGCGCCATGTCGTCCCTTCGAGAACTCGCTGAGAGCGTGGTGTCGACGCCGGACTCCCACACCGGAAAACAGCTGGGGTTACCGTTCGAGTATGTTCCATAGCGGAGAAGGTGCGTACCTGCGGCTTCGGCCGCGAGAGCTGATGAGGAGAAAACAAACATGGCATTTCCGTATGACCTGAGCAATGTTGTCGTCTTCAAGATTCATCCCGCAATCGGAATTGCACGGCTGTCGCGCAATGATGATCATTACGTTTTTGGCAAAGATCCGGGCACCTACAAATCCAATGGTCTGATCAAGCGGCAAGCCGTGCAGTTCAGGATTTACGCCTATGGGGAAAATCACGCCGGGCTGGGCGAACTCACCCCGAAATTGATGGGCGCCCTGAAAATTCAGGCGGTGTGGTCGGCGAGGGTCGCCAATCGCAAGATCGCCAATCGGAAAGACATCCCCTTAAGCAGCACCGACTTCGTAATCTCGGCACAGGCCTCCTCCGATGACGCGAGTGGTGGAATGCTGGTCGGCTCTCTGCCGGGATTCGATGAAGGAAAAGATGTCGCTATGGGACAGATCACCTCGGACGGCCTGTTCATTCCGCCGATAGCGCGAGCGGTGCGCAAGACCAAGGGCCAGGAAATTCCCGGTATGTATTCCGAGGAAATTACCGACAACGCCAGCGATGGATCGGTCACCGTGAAACTGACCGGCGGCGGCCAGACGCCGGACGTGCTGCCAGCCTGCATCGTGGTTGCTCCGCAGGACTTCTCACCCGATACGAATGAACCTGAAAGCCTGATCGAATTTTTCCAGGAAAGACTTCAAATTCCCGACAATCTCCCGCCCGGCAATCTTCACAACCAGGCCGCGAGAGCCTTGGACGAGGGAGCGCTTGAATCGACAACGCGAAGATTTCAACCGGGCATGGAGACATCATTCGGTTCCGCGGGTCCGGGAACGGAAGTAATCGATATCAAGAGCGTCTTCTATCTGAGCAGCCAGGATCCGAAAGTCGATCCCCGGGAAGCGCGTGTTCGATACAAGGCGTCACTGACCGACACCGGGCCCGGCGCGGTGCCGGGGCAACTGACGAGCGGGCTGTGCTCGCCGTGGCAGGGCGACTTCGCTGCATGTGTCGGTTACTGGGCGCAGCACCTTCCGCAAGAGGCATACCTTGATGAGGAGACGTCTACGTTGGTCCAGTTCTTCCGAAAACAGTATGCGGACACGTCAGACAATGGACCAACGCTGGAATTCGATCCGAATGGGATGGACCGCCATGTGGACAAGATCGGCGTGATGCGGGTGGTGTCTGGCAAGAAGGTAGAAACCGAACGCGGGCCCGGCGACGACATCGAGGACTTGATAGCCTAGGGTAACGCGCTCGAACCACGGTGGGTCGCAATGGAAGCAATCGGCGTTGACTTGCCGGCACCGGACCGCCGCGCCCGTTACGCGAGCGCTCCCCGAGTTCCGAACGCACATCTGTTCGGCGCGGACGCGCGCACCATGCTGTTGTCGATCGACGACGGACTTATCCATGAGATCGATGACGCGATGGCCGAAGTGCTCGATCGAGCCATGCAGTATGGCGACGCGGAGCGGGTCGGCTTCATCATGTCGGCCGCCGGACTTGGCGAGACGAGGGCTCCCGAGCAGGCGCCTGTGTCGGTCCCGGTCCGCGCGCTGTCGCTCGCGGTGGCGCAGAAGTGCAATCTCGGCTGCACCTATTGCTACGCGCAGCAGGGCAATTTCGGCGGCGCCGACAGCAGCATGCCGATTGAGGTCGCGAAGGCGTCCGTCGACCGGCTGCTGGCGGACGCGGAGCCCGGCGAAAATATCACGATTGCGTATCTGGGCGGTGAACCGTTGGTCAACCGGACGGTCTTGCAGGAAGCAACGCGCTATGCCGCCGACAGGGCGGCATCGTTGGGTATCAACGTCGCGTTTGCGCTGACCACCAATGCGACGCTGCTGACGGCCGACGATGCGGCGTTCTTCGACCGCCACGGGTTCACCGTGACGGTCAGCATCGATGGGGTCGGCGCGGCCCATGATGCGCTGCGGCCGTTCAAGTCCGGCCGGGGCAGCTATGACCGCATTATCGAACGGTCGAAACTGCTGCTGTTGCGCCCACATCGCCGCTCGCAGGTCATCGCGCGCGTGAGCGTCACCCCGCGAAACCTCGGCCTGCCGGAAACGCTGGACGAACTCGCGCGCCTTGGTTTCGACGGCGTGTCCTTCTCGCCGGTGCTGAAATCCCCGGCGGGTTCCGACCAGATGGGCAGGGGCGAGTTCGACGCCATGCTCGCGCGCATGATCGCATGCGCTGAGACGTTCGAGCAGCGTCTGATGAACAACGAAATCTATCCATTCCTGAATATCATCAACACGCTCCGCCGCATCCACAAGCCAAACCGCGACGCCTATCCGTGCGGCGCGGGTGGGGGCTATCTCGGCGTTTCCTCCAAGGGAGACTTGTTCGCCTGTCATCGCTTCGTCGACGACGATCTCGGCGCGATGGGCAACGTCAGCGATGGCGTGGACGGCGAAAAGCAGCAGCGCTGGCTATCGGACCGGAACGTGCAGAGGCAGGAGCCCTGCCGAACCTGTTGGGCGCGCCATCAGTGCGGTGGCGGTTGCCATCACGAGGTCATTCATCGTGGCCGTCCCGCCTGCGACTACATTCGCGGCTGGCTGCACTATTGTCTCGGCGTGTACGCGCGACTGATGGAAGCGAAGCCTCCGCTGCTTCACCAGGTCCTGAATTCGCAGGCGCACCCTTAATTGCCAGATGGAAATCGCAAGGATCACGGCGGACATTTGCGTGATCGGCGGCGGCCCTGCCGGCTCAACCGCCGCCTGCCGGCTCGCCTCGTTCGGCTATCGGGTCTGTCTGCTTGAGCGCGATGCGGTACCTGAAGCGCGCAGCGGCGCATCACTCCCGTCCAGCATCCTGCCGTTGCTTGAGGTCATCGGGGTCCGCGATCGCCTGGAGCGTGCCGGCTTCCTGCGTCCCGAACGAATCGTGGTGTGGTGGGCGGACGCGCGGCCTTCTGTTCGGTCGTTGCCCGGGCTTCCCGGCTTCCATGTGGACCGCTGCCGGTTCGATGACATCCTGCTGCGCAACGCCGAAGCCGGCGGCGTCATGGTGCTGCGGCCTGCGCATGCGATGAGCCCCCAGCGGCTGCACGGCGGCGGCTGGCAAATCCCGGTTCGGCATGACGGAAGCCGAAAGGAGATCGTGGCGACGTTCCTCGTCGATGCCGCCGGAAGCCGGGCATTGCTGCCCGGCCGGCGAATCCGAAGCTCCGCTCCATTGCTCAGCCTGTTCGCGCACTGGCACGCGCCGGACCGCAAGCAGGTCGAGGGATGCGTGGAGGCCGGTGACAATATGTGGCTCTGGTACGCGCCGCTCGGCAGCGGCAAGTCGGTCGCCGCCGTATTCATCGATCCGAAGCTCCTGTCGGGCAGGTCGCGGACGAACATCGAAGGCATTTACTTCGACCTCCTCCGCCGGTTCAGATTGTTTCGCGAGGACGAGGCCGGCCGCATCGCGGGAGAGGTCGCCGCGTGCGACGCATCGAGCCGGCATGCCGAGCACGCCGCCGGGCCGGATTTTGTGCGGGTCGGCGACGCCAATCTGACCCTTGACCCGTTGTCTGCGCAGGGCATTCAAAGCGCCGTGGTCTCGGGACTGCAGGCGGCCGTGGTCATCAACACGCTGGCAAAACATCCGGCGCATGCGGCAGACGCGATCACATTCTACAAGGACCGTCAAACCGAAAAGGTTTCACAGCACACCGCCAGCGCGGCGGCCTTCTATCAGGAGCGCGCCGCCGTAACCGGGGGGCCGTTCTGGCAGCAGCGCGCCGCTGCCGCCGTGCGCGATATCGCTCCGCCGCCGCTGGAAACGAGACGGCTAGAACCGGCGTGCAGGATCGAGCTTTCGAAGCTATCGCGGATCGAGTCGATGCCGGTCATGCAGGGCGACATGATCGCGTCCACGCCGGCGCTCTGTCATGCGGCGCTGGATCGTCCCGTCGCCTTTCTGAGCGAAGTCGAACTGGTCCCGTTGTTGCGGCAGATACGCTCTGACGAGACCGCCGGTTCCATCGTGCAGGCCTGGTCTGACCGCATGTCGCCCGATCTCGGCCGGAACATGCTGCAGTGGCTTTGGGATCGAAGAATCGTCGTGGCCGTGGCGGATTCTCCACGCACGTAGCGCAGCTTTGCAAGATTGATATTATAAATCTTCACGTGGCTGGGGAACTAGGATTCGAACCTAGACAAACAGAGTCAGAGTCTGTTGTGCTACCGTTACACCATTCCCCAAAAGCTGAGCAGTCTCAAAAGCTTAAAGTCTGCGCCGGAAATCGCTGGCGAGGGGACTTTGCTTGATCCCGCGGCTGAGCGTCCTTCTACTCGTTACGTAACGGCTTTGGCAAGCAAGACGAGGGGGTTACAAGGGTTGCCGCGCTGCCTGAGGTCTTGCGGCCCGCTTGGGCGAACCCGCGGCCGTTCTGGGACGGCGTTTGCATGACATCCGGAGCCGTCGGCGCATGAGCGTGTACTTCGAGGAGATGGATTTTCGCCCGACGCCGATGGGCGCGCTCAGCCTGCGGCGGCGAAGACAGCTATCGACCGGAATCGACGTCTACGAAATAAAACTCGGCGACGAATTTTTGATGTCGAGCCTGTTCACGGTTGCGGAAATTGCGCTGGCGCGGCTCGGATTGGCGGCGCTGGAGAGGGCGGACCTCGATGTGGTCGTTGGCGGGCTCGGGCTTGGTTACACTGCGCAGGCCGTGCTGGAAGATCGACGGGTGCGGTCGCTGATCGTGGTCGATGCACTGGCCGAGGTGATCGAGTGGCACGAGCGGGGACTGCTGCCGCTCGGCAGGCAGCTGATGGCCGATTCGCGCTGCCGCTTCGTCGCCGGCGACTTCTTCGCGATGTCGGCATCCGCCCTTGATCCGCAGTCACCCGGTCGCCGCTTCGATGCGGTGCTGGTGGACATCGACCACTCGCCGCAAAACCTGCTGCATCCGAACCACGCGGCGCTGTACCGGCCGGAGGGCTTGCGAAAACTTGCCGGACATCTGCATCCCGGCGGCGTGTTCGCGCTGTGGTCGAACGACCCGCCGGATGCGGCATTCAAGGCGGTGCTGGCCAATGTCTTTGCAACGTCCGATGCGCATGTCGTGACCTTCGACAATCCGCTGCAGGACCGCGATGCGAGCAACACCGTCTACATCGGCGTCAAGGCCAGCTTGCCCCTGTGAAGCGGGCATGCCATGCTTGTCATGCCAAACAAAACAGAGCGACGGGCGCCAGCGCCCGGCGCATCTCGGCCTCAGAGCCCGGCATTGGGTGGGAACGCTTTCGGAGATTATCAGCATGAAATTCAAACACGTCGTCGGGCTGCTTTGCGCCGCCTCGATTTCCTTCTGCCTGACGGGATCAGCGCTGGCGCAGCAAAAAACCGTCAAGATCGGCGCGATCTATCCGCTGAGCGGCAATGCCGCCAGCGCCGGTGTTCACGCCAAGGCCGCGATCGAAACCGCCGTCGACATCATCAACAACGGACATCCCGGTCTCGGCAACCTGCCGGTGACGAAGGGTCCCGGTCTCGCCGGTCTCGGCGGGGCAAAAGTCGAGGTGGTATTCGCCGACAACCAGGGCAGCCCCGCCACCGGACAGAACCAGGCGTTGCGGCTGATCACCGAAGAGAAGGTGGTTGCGCTCAGCGGCGCCTATCAGTCCGGGATCACGCTGACGACCAGTGCGATCGCCGAAAAATACGGCATTCCTTATCTGAATGGCGAGTCGGTGGCGGCAAGCCTGACCGAGCGTGGTTTCAAATGGTTCTTCCGCACCACGCCGGTCGCATCCGATTTCGCAAAAATCTATCTCGACTTCCTCAAGGACATGAAGGCCGCCGGCGCCAAGACCGACAACATCGCCATCGTTCATGAGAACACCGAATACGGCACCTCGGTTGCGAGCGTCATCACCAGCGTGTTCAAGGAGAACGGCTTAAGCATCGCGCAGGACATTGCGTACTCCGCCAACACCACCGACGTGCAGAGCCAGGTGCTGCAGCTCAAGGACAAGAAGCCTGATGTTGTGATCATGGTCTGCTACCAGTCCGATGCGATCCTCTACGCCAAGACCATGCAGGCGCTGGACTACAAGCCGCCGATGATGGTGGCCGACAACGCAGGCTTCTCCGATCCCTCCTTCATCAAGGCGGTCGGCAAGCTGGCGCAGGGCGTGTTCAACCGTTCCTCCTTCGCGATCGGACCTCCGGGATCGCCGTCGTTCCTGATCAACGAGATGTACAAGAAGAAGAGCGGCGACGACATGGACGATACCGCGGCGCGTCAGATGCAGGGTTTCTTTGTCCTGATGGATGCGATCGACCGCGCCAAGTCGACCGAGCCCGACAAGATCCAGGCGGCATTGAAGGCTACCGACCTAAAACCCGATCAGCTGATCATGGGCTACAAAGGGGTAAAATTCGACGACAAGGGCCAGAACATCCTGGCGGCGGGACTGGTGATCCAGCTGCAGGACGGCGAGAACTACGTCGCGGTCTGGCCGAAGAACCAGGCCAAGACGGCGCCGGTGATGCCCTACAAGGGCTGGTAATAAATCGAGCGACCGAAGGCGGGGCATTGCTCCCGCCTTCTCGACCGGCAACGATGCCATCGATGAGATTTAACCCCGCAAGAATTTTTAAGCCGGCATGTCCTCCATCCTCGTTCAGGTGATCGTCGGCGGCCTGTTGCTCGGCGCGGTTTATGCGCTGTTTTCCTCCGGCCTCACGCTGATCTGGGGCATGATGAACATCGTCAATTTCGCCCATGGCGATTTCGTCATGCTCGGCATGTATGTGGCGTTCGTGGTGTGGACGCTGTTCGGCGTAGGTCCCTTCCTCGGCGCGCCGGTCGCAGCATTGGTGTTGGCGACGCTAGGCATCGTCGTCTATTTCGGCCTGATCCGCAGCGTGATGAAGGGGCCGATGCTGGCGCAAATCCTCGGCACCTTCGGCCTCGCGCTGCTGCTGCGCTATTCGGTGTTCTGGGGCTTTGGGGCCAATTTTTTGACGCTGCCGGAAAATATCGTCGGCGGCACGTTTGATGTGTTCGGCATCCGTATCCAGGCCTCGCGCCTGCTGGCTGGCGTGGTCGCGTTGCTGGTCACGCTTGGCCTGCACGTGTTGCTTACCCGTACCTCGCTTGGCTCGAAGATGCTTGCGGTCGCCGAGGATTCCACGGCGGCGCAGCTGATGGGCATCCGCCCGGACACCATGCAGGCCATCGCCTGGGCGATTGCCGCGGCGGCCACCGGCATCGCCGGTGCGCTGATCGCAACCTTCTTCTATATCGCGCCGACGGTCGGCGAGACGCTGGGCATCGTCGCCTTTGTCACGGTGTCGCTGGGCGGCTTCGGTAGCGTGCCCGGCGCGCTGGTGGCGGGACTGCTGATCGGCGTCATCGAGTCGGTGTCGGCCTACTGGATCGGCGCGGTCTACAAGGACATCGTGGTCTATTCGCTGTTCCTGTGTTTCCTCTGGTTCCGGCCGCAAGGCTTGATGGGCAAGAACTAATGAGCACGATGCGGCGTTTCCTGTGGCCTTCGGTGGCACTGGCGCTGATCATTGCGTATCCGCTGTTTTTCTCGACACCGTTTCAGCAGCGGCTCGGCGCGCTGATTCTGCTCTATGCCATCGCCGCCTCGGCGTGGAATATCGTCGGCGGCTATGCCGGCCAGGTGTCGGTTGGGCACGTGGTGTTCTTCGGATGCGGCGCCTATGCTTCGATGGCGGCGTATTCCCACTTCGCGCTGCCGCCGCTGGTCGGAATTCCCGTCGGGGTCGCCGCCGCCGTGCTGATTGCGGCGGTGATCGGCGTGCCGACGCTGCGGCTGTCCGGGCATTATTTCAGCATGGCGACCATTGCGGTTGCCGAACTGGTGCGGCTGATCGTCACCAACACCGAGTTTCTCGGCGCGGCCGTGGGCCTCAGCGGTCCCACTGTGCCGCGAACCGTACTAGATCTCTCCTTCACGTCGGCATTGCCTTATTACTATCTGTTCCTCATCGTGCTCGCGATCACGCTTGGAATCACCTGGTGGATGGCGAATAGCCGGATGGGCTTTTATCTGCGCGCCATCAAGGACTCCGAACGCGCCGCGCGCTCGCTCGGCGCGCCGGCGAGCCGCACAAAACTCTACGCTTTCATGCTGAGCGCCGGGCTGACCAGCGTCGCCGGTGCGCTCTATGCAATGATGTTCGGCTTTGTCGATCCGGAGTCCGGGCTCGGCATCCTGATCTCGGTAAAAATGCTGATCATGGCGGCACTCGGCGGCGCCGGCCTGCTGTTCGGACCGCTGATCGGCGCGGCCATCCTGGTGCCGCTGGAGGAGATTTCCAACAATCTGCTCGGCGGCAAGGGCGCGGGACTGACGTTCGTCGTCTACGGCGCCATCATCGTCTTGATCGCGCGTTTCCAGCCCGGCGGCATTCTGACCTTGATCAACCGGCTGTGGGCCAGGCGCAGCAAGGCGGCCGAGCCCGTTGCGCAGAAAGGAGCGGCCCATGCTCCTTGAGGCGCGCGACGTCACAAAGGCCTTCGGCAGCTTCAAGGCCGTCGATAGAGCCTCGGTGACGCTGGAGCAGGGCGACATCCTCGGCCTGATCGGGCCCAACGGCGCCGGCAAATCCACGCTGTTCAATTGTCTGACCGGCGATCTGTTGTCGACCTCCGGCACGGTTTTGCTGGAGGGTCACGACATCACCAACCTGACGCCCGAAGCGCGCGCGCATCTCGGACTCGCGCGCACCTTTCAGGTGCCGCAGACCTTTGAAGGCATGTCGGTGCTCGAGAATGTCATGATCGGCGCATTTTTGCGTACGCCGCATCGTTCCGAGGCCGAGATCAAGGCCCGCGCGGTGCTGGAGCGCGTGGGCCTCAACGCATTGGCCAACGCGCCGGCGCGGTCGCTCGGCACGCCCGGCCGCAAGCGGCTCGAAATCGCGCGCGCGCTCGCCACCGAGCCGAAAATCCTGCTGCTCGATGAGGCGATGGCGGGCCTGACGCAGCGCGAGGTGCAACTCGCGATCGATCTCGTCCGCGATATCCATCACTCCGGCATTACGCTGGTCATTGTCGAGCACATCATGGAAGTCATCATGTCGCTGGCGACGCGCGTGGTGGTGTTTCACCAGGGCCGCGAGATCGCGCGCGGCAGCCCGCGCGAGGTCACCGGCAATCCGGCCGTGATCGCCGCCTATCTTGGCACCCGCGCCGCTAAGGCCGCCGCGGGCCACACGCCGATCGAATTGATGGGCGGACCCATCCCATGACCGCGCCGCTGCTCAAGATCGAGCATCTGGAGGTCCGCTACGGCGACCTGATCGGCGTCTTCGACGTGTCGCTGGAAGTGCCGCAGGGAAGCGTGGTGGCGCTGCTCGGCTCCAACGGCGGCGGCAAGACCACGACGCTCAATGCCATCGCCGGCTTGATCCCGGTGCATTCCGGATCGATCATTTTTCGCGGCGAGCCGATTGCCGGGCAGACCGCCTTCGCGATTGTCCGCAAAGGTCTCGCGCTGTCGCCGGAAGGCTGGCGGCTGTTCGTGCAGCAAAGCGTGGAGAACAATCTCAGACTCGGCGCCACGCCGCTGCACGACAAGGCGCGCATCACTGTGCTGCTCGATCGCGTCTATGAACTCTTTCCAAAGCTCGCCGAGCGGCGCAGCCAGCGCGCCGGCACCATGTCCGGCGGCGAGCGGCAGATGCTGGCGGTCGGCCGCGCCCTGATGAGCGACCCCAAACTGCTGATGCTGGACGAACCCTCGCTCGGCCTTGCGCCGACGGTGGTGGAATCGATGTACGAGACATTTGGCCGGCTGCACAAGCAGGGCCTCACCATCCTGCTCGCCGAACAGTCGATCGAACTCGCGCTCGAAGTTTCGGATTTCGCTACCGTCCTGCAGGTGGGGAAGAGCGTGCTGTCCGGGACGGCGGCCGATCTCGCCAACGATCCGCAGGTACAGAAGGTGTATCTGGGGACGGGGTGAGGGCTCGAGCAAGCTATAAGGGCTGCAATTTACCAAATAAGAGCTATTTACCGAAACACGACGTATTGAGGCTGTTTTTGGTAGGGGTCCGTTGACAAGTGTCAACACCACACTAAATTGGTGATACTGACAATGGCAACAAGGCCGACACATCAAAGAAAGAGGTCGAGGCAGCAGTTAAGTATGCCGAAGCTGAAGGTTGGACCTTCCGAAAAATGGGCCATTTCGGACGCTTATTTTTGTCCGCACGCCGATCGGGATGGATGCGCTCAACAGGTAAACGGTACGCCGGCCAATGCTGGCAATCACGCTAAACAGATCATCAGGGCCGTCGACAGGTGTCCCCACAAAGCGGAAGGAGGTCAAGAATGAAGACGTTTGAGTTCAGCATCGTCGCATCTGGCGTTGACCCCACCGCGGATGATTTTGGTGACGGCTTCTATGACGCGGGCTGTGACGATGCTTTGGTGGCTTTTCAGAAGGGCCGTACGATCATCGACTTTGCTCGAGAGGCTATAACAATTGACGAGGCGATTGCTTCCGCGGTCGAGAATGTTTGCGCTGCCGGCGCGAAGATTGATCGTATAGAACCGGATCCTCTGGTCAACCTTTCCGAGATTGCGTCGCGCGCCGACCTGACGCGCGCGGCGATTTCCAATTATGCCAAGGGCGATCGCGCAAAAAACTTTCCAGCTCCGGTCGCCCGTGTAACCTCGGACACACCGCTCTACGACTGGGCCGAAGTTGCTTCCTGGATGGCGCTCCACAAGAAGGTTTCGGCAGAAGTCGCGATTTCAGCAGGTGTGATTAAAGAAGCGAACATAGCCATCGCCGCAGGCGAAACGCATCTTGCGAAGCGATTAAAGAAACGAGCTCAAGACGATGCAGCGGCTCTCGAATCGGCCGCTGCATAGAATCTTTGCTTGCTTGGATATTTCAGGATTGTCATTCGCACGGCCACTGAGGCGAACTGACGTTCAGGCTGACCTATCCTATCGGCATTCATGAATTGGGTGCAGTCGGGACGGCCTTGGTAAAGCAGGGGACGGGTAGTATTCAGTCGTAGAGAGGTCGGCCCGCATCGCAAGTTTACACAGCCAGTGTAAACTTGGTTCGTACGATTGGAAGAGGAGTTACGCAACGGCGATTTCGTGTGCCGGACGCGGCGCAGCGTTCTTCACAATGCACCGCAGAGCCGGGACCGCTAAGAACGCGGCCCCGGCTTAGCAGCGCGCCGCAAGAGCGTCGCGCTGCATGTGGGAACGATGCGGCAGTAGTACGTCTCGACCGGCACCACATTATCGTATATACGATAATTTCCCCATAGAGACCCCGCGTTGCAAAGCCGTACATGAGAAAATGCAATGACAAAGAACAAGCCCGCTATTAGAAGCGATTTGAAGAAGGTTGATGCTCATGTCATCCGGCCGGACGAATACGACGACGCGCCGGAATTGACCGATGCACAAATAGCGCGTGCCCCGGTCTCGATTGGAATCCGGCCCGGGGGCCGGTCGAAGTCCGAAACCAGGAAAGCGGCTATCAGCCTCCGCGTGGACGCGGATATTTGGATGCATTCAAATGCAGCGGCGAGGGCTGGCAGACCCGGATGAATGGAATTCTTCGGGCTGCGATTTTGCTTGTACGGAAGCCATTGCAAAAAGATAACGGCAAGCCGAAACGCCGGCGCGCCGGAGGGTATCGTGCCCCGACGCGAAGTGTCGCGCGAACCAACCCTTCCTCCTGCGAGAGCTGTCGTATATGAGAGAATTGCTAGCGCAACACGGACGGTGGCGGCGGTTAGTTAATCCAAAAAATCGCCGATCTGACACTTGATCGATGCAAGCGCCGACGAGCATTTCAACCGGGACATGGCATGGTAAATCGATTTACGACGGCGCGATCGAGCGTGGCGACGCGGCGCTGGGGTCCTCCGGCCATGGTGACGCTCGCGGCGATGGCCGCACTGACGGCGCTGACCGCCGACGCCGCGCCGAGACAGGCGCGCCCCGCGCCCCCCGTCGAGGCGACGGCTCCGCGCGACGCAGGCGAGCCGATCATGGCGATCGTATCGATCAAGACCCAGCAGGTCACTTTCTACGACGCCGATGGCTGGATTCTGCGCGCGCCGGTGTCGACCGGCACCAAGGGACGCGAGACGCCGGCTGGCGTCTTCGCCGTCGTCGAGAGGAAAGAGGACCACCGCTCGAACATGTATGACGATGCCCATATGCCGCACCTGCAGCGCATCACCTGGAACGGCGTCGCGCTGCACGGCGGTCCGCTGCCCGGATATGCGGCCTCGCATGGCTGCGTGCGGATGCCCTTCGGCTTGGCGGAGAAGCTGTTCGACAAGACGCGGATCGGGATGCGGGTGATCATTTCGCCGAACGACGCGGCCCCGGTCGAGTTTTCCCATCCCGCGCTGTTCATGCCGAAGGCGGAGGCCATCGCGGCCGCCCCGGCCAAGGCCGAGACGCTCGCCCGCGAAGCGGTCGAGGCTGCCAAGGCGGCCGACGAGGCGAAGAAAACCGCCGCGAAGGCGCCGCGCGAGACGGCGTCGCTGACGTTGTCGCTGCGCAAGCTGCAGGGGCTCAAGGCCCGCGCCGACGCCGAACTCGCCACCGCCGAAAAGGCGCTCGCCGCGGCCAGGACGGACGAGGCCAAGGCGCGAGCCGAGGACCGCAAGCAGAAGGCCGCCGCCAAGGACGCGGACTTAGGCACGCAGTTCGACACCGCCAAGGCCGACGCGAAACCGAAGCTCGACGCAACCGCCGCCGCAAAGGACGCTGCCAAGGCGGCCCAGACCAGGAAGATCGATACCGCCAAGGTGGCGCGCGAAGCGAGCCTCGCGCTCGAGCCGGCGTCGATCTACATCAGCCGCGCGACGCAGAAGCTTTACGTGCGGCGTAACACGCACAGGCCGGCGCCGGACGGGGGCGGCGAGGTGTTCGATTTCTCCATTGAGGTTCCGGTCACGATCCGCAATCCCGACAAGCCGATCGGCACGCATGTATTCACCGCGATGGCGCGCACGGACGCCGGCCTGCGCTGGACCGCGGTCACGATCGACGATGCCGACGACGCCAAGGGTGCGCTCGACCGCATCATTATCCCGCAGGATGTGCTCGATCGCATCGCGCCGACCGCATTGCCGCGATCCTCGATCGTCATCTCGGACGAGCCGCTGAGCGCCGAGACCAATTATCGTACCGAGTTTGTCGCGGTGCTGAGCAATCAGCCCCAGGGTGGATTCATAACGCGCAAGCCTACGGTCAATGTCGAGGTCGCGAGTGATGACGGTTTCGGCTTCGGCTCCTTTTTTCAGCGCAGTTGGGATTCCCCAACCGGCGATACGCGCCGGCGCGGCGGCCAGTACTATCCGCAGGTGCGACCGGGCTGGCAGCCGTCGCAACCGGGCTGGTGATAGGACGCGACAGGCCGGCTATCCAGTGTGAATATCAGCCGCGCCGCGCCGCCTTGATCGCGGCGACGTCGATTTTCTTCATGCCCATCATGGCTTCGAATGCGCGCTTTGCTTCGTCGCCGCCGGCCGCCATCGCCTCGGTCAGCACGCGCGGCGTGATTTGCCAGGAGATGCCCCATCTGTCCTTGCACCAGCCGCACGCACTCTCCTGGCCTGAATTGCCGACAATGGCGTTCCAGTAGCGGTCGGTCTCCTGCTGATCGTCGGTGGCGATCTGAAACGAGAAAGCTTCGTTATGCTTGAACGCGGGACCGCCGTTGAGGCCGAGACAGGGGACGCCGGCGACCGTGAATTCCACCGTCAGCACGTCGCCCTTCTTGCCGGATGGAAAGTCACTGGGTGCACGGCGGACGGCGCCCACGGCGCTGTCGGGAAAGGTTGCGGCATAGAAGCGGGCAGCAGCCTCCGCGTCCTTGTCGTACCACAGGCAAATCGTGTTTTTGGCCATTGCTTGTCCTTTTCGTTAGGCTTGCGCGCGGTCGTTGCGAGCGAAGCGAAGCAATCCAGAGGGCTGAAAGAAAGGCTGGATTTGCTTCGTCGCGAGCGCTTTTCGGAATGACAGAAGTCGTAGGGTGGGCAAAGGCGCTCTTGCGCCGTGCCACTTGTCCGCCTGTGCATTTGGAAGTGGTGGGCACACCACCCGACGCGCGCTCGCGCGCCGGGCGGTTTGCCCACCCTACAAAATACACTACTTTATCTTGTCATACGCCGCCGCGAAATCCGCGAGCGGCAACGGCACAGTCAGGATTTCCTTGTTCAGGTTCTGGAACGATATCTTCAACTGCTTGCCGGATTTCATGGCCGCGAGCAGGTCGGGTGCTATCGCCGTTCCGGCGTAGCAGCCGCGGGCTTCGCAGGTCTCGATCTGCATCTCGGTCGCGGTGCCATCGTCGACCTGCAGTTTGACGCCGCTCGGCAGATTAAGTCCGAGTGGCAACTGGATCAGGGCCGACGGCGTGCGGGTATCGGCCGGTACGCGGATATTCACGGCGATCACCAGCTGTCCGGTGCGCGGCATCAAGGCGCTTTGCTCGATGGCGCATTCCAGCGGCGCGTCGCGGCTGGCGCTGCCGCAGCGCGCGGCCCAGCCGGGCGGGGGCGGGGTGTTGGCCGCGTTCGCGTTGTCGGCCGGTGCAGGCGCCGGAGTATCGTTCGGCGCCGGTTGCGCCGATTTGGGCGGGGCCTTGGATTTGGCTTGCTGGGCGTAGCTGGGTGGAGTTGCGTCTGATGCCAGGATGGCCGCGACCAGAACTACGAGTTTTGCGGGGTTTTTCATGGTCGAGCCATCAATCAGAAGATCGGCCAGCAGATCGGCCAAGTTTTGCTAGCTTTGCAAAATAATCTATATCGATCAATGGGTTGAATATAACCAATTTCGGCCAAGTTTTGGGAGAGGAAGATCGGCCAAGGGATCGGCCAATTTTGGCAGTTGCTTAATAATTCATATGTGTGATCAATATCTTAAATCAGATCAAGATCGGCCAAATGTCGCCAATTGAAACTCCGCAACGGATCGAGCCCGCCCGGCTTGAAGAAACGTCGGAAGCGATTGCCGACGTCATTGCCGAGCTGTCTTCGGCTTCGGCAATCCTCGGTGCCGGGCTGCATCCGCGTACGGCATCCAATCTTGCCGATCTCGTGCGGCTCATGAATACGTATTACAGCAACCTCATCGAGGGGCATAACACGCGTCCGAGAGAAATTGCCCGCGCACTTGAAGGAAAGTTCGATCAGGACACGGCACGCCGTAACTTACAGATCGAAGCAGCCGCGCATGTGCGCGTGCAGCGTCAGCTCGACCACATGGCTACGCAAGGAAAATTGCCCGAACCGGCATCGGTAGAATTCATCCAGTGGCTTCATCGGGAATTTTATCGCGACGCCTCAAAGGAGATGCTCACCATCCGCGGTACTGAACGCGAATTTCTCATGGAGCCTGGTGCATGGCGCTCCCGCGACGAACACGATGTAGCTGTGGGCCGCCACGTTCCGCCATCGAGCGGCCGCGTGCAGGATTTCATGCACTATTTTGAACAGCGTTATGACTTCAAACCGCTCAAACAGGCAGGCCGCATCATGGCCATGGCCGCCGCCCATCACCGTTTCAACTACATCCATCCGTTTCCCGACGGAAATGGACGCGTCAGCCGCCTGATGAGCCACGCCATGGCGCAATTGGCGGATATCGGCGCGCACGGTCTCTGGTCGATCTCGCGTGGGCTGGCGCGGGGACTAAAGGGACCGAGCGAATACAAGGCCATGATGGATCTTGCCGATATGCCGCGGCAAGGAGATCTCGATGGACGAGGCAATCTTTCGCAGAAAGCGCTTGGCGAATTCGTTTTGTGGTTTCTTCAGATAAGTCTCGACCAGGTGAAATTCATGGGCAGCCTTTTCGAGATCGGCAGTCTGGCGCCGAGGCTGAGAACCCACGTCGAGCGTTTGTCCCTCAAGGCGGACGCGTTCCGGCTATTGGAAGAGGCACTGATACGCGGCGAGTTCGAGCGCGGCGACATCGCACGCATCACCGGCCTGCCCGACCGTACGGCACGCCGAGTTCTGGCCGACGTCATCGCCGCTGGACTGCTCGATTCCGACACACCCAAGACGGCGGTGTCCCTCCGCTTTCCGGCTGACGCCCTCGACGTGCTGTTTCCCCGGCTGTTCCCGGAAACCTGAATTGAAGCGCGCGGGGGCCAAGCCCGCGCATGACGAGTCGTCACTCGGCGGCTTGCCTGACCCGGCCACGCTCCGTCACCGGCTCGTCGCTGTCGTCATCATGTGAGCGGCCCCAGCCCGAGAAAAAGTCGGAGACCCTGTCGAGATAGAGATACACCACCGGCGTGGTGAACAGCGTCAGCGCCTGGCTGACGATCAGGCCGCCGACCATCGCATAGCCCAGCGGCTGGCGGATTTCCGATCCGGTGCCGGTGCCCAGCATCAGCGGCACGCCGCCGAGCATCGCCGCCATCGTCGTCATCATGATGGGACGGAAGCGCAATATGGCGGCCTTGCGGATCGCTGCTTCCGCGGTGAGATGCTCGTCGCGTTCGGCCGAGATTGCAAAATCGACCATCATGATGCCGTTCTTTTTGACGATGCCGATCAGCAAGATGATGCCGATCAGCGCGATCAGGCTGAAGTCGTATCCGAACGCCATCAGGATCGCGAGCGCGCCGACCCCGGCCGAGGGCAATGTCGACAGAATCGTCAGCGGGTGGATGTAGCTTTCGTAGAGAATGCCGAGGATCAGGTACACGACGACCAGGGCGGCCATGATCAGCAGCGGCACGGTGCCGAGCGACTGCTGGAACGCCTGGGCCGTGCCCTGGAAGCTCGAATTGAGCGTCGACGGCGCGCCGAGTTCGACCATCGCGCTCTGGATCGCCTCGGTCGCCTGTCCAAGCGCCACGCCCTGCGCGAGGTTGAAGCTGATGGTGATCGCCGGAAACTGGCCCTGGTGGCTGATCGACAACGGCCGCACCGGCACGCTGGTCCATTTTGCAAATGCCGACAGCGGCACCTGATCGCCGGTGGTCGGCGACTTGATGTAGATCTTGTTGAGCGTATCGAAATTGCCCTGCAGTTCGGGCAAGATTTCCAGGATCACGTGGTAGCTGTTGAGTTGGGTAAAATACTGGGCGACCTGGCGCTGGCCGAACGCGTCATAGAGCGTGTCGTCGATCAATTGCGGCTGGATGCCGAAGCGCGAGGCGGTGTCGCGATCGATGGTCAGCGTCAGCGTCGTTCCCTGCGTCTGCTGGTCGGTCGCGACGTCGCGCAACTGCGGCAGCGTCTTCATCTTGTCCAGGATTTTCGGCGCCCACTCGTTCAATTCGGCAAGGTTGGCATCCTGCAGCGTGTATTCGAACTGGGTCCGGGTGGCGCGGCCGCCGAGCCGCACGTCCTGGGCGGCCTGCATGAACAGCCGGGCGCCCTGGACCTGTTCCAGCTTCGGCCGCAGCCGTGCGATGATCTGCTGCGCGCTGGCGCTGCGATGGTCGCGCGGTTTCAGCGTGATGTACATGCGGCCGGTGTTAAGCGCGCTGCCGCTGCCGCCGACGGACATCGCGATGGTGGCGACATCGGGATCGGCCTGCACGATGGCGCCGAGTTCTTCCTGATGGCGTTTCATGTCGGCGAAGGAGATGTCCTGCGCCGCTTCCGAGGTGGCCGTGATCAGGCCGGTATCCTGTTGCGGGAAAAAACCCTTCGGAATGATCACGAACAGGTAGATGGACAGCGCCAGCGTCGCGAAGAAAATACCGAGCGTTGTCAGGCGCCATCTCAAGGCGAGGTCGAGGCCGCGCTCATAGGCATGCAGCATCGCCTCAAAGCCGCGCTCGCTCCACTGATAGAAGCGGCCGTGCCTTGTTTCCTTGTGCGCGCGCAGGAAGCGCGAGGCCATCATCGGGGTCAGCGTCAGCGACACCACGAGCGACACAAAAATCGCCATCGTCAGCGTGACCGCGAATTCGCGGAACAGCCGTCCGATGATGCCGCCCATCAGCAGCAGCGGAATCTGCACCGCCACCAGCGATACGCCGATCGAGACGATGGTGAACCCGATCTCGCCGGCGCCCTTCAGCGCCGCGGCAAACGGCTTTTCGCCTTCCTCGATATAGCGGGTGATGTTCTCCAGCATGACGATGGCGTCGTCGACCACGAAGCCGACCGAAATCGTCAGCGCCATCAGCGACAGATTGTCGAGCGTGTAGCCGAACACCCACATCAGAGAACAGGCGCCGAGCAGGGCCAATGGAACGGTGACGCTTGGGATAATGGTCGCCCATACACTGCGCAGGAAGATGAAGATCACCATGACCACCAATGCGATGGTCAGGAGCAGCGTGAACTGCACGTCCTCGACGGCGGCGCGGATGGTCTGGGTACGATCGCTGATGACATCGACCTTGATCGCGGGCGGGATCGCTGCGACCAGCCGCGGCAGTTGCGCCTTGATCTTGTCGACGGTGTCGATGACGTTGGCGCCGGGCTGCTTGAAGACGACGAGGAACACGCCGCGCTTGCCGTTGGCCCAAGCGGCCTGTTTGGCATCTTCAGGACCGGTGACGGCCTGACCGATATCGCGGATCCGCAACGGACCGCCGTTGCGATAGGCGATGATGACGTTGTTCCAGTCCTTGGATTCCTGCAACTGGTCGTTGGCGTAGATGGTGAAGCTCTTGGTGGCGCCGTCGATGTTGCCCTTCGGGCTGTCGACCGTGGCAATCGCGATCTGGGCGCGGACATCCTCGAGTTGCAGGCCCTTGGCCACCAGTTTTGCCGGGTCGATCTGGACGCGCACCGCGGGCTTCTGCTGGCCGCCAATGCTGACCTGGGCGACGCCGGAGATCTGGCTGATCTGCTGCGCGAGCTGGGCATCGACGGCGTCGCTCACCGTGGTCAGCGGCAGCGTGTCCGATGTGGCCGACAGCAGCAGGATCGGCGAATCCGCAGGATTGACCTTGCGGTAGGTCGGCGGCGAGGGGAGATTCTTCGGCAGTTGACCGCCGGCGGCATTGATCGCCGCCTGCACGTCGTTGGCGGCGCCGTCGATGTTCCGGTTGAGGTCGAACTGGATGGTGACCGCGGTGGTGCCGAGCGAGCTCGTCGAGGTCATCTGCGCCACGCCGGGGATTTGCGCCAGCTGCCGTTCCAGCGGTTGCGCCACCGACGACGCCATGGTTTCGGGGCTGCCGCCCGGCAGGGACGCCGCGACCTGGATGGTCGGGAAGTCGACCTGCGGCAGCGGCGCCACCGGGAGCAGGGGATAGGCAACGAGGCCGACGAACAGAATCCCCGCCATCAGCAACGACGTTGCAATGGGATAGCGGATGAAGGGCGAGGAGATGCTCTCGCGGGTTTGTTCGGTCATGGCTGGTCGGCCTTGGCCGGGGCGGCATCGGAAGCTGCGACCTTGGTCGCGACCGCGGAGCCGGGCCGCACCTTGTACTGACCGGACACGATGACGCGCTCGCCGGGCTTCAGCCCATCATCGACCACCGAACGTCCGTCGATCGATTTCGAAACCTTGATCTTGCGCAGTTCAGCCTTGTTGTCCTGGTTGACGGCGAAGGCGTAGAGGCCGTCCGTTCCGTGCTGAACCGCGTCGTCCGGTATCACCGTGGCGTCCTTCAGCGTCGTCACCAGGAGGCGCGTCGACACCGACTGGCCCGGCCACAGCGCGTGGTTCTTGTTGTCGAACACCGCCTTGAGACGGATGGTGCCGCTTGACGTGTCGACCTGATTGTTGATCACCGCCAGCACGCCATCCGACAGCGGCTTCTTGCCGTCGGTCGTGAGCGCGGTCACTTTCAACGGCTGCGCCGCCTGCGCTTCGTTGATGGTGGGCAACTGGTCTTCGGGCGCCGTGAAAATCACCGCGATCGGTTCGATCTGCGCGATGGTCACGATGCCGGTTTGCGTCGAGGCATTGACGATGTTGCCGACGTCGACCAGACGCAGGCTGGCGACGCCGGAGATCGGCGCCTTGACGGTGGCATAGTCGAGCTGGGTTTGCGCATTGAAGATGGCGGCATCGTCAGCCGCGATCTGCGCGGTGAGTTGCGCCACGGTGGAGCGCTGGGTGTCGGTCTGTTGCCGGGTGGCGAACTCGCCGAGTTTGGTGAAGCGCTGCAAATCGAGATTGGCGTTGGCGAGGTTGGCATCGTCCTGCTGCTTCTTGGCCTTGGCTTGGTCGAGCGCTGCCTGGAACGGCCGCGGATCGATCTGGACAAGCAGGTCGCCCTGTTTCACGAGATCGCCTTCCTTGAAGGCAATCGCGTGGATCTGGCCGTCGACCCGGGTGCGCACCACGACGGTATTGAAACCCTGCACGGTGCCGAGTCCGGTCAGCCACACCGGAAAATCGGTCTTCTCGACGGTGGCAACAGTGACCGGAACGGCGGCATTGCGCGCGGTAACGGCGGATTTCTGGGCGTTCTCCGCCTGCGCCGCCTGGTCCATGCCGTAAAATCGCTGCCAGCCGAAAACGCCCGCCGCCGCCAGTATGGCGGCCAGCAAAACCCAACGCATCGTCCGCGACCTGGTCATGTCAACTCGGGGTTCGGAAATAAGTAAATGGCTCTGCAGACCGGTTCCTGATGCTTGCAAATATAATACGCGTGCACTTAATGTGTACACACACTATAACTTGAAAATTGTGAACATTTGGAAAGCTTGGGGAAGGCCGCACGGCCCAGAAGGACTTCCGCCGATATGTCGCTCGACCTGAAACGGCAGCTGATCGCGCAACTGGTCGAAAGCTCGCGCCTGCTGCGCAACTATATCGACCATCGCGCCAAAGGCCGCGGCACCACCCGCGCGCAGTGGATCGTACTGTTCCGATTGCGGCAGCAGGAAGGATTGTCGCAGGTCGATCTCGCCGATGTCCTCGAACTGCAACCGATCTCGCTGGTCCGTCTGCTCGACCGCCTGGTCGAGCACGGTCTGCTGGAGAGGCGTCCGGACCCCAAAGACCGAAGGACCAACCGCCTGTTCCTGACCGGCGCCGGCCGTCAGCTGGTGGACGATCTCGACAGTTTGCGCGACGCCATCGCGACCGATGTGCTGCGGGAAATTCCCGACGCTGCGATCGAGACCAGTCTCAAGACGCTCGTCGACATCAAGGACCGCATCAAGGGATTTGCCGAGAGTCCCGATATCGCGGTCAAGTAGGTGCGATCTACGTCGCCGACGATGCGCCTGGATCGGCGGCGACGTCACGCGGGCGCGCGAGTCCTGACACGCCCAACCGGCTCGCCTGGCGGCTTGCGACGATCATGACCGCACAGACGACATAGAAGCAGACGCCCAGCGCGTATGTCCTGGCGATGCCGAATTCGATGGACAGAGCCATGCCCAGTACCGATGCGAACATCGACGTAATTCCATTGGCACTCCAGAAGAACGGAAGCAGTTCGGAATGACGGCGCCAGATACTCAGGCCGAGCGGGAACATCATCCCCATGCAGAACGCAGGCGGCGCCAGCAGAGTTACGGACAACAGAATGCGCATGTCGGTCGATTCCGACCGCGCCCAATCGGTGAGCGGGGGCGTGAGCAGCCCCGCCGCCACCAGCGTTGTCAGCAGGGCGGCAATTCTGGTGATGATCGCGCTGCGCCGCGGGGCGCGCGCGCCGACCGTGGCGCTGCCGATCCCGCTGAACAGCAGAATCGTGAACAGCACGACACTCAGTCCGTAGACGGGATGTCCCAGGAACACCATCAGCCGCTGCATCTGCGATATTTCGATCAGCATGAAGCCCATGCCGATCGCGCTGAAATACGCCACCGGCGGCGTCAGCACCGACAAGGGCATCCGCCGCGCGAGACGGATGAAGGGAAGGGCGATGTAAACGCCGCACGCGCAAAGCGCCACCATGATCAGCAGCAGCGTCATGTTGATCGCCGCGTTGTTGTAGGTGAAAGCCAGTGCGGGCTGCGCGACAAATTCGCCGAAGCGCGCGGTATAAAAGAAAAACGGATTGTCGTCGGTCGAGGGCGCGATATTTTCCGGCAGGGACGCGAAGAATGCCGCGTCCGCCTTGCCGGACAGCAACGTCGACGTGACGGTGTCGAAGGCGACATCCGGCCCCAGCAGGATCTTGAAGCCTTGGCCCAGCAGCGCGGTTCGCGCACGGTGCCACAGGGCATCGGTGAAAGCGTCGGGACGGGTAATCACCGTCACGATGCCGCCGACGTTCAGGGCGACGACATGGCGAGGCAGTTCGGCCGCCGGCACGCCTGTGCGCTGCAGCGCGCTCGCAGCGATCGCCACCAGGCGATAGAACTCGCCGCGGTGGCCGTCCGGATCGAACCAGCGCGATACCGACAGCATCCCGCCGGGCTTCAGCGCCCGGTAGAAATCCTCCCACGCCTCCACGGTGTAAAGCCGGTTTTCCGTGAGCGTCAGCCCGCCGGCGGCCGTTGCGGCCCAGGTGTCGATCAGCGAAATCTGCACCAGGTCGTAGCGGTCCTTCGAATGGTTGATGTAGCTGCGGGCTTCGGCATTGACCAACGACACGCCCGGCACACGGTCGAGATGGCCGGAAAAATCGGCGAACTTGTCGGTGAGGACTTCGAAGATCGCGGGGTTGATCTCAATGCCTCGGATGCGCTTGGCGCCGAAATAGAGTCCGGAAAGAATGTCGCGTCCGCCGCCCACGCCGACGACCGCGACGTCGGCCGGCGGCTGCACCAGATAGGCGGCATTGATGACGTCGTCCTTCAGGTAGGAGAGCTTGCCAAGGTCGCCGTCGTACCGGGTGATCACCGTGCCCGCATCCGCGTCGATGTCGAGATGTTTCTGTTCGATCTTCGTTTCCGGCGTGCGAGCGAGGCCCCAGCCGAACGGCGTGCTGTTGCCGTACGGCGTGACCCTGACGCGCGAATAGGTGTTCCAGCGCTCGAACAGCGTTCCTTTTTGCTCGGTGCCCTTGGCCCAGAACACGCCGAGATGGCTTTTGCCGGCGACGTCAAGTCCGGTATGTACCGTGGCTGCGGCAGCCAGCGTCAGCGCCACCGCGCCGCTTAAGCGCAGGGTGCGGAGATCGTCCCTGTTGCGCACCACCATCCAGCCCGCGGCGGCGGCAAAGGCTCCGATCCACAGCGTGGCGCTCACCGGATCGACGGCGAGCAACACGAAGATGACCCCGAGGCATCCGAGTGCGGCGCCTGCAAGGTCGGCCGCATAAAGCCATCCGCCGCCATAGGGCAGGCGCGTCAGCAGCAGCGTGATACAGACGCCGCTTTCGGTGAACGGCATGACGAAGGCGAAGGTCGCGATCGCCAGCGCCGCCGGCACGTAATCCGCGGGCATCACCAGCGGCACGCACAGAAAGCCAATCATCGCGCCAACGCCCGACATCGCGAACCACGATGCGTGGTGTGCGAATTCCACGCTTACGCGTTCGGGCGCGTAGCGCGCTGGTTTGCCGTACACCTCCATCGCGCCGCGCGTCAGCCCGAGCATCGCCAGCGAGATGGCGGCGAACGCAAAGTGATAATACAGCATGACGCTGAAGAAGCGGGTGATCAGGATCTGGTAGGACAGCGTGGCGGAGGCCAGCACGAAAATCGCGAAATAATAGCGGCCTGGAATTCGGGGCGATGTTTGCAAGAGACTGTCCTCAATGAATTTTTCGCGCGATGCCGCTCCCGGCGAACGCTGACGGAAACTTCCTAATATCCCGTTGTGTTGGCGTGAAACAAGGTTTTGGGCAAGCCCCGGCGACATTGCGATCAAATAGCCGGGTTGAGCTCGCATGAATCGAGGTAGCATGCATGTCGAGATCGCATCCATGGAGAAAATGCGATGGAGCAAAAGGCGAACCTGGCTTTAGCGCGCTTGACCGTTGCCTGGGTGATCGGGGTGCTTTCGATCGGTGCCGCCGCAGCGCAGCGCTGCGATGGAGTCGAAGTCGAGATCGGAGCAAGCGAACGACGTTGCCTCAAGCCCGGCGCAGGCCAATCCTACAGGGATTGTCCCGACTGTCCGGAAATGGTCGTCATCCCCGCCGGCAGCTTCAGGATGGGCGCACGGCCGGACGAGGAAGTGGCGACCGGACGCGAAGACCAAATGCCGGTGAGCATTGCCAAGCCGTTTGCGGTCGGGCGCTTTGCCGTGACGCGCGGCGAGTTCGCGGCATTTGTTGCAGCGACAGGTCACAACACCGACGGCGGCTGTTATCGCTGTCCGAGCGTAAGCTGAACGCTGACCGCAATTGGCGCTCGCCCGGCTTTTTGCAGCACGACCGCCACCCCGTCGTCTGTGTCAACTGGAACGATGCGAAGGCTTATGCCGCCTGGATGTCGTCGCTCACGGGGAAAAATTATGGGCTGCTGTCCGAGGCCGAGCGCGAATACGTCGCCCGGGCAGGATCGACTGGCCCGTTCTGGTGGGGCGCGGCGATTTCAACCGACCAAGCCAACTACAATGGCAACTTCGTCTATGCCGGCGGCCAAAGGCGGGCGGCGAAAGGCGACGGTTCCGGTCGATAGTTTCAGCGCCAATCCGTGGGGACTCTACAACGTGCATGGCAACGTCTGGGAATGGACGGAGGATTGCTGGAACGAAAAAAATGCCGAAAACCCCGGGGATGGCACGGCAAGGACGACGGGAGACTGCAGTCTTCGCGTTCTGCGCGGCGCTGCCTTCAACAACGCGCCTCACACCCTTCGCTCGGCCAGGCGCGAAAGGGATCCTCCGGACAATCGCGTCGATACGTTCGGCTTTCGTGTTGCCAGAACGCTGTTACCCCGCTGAGGTCTTGCGCTCGTTGTTGCCTCGTGACGGGTAATCTCTGATTTCGAAGCAGCGCCTCAATACCCCCTGCTCAAATCGACCACATTCTCCAACTCGCCGCCGGCCTCGAACCGCGCGATTTGCGCGGCCACATATTTCGATATTTCCTCCGGATCGGTATCGGCGGCGTTGTGCGGCGTCACGATGACATTGGGGTGCTGCCACAACGGACTGTCCGCCGGCAGCGGTTCGGCTTCGAATACGTCGAGCGTGGCCGCACCGAGCGTGCCGTCGTTCAGGCAGGCAAGAATATCGGCCTCGTCCTGCAGGCCGCCGCGGCCGGCATTGATCAGCACCGGCGCGCCCAGCGGACCGGTGCAATCGAGCATCGAGAGCGTGCGCCGGTTGATGATATGCCGGGTCTGCGGCGTCAGCGGCAGCAGGCAGACCAGAATGCTGGTGCGCTTCAGAAACGGCTCAAGACCGTCACCGCCATGATAGCTGTCGATGCCTTCGATTCGCTTGGCGGTGGCGCTCCATCCGGCCACCCGAAAGCCCAGCCCGGCAAGCACCGCAGCGGCATCCAGCCCGAGCGTTCCAAGCCCCATGATTCCGACCCGGATTTCGCGGGCCGGCCATTGCGCCCGCGGCTGCCACCGCCTTTGCCGCTGGCAGTCCAACAGATACAATTGCTGCCGGTGATGCATCAGCACGTGCAGCACAACGTATTCGGTCATTCGCTTGGTCAGATCGCCGATCGCAACGCGCACCAGCGGCACCTTCGGCAGGCTGCGGTCCGCGACCAAGGCATCGACGCCGGCGCCGAGATTGAAAATCACCCGCAGGTTGGGGAATGCCGCAAGCGCGCCCGGCGCCGGTTTCCATACCGCCGCGTAGCGGACGTCGACCGGATCGATCGCATCGCCGGGCAACAAAGCGACGCGCCGGTCGCCGCAGACGCTGCGGAAACGCTCCCTCCACCGCGGCGGCGACCAGTTCTCGCTGCCGCCGTGGATCAATAAAGCCAGCGCGCCCTTGCTCATTCAAAAACTTCCGCTTTTCCGACCGAAGCGAATATAATCGCAGATAACTTCGCATCCCGCCAATCATTCGGAGTTTTGAAGGCATGCTCGATAAAACTCAGACGGCGGGTGCGGCAAGGACCCTGTACGATCATTGGCAGGCCGGCACAAAGATACGCGATCTCTCGCCGTCGCAACGCCCTCGCGATCGCGCCGATGGTTACGCCATTCAGGCCGCGATGCAGGGCTACGGAAGCTTGTTCGGCTGGAAAATCGCGGCCACCAGCGAAGCCGGCCAAAGGCACATCAATGTCGCCGGCCCGCTGGCCGGCGGTATCTTTGCCGAGCGGGTGGTTGCCAACGGCGGCACTGCATCGATGGCCGGCAACGACATGCGGGTAGGGGAACCGGAATTTGCGTTTCGGATGGGACGCAGCCTGCCGCCCCGATCGACTCCCTATTCGATCGAAGATGTCTTGGGCGCAGTCGAAACCCTTCATCCCGCGATCGAACTGCCGGATTCCCGCTTCGCCGATTTCGCCAGCGCCGGCGAAGCGCAACTCATCGCGGACAACGCCTGCGCGCACCTGTTCGTGCTTGGCGCGCCATCGACCGCGGACTGGCGCTCGGTCGACCTCGTCAGGGAAAAGCCGGTGGTCACGCTGCGCGGCCAGCGTTTTGCCGGCTACGGGGGCAATGTGCTCGGCGACCCGCGCGTCGCGCTGACCTGGCTGGCCAATGAGCTGCGAACGCTCGGCGTCACGCTGAAGGCGGGCGAGGTGGTGACAACAGGCACGTGCCACGCGCCGCTTCCAATTCAATCGGGCGACCTGATCGAAGCCGACTTCGGCGCCTTCGGTAAAGTTTCGGTCGCGCTCGCTTGAGCGATGACATTTGAACTGGAGCGCCATGGTGCTTGTTCCATAGGGGAACCTGCGGGCGAATAGCAGGCGTTGTGAGGAACGCTTCGCCACGTCGACCGTTGTCAATCGATTCCCGAGTGCGTGTTTAAGCGACATCTCAAGCCGGTGGCATGGCGTTCGGTTGAAGTTTTTGCGGTTGAAGGCGCATCCGGCGAACGCGTCGACCGCGGACCGGCTATTTTGCCGGCGAAACATTGAAACGAAACGCACATGGCAATTTTCGCTCATCCAGGCGACGTTCAAATCGACCGCGCCCATAACGCCGCCATCCGCAGGGAGATCGGCGACAGACTTCGCATCTCGCTGAACGCCGAGCGCACCCCGGTGATGCCCGGCTTGCAGACATTGCTGGAACGGCTGGCAGCGGAAGATCGCCGCGAGCCGCGTCCGAAACAACATTGAGGCTGACCCCATGAAAGACTTCGCCAACGCATCTTTCCCGCCCGAAACCATAGGCATCATGAAAACGGCGATGGACGGCGCCGTCGCGACCCTTCCGCACCCGGTCTCCTCCGCCAGCGTGCAGTCGATTGCCGAGACCATCCTGCGAACCGCCCAGCAGGGCGAAACCGATCCGAAAACGCTCGAACGGATGGCGCTGCTGGAACTGCAGATCTCGCCGCGGTGACCGTGGACCGTTACAAGTGCCGCGCTCCGTTACGGCTCCTGCTCGGCAACGCAGGAAGCGCCAAAAGGCGCAGCCGGGCCAACAGGTATGGGGAGCGTATCCTGTGTCGGAGGTCGTGGCGCGACCGCCGCGTAGGCCGAATTGCGCGATATTGCTCCCGGTGACGGCCGGCATGGTTCGTGGCATCTTCAGCGGAAGTAGACCGGTACTCTGTGTCAGTCGAACTGGAGCAGCACGATGGCAGCGGCGGACAAGCTGTTCGCGGGATCGATCCCGGAGATTTACGATCGATTCCTGGTTCCCCTGATCTTTGAATCCTATGCGCGCGACCTCGCCGGGCGGCTCGCTAATGTCGAGCCGCAGGACGTGCTGGAAACCGCTGCGGGGACTGGCGTTCTCACCCGGGCGATTGCATCGACGCTGCCCGCGCAGGCCCGCATCGTGGCGACCGATCTGAACCAACCGATGCTGGATCACGCTGCGGCGCGACAACAGGCCTCGGGCAGGGTCACATGGCGGCAGGCCGATGCGCTGGCGCTGCCGTTTGAAGATCAAACCTTTGATGCGGTGGCGTGCCAGTTCGGCGCGATGTTCTTTCCCGACAAGGTTTTGGGCTACGGGCAGGCGCGCCGCGTGCTGAAACCGGGGGGCCACTTTTTCTTCAATGTGTGGGACCGGATCGCCGAAAACGAATTCGCCGATGTCGTCACCGAAACACTGGCGACGATCTTTCCAAATGACCCGCCGCGCTTCATGACCCGCACCCCGCACGGCTATCACGATGTGGCAAGGCTCCGCGAAGAGCTGACCATGGCCGGTTTTGCGCCGGTCTCGATCGAGACGCGTGGCGCCATCAGCAGGGCTCCATCGCCGCGCGATCCGGCGATCGCCTATTGCCAGGGAACGCCACTGCGAAATGAAATCGAGGCGCGTGATCCATCTGGCCTGGAGGCGGCCACGCAAGCCTGCGCCGAGGCGCAGGCGCTCAGGTTTGGCAGCGGCCCCGTTGAAGGGCGGATCAGGGCGCACGTGATCACGGCGGTCCGCTGAACGGTCTTGCGCGAAGTTCGCGCGCGCTGCTGCAGTCAAATACCGGTTTGTACCGGCGTCGGTGTGTGGCAGGCTCGGCAACGCGCTCTCCTCGCATTGCTGAGGTTCACGATGTCGCGGCCAAACCTTCAGATCGCCAGCCGGCGCCGCTGCTGCAATTTTTGGCGGCGAGTCCGCTGATCGCGCACGGCGCACTGGCGCAGGGGCAGCGGCCGGAGGATCCGGTGGACTGGGCGCCGCGCGAACTCGACAAGCTGATCGCCGATCCCGCCCAGGCGCTCGACGTCTTCGACTTCGAGCCGGTCATGAAGAAGAACGTTCCGCCGGCGCATTTCGGCTACATGGCCACCGGCGTCGACGATGAACTGACGTTGCGCGCCAACCGCCAGGGTTTTCGAGATTCGAGTTGCGACCGCGGCGACTCACCGATGTCAGCAAGATCGACACCAGCGCCGACATCCTCGGCATCAGCTACGACAGTCCGATCGTGATTGCACCGACGGGCAGCAACCGCGCCTTTCATCCCGATGCGGAGGTCGCCGTCGCCAAGGCGGCGAGGACCGGCAACCATTTGCAAATTCTTTCCACGGTGGCGACCACATCGATCGAGGATGCGATTGCCGCGCGCGGCGCGCCGGTGTGGTTTCAGCTTTATACGACGCAGCGCTGGGAGATCGGCGAGGCGCTCGCCAGGCGTGCCGAGCGCGCGGGCGCGCCGGTGATCGTGGTGACGCTGGATGTGCGATCCTCAGCGAAGTGGGAGACCTTTACCCGGCTGCGGCGCACCGATACGCGGGACTGCGGAAGCTGCCATGGCGGCAACGATTATCTCAGCCGCAAGCCGAATTTTGCCGGCATCGCGCTCGGCGGCGTCGGCGGCACCGCCGTCACCAACATCACCTGGGAGTCGATCAAGCGCTTGCGCGACACGGTGAAGACAAAAATCGTGCTCAAGGGCATTCTCACACATGAGGATACAAGGCTCGCAACGGAGGCGGGGATCGACGCCATCATCGTTTCCAACCACGGCGGTCGGGTGGGGACGGCGTCGGCGCCACCATCGACGTGCTGCCGGATATCGTTGCGGCCGCCGGCCGCATGCCGGTTCTGGTCGACAGCGGTTTTCGACGCGGCAGCGACATCGTCAGGCGCTGGCGATCGGCGCCAGGGCGGTATGCATCGGCCGGCCTCATCTGTGGGGACTGGGCGCCTTCGGCCAGCCCGGCGTCGAGCGCGTGCTCACCATCCTGCGCGCCGAGATGCGCGCGACGATGGCGCAGGTCGGTGCGCCATCGCTCAAGGATCTGACGCCTGCGATGGTGAGGCGGGTCTGGTAAGTCGCGTGGCTTTTCGCGCCTCATCGCCGCAACCTGCTGCGACGCGGTAACTCTGAAATTTCCTGCTTATCTTGACTTAATCGGTGTAATCTAAAAAAGGCTGGGTTGCGGTCGGCATCGCATTGTCCGCGCCAGCAGGGGGGCTGATGAGCATTCCTACCGAACCGATCGGCAGTATTCCGCGGCCGCCGCGCCTGATCGAGGCGATTGCAGCGGCGGGAAACCATACCGACCCTGGGCTAGACCCGCTCTACGAGGACGCCATTGCCGACACCATCGCGCGGTTCGAGGCCACGGGCTCGCCCGTTATCACCGACGGCGAGCAGCGCAAATATCACAATTTCTGGACCTACTGCGTGGACGGTCTAGGCAACACCGCACCGGACGGTTTTAGGATTCCCTTCGCCGCGGGTCATACGCGCCATATGCCGCGCCTGACCTCGGGGCCGTTTCGCTACAAGGTATCGGCCGACCGCTTCCTCGACGTGGCCCAGCGTTACGCCCATGTCCCGGTCAAGCAGGCGGTGATCTCGCCGTCGGCCTTGAGCCTGATGTATCCGGCGCAAGGCATCCCCGGCTATACGCGCGAGGAATTTATCGACGATCTGCTGCGCGAGCACGAGACCGAGGTGCGCGCCTGCCTATCCAAGGGCGCGCACAAGGTTCAGATCGATTTCACCGAAGCACGCCTGGCGATCAAGCTCGATCCCACCGGACACCTGCTCAACAGTTTTATCGATCTGAACAACCTGGCGCTGTCGCGGTTTTCCGCCGAAGAACGCCGGCGCATCGGTATTCATACTTGCCCCGGCGGCGACCGCGACTCTACCCATAGCAGCGATGTCAACTATGCCGAGTTGCTGCCGAGCCTGTTCGAACTGCGCGCCAAAAATTTTTATATTGCGCTGGCGGGCGAGCCGGATCGTCCGGGGGTTCTGAAGATCATCCGCAAGCACATGAAATCAGATCAACGAATATTCGTCGGCGTGGTCGCGCCGATCGACCCGCAACTCGAGACCGCCGAACAGGTCTGCGGCCGGATCTTGCAGGCCGCGGAGTACATTCCAGTCGAGCAACTGGGCACCACGGACGATTGCGGCTTCTCGCCGTTCAGCGACGACACCTCCACCAGCCGCGACACCGCGTTCGCGAAAATCCGCTCGCGCGTGCTTGGAACGCAGCTTGCTGCGGACAGGATTGCGGGCCGCTGATGCCATCGGACGACGACGAGGAAAAGCTGCTTCGTTCGGTGGCGCTGCAGAACGCCCAGAGCATTCTGCTGGCGCGGCAGCGCGCCGACCGGGACCTGCTGGAGTCGAAGGAGGCGCTGGAACGCAAGACCGCGGAATTGTCCGAAGCCAACCGGAGTCTGCGCGAAAGCGAGGCGCGGTACCGCACGGCATTGGCGGCTGGCCGGATGGGCACCTGGGAAACCGACCTGGTCAACCGGACGCGGCTCTGGACCGAAGAGGGCATGGCGCTGTTTGGAATTTCACTGCCCGATGGCCGCGGTCAGGTGGGCGGCGAGAACGACGAGTATCAACGAGCGCTGCATCCCGAGGACCGTCACCTGATGCACACGTTCCACCAATTGGCAGACAAGCAAGATACGTTTACGTCCGAATACCGCACGGTTCACCCAGACGGCACCGTGCTCTGGTTGCGCGGGCGCGGCCAGGTGATCGCGCGTGGGCCCGACGGCAAAGCGCAGCGCATGGTGAGCATCGTGACCGATGTCACCGACCGCAAGGCGGCCGAGGACCACATCCAGTTCCTGATGCACGAAATATCGCATCGCTCGAAAAACCTGTTGATGGTGATTCAGTCGATCGCCCGCCGCACCGCGCGCACCGCAGGCTCCATGGAAGAGTTCGAACGCCGTTTCGAACGGCGGCTGCAGGGCCTCGCCGCGTCGCACGACGTACTGGTAGCCAAGAACTGGCAGGGCGCGCCGCTCGCAGAGCTGGTGCGCCAGCAACTGGTTGCGTTTGCCGAGATTAAAGGTTCGCGCATTGAACTTGCGGGGCCCGAAATTGTGGTTACGGCGGAGGCAGCCCAAGCGCTCGGCCTTGCGATTCATGAGCTGGCGACCAACGCCATCAAATACGGGGCGCTATCGGTGCCGGCAGGCAAGGTAAGCGTATCCTGGACGTTCGACGGCGATGCCGGCGCGGCGGGACCGCTATTGTTGAACTGGGTCGAGCAGGGCGGGCCGCAGGTCACGCCACCCCAGCGCAAAGGTTTCGGCCACGTCGTCATCGGCGAAATGGTCGAGCGCTCGCTGGGCGCCAGGGTCGCCATGGAGTTTGCAGCGGAAGGGCTGAACTGGAGCGCCTCGATTCCTGCAGCCAATGTGGTGAGCGAAGTGCAAGCCGGCGATTGAAGGGGAGCATCGCAACCAATTCTGCGTCATGCGCGGACGAATCCGGAATTCAGAACAGTGCATGGTGCTGGATTTCCCAGGTCTGCGCCCAAGCGGGCGCATCCCGGAATGACGAGGTCAACGAGGATGGATTGCCGGTCACGGCCGGCAATGACGAATGCTCGTCTCCCGTGAAGCCGTTGAGCGGCGATTGATTCTGCGCGCACGAAATTGTCCTGAAATGGCTTAGAATGGTTTCAATCTGTGTCCATAAAATCACGTCAAAGCACAATCATTTGCGCCACGAGGCGCATGCTCTAGAATCAATATTAGAACCGTTTTGATCTGGAGAGATTCAAACAAACCCGCGCCGTTATTGGACCAATTCGCGTTGACCCGAAATTTCGCGCTCGATACCAAACCCTGGGGCGTCACCACTAAGTGACGGTGTGAGCGAATTGAATTCAGGGGCGCGTCATGAGCACAGCAAAAATAACGAGGTCGTCGCGGCCGGTTGCCGCCGGCTATTCCGGCAAGGTTTTGGCGGCGTGTTCGCGGGCGACGCTATCCGTCTCCACAAGCATCGTCGCCTTCGGAGTCGCAGCAGCGCTCGGCGTGACGCCGACGGCCGCGCAAGACGCCAAGCCCCGAGTCTCATCGCTGCCGCCGGTGTATGTAGGTGCTCCGGACGCTCCGCGTGTGCGCCGCGCCCGGCAGCATCGTCCAGTCAGTGCGCGGAGGGCGGCGCGGACCACGCGACCTGCCGTGCAGCAGCAGGTGCAGGCGCCGCGGCAACCCAGCGTCAATCCGCAGGACGCCCGGACAGGACAGACCGGCTACGTCACCGGGAGCACGTCGAGCGCAACCAAGACCAACACCGCGCTGCTCAACATACCGGCGTCGGTTTCGGTGCTGACCAAGGAATTCATCAAGGACCAGGCCTTCACGTCGATCGGCGAGGCCGTCCGCTACGTCCCCGGCGTGATCTACCATCAAGGCGAATCGAACCGCGACGACCTGGTCATCCGCGGTCAACGCAGCAACGCCGACTTCTACACCAACGGGATTCGCGACGACGTTCAGTATTTCCGCGACTTCTATAATCTGCAGCGCCTTGAAGTCCTGAAGGGGCCGAACGCGCTGATCTTCGGTCGGGGCGGTGGCGGCGGCGTGGTGAATCGCGTGCTCAAGGAAGCCGACGGCACCACCATTCGCGAGGTAACGGTCGGCCGCAACTCCTATCCCGGCGGCCGCGTCACGACGGACGTCGGTCAGGCGGTCAACGAGAACTGGGCATTCCGGCTCAACGCCATGTACGAGAACACCCAAAGCTACCGGGATTTCGTCAATCTGGAACGCTGGGCAATCAATCCCACCGCGACCTTCGCACCGAACGACACCACGGTGGTCAAACTGAGCTACGAGCACCTGCACGACCGCCGGGTCACCGACCGCGGCATTCCTTCGCAGATTCTGCCGGGCGGGGTTTCCCCCCGTATGCCTTACAATACGTCGCCGTCGACGTTCTTCGGCAATCCGGATCTCAACTACGCGCTTGCCGACGTCGACATAGCAAATGCCGTGGTCGAGCACGATTTCGAGAACGGACTGACGATCAGGAACGCGTCCCAGTTTGCCAGATACGACAAGTTCTACCAGAACATCTTTCCCGGCGGCGGCGCCGATGCAGGCGCCGTCAATGTCGCGGGCACTTCGAGCAACCTGACCGCGTACAACAACGAAACCGACCGGCAGAATCTGTTCAACCAGACCGATCTTACCTACAGGTTCGGCACCGGCCCGATTCGTCATACCGTCGTGTTCGGCGGCGAGGTCGGACGGCAGAATGGCTTGAATTTCCGGCAAGACGGATTCTTCAACAATTTGACAAACACCATCACGGTCGACCCGCGAAATCCGGTGTCCTTGGTGCCGGTGAGCTTCCGCAACATCGCGACCGGCGCCAACAACACTTACAAACTCGATCTGGGCGCCGTCTATGTGCAGGACCAGATAGAAATTACCCGGTACCTGCAGTTGATCGGCGGCGTCCGCTTCGATCATTTTGGGCTGGAGTCGCGCGACCGCCGAACCGGCATCAGCCTCGGCCGCGATGACAATTTGGTTTCCCCGCGCGCCGGCGTGGTGCTGAAACCGATGGAAAATCTCGCCGTCTACACCAGCTACAGCGTCTCCTACCTGCCGAGCGCCGGCGACCAGTTCAGCGCGCTTTCTCCGGGCCTGGTCCTTGCCGAGCCGGAAAAGTTTGCGAACAAGGAAGTCGGACTGAAATATGACATCTTCCCCCGGCTTCAATTTGCCGCCGCCGTGTACGAGCTGAACCGCACCAATCAGCGCCTTCCGGACCCCAACAACGCCGGCTTCTTTATCCTGAGCGGCGCAACAAGAACGCGCGGCTTCGAGGCGTCGCTGACCGGGTATGTCACGGATGCCTGGCAGATCACGGGCGGCTATGCCTATACCGATGCGCGGATCGTCGGCAGCACCTCGCCGACGATCGTCGCGGGCAACCGTGTCGGGCTGGTGCCTTTCAACACCTTCGCGCTGTGGAACAGATATCAGTTCAACCCGGCCTGGGGAGCCGGCGTCGGCGTCATTCATTACACCAATTTCTTCGCTTCATCGGATGATACGGTCATCTTGCCGGAGTTCACCCGCGTCGACGCGGCCGTCTATTATCGCTTCAACGCGATGTGGCGCGCACAATTGAACATCGAGAACGTCTTCGATCGCCGCTACATTGCGACCGCGGACGGCAACAACAATATCACCCCCGGGTCGCCGCGCGTGTTTCGCCTGTCCGCAACAGCCAATTTCTAGCGAGGATCATTACGATTTCCACGAACTCGACAAGAGCTATCGGGCGGCGGCCGGGCGGCGACAACAGCATGGTGCCCGGCCAGCCGCTGACCCGTGCGGCTTTCGGCGATCGCCAGATTTTAGGAGTTCTAGAAAGGCCGCGGAGCAATGCAGTTGGTGCCGACCGGGTTGCGGGGTATTTAGGTCTTAAGGAACCAAATCGCCGGCGCGTCATCTCATACCTGGTCCAGGTTCCGGTTTGCAGGTGTTCACGCGAGGGTTACGTGTTGCGGCTTTTTTCAGGGTGCAGAGCATGGTATCGAATGCTCACGCCCGCAGCGTTCTCTTCGATGTCGACATCGAAGAGCCGGTTGTAGAGCGGCCTGGGCGAGATGACCCTGAAACGGTCAAATTGACCGGTATCTATCATAACCTATCCCGCACCTGGGCCGAAGCATGAATGTGTCAGTTTTTCGAGCGACCTGTGGTGTGATTCTCGCGCTTGCAATGCTGTCGCTCGCGCCGCCATCGGTTGCGCAGCGGACGGCGCCCGCGCCGGCAGCGCAAATGCCCGCGGTCACCCAACCCGCCATTCAGGCGCCCGCCGCGCCGGCGGCGCAGGAGCCAGCTCCCGCGGTCGCTCAGCCGGCGCCGGCACCTTCGGCGAGCGAATCCGCAGCATCTCTCACCAACAGCGGCAGCAGACCGCTGAAAGCCGAGGCGGCAGCGCTGCGCGAATTGTCGCCGTGGTCGATGTTCCTGTCGGCGGACATCCTGGTCAAGGCGGTGATGATCGGTCTTGCCTTCGCATCGCTGCTGACCTGGACGATCTTCATCGCCAAAATGATCGAGCTTGCGGTGGCGCGGCGCAAGCTCAGGACCGCGCTCGGCAAGATCAGCGACTCCCGTTCGCTGGCCGAGGCGCAATTCGCGCTCGGCGCCAAGCGGGGCGTGCTGTCATCGTTTCTTGCTGCCGCAATGCGCGAGGCGCGGCTGTCGGCGGGAATTTCGTCCGACACCGGCATCAAGGAACGCGCGGCGTCGAGTTTTGCCGAGATCATGCGCGCCGAGGCGCGGCGGATTCGCTTGGGGATGGGATTGCTCGCCACCATCGGCGCGACCTCGCCCTTCGTCGGGCTGTTCGGCACGGTTTGGGGCATCATGAACAGCTTTATCGGGATTTCGAAGGCGCAGACCACCAACCTCGCGGTGGTGGCGCCGGGCATCGCCGAGGCGCTGCTGGCCACCGCGATCGGCCTGGTCGCGGCGATCCCGGCCGTCATCATCTACAATCACTTTGCGCGGGTGACCAAAACCTATCTCGAACTGGTGAGCCGGGCCTCCGGCGCCGCCGGGCGGCTGTTGTCGCGCGATCTCGACCGTACCCATGTCAGTTCCGGCACGCATTCGCGGGCGGCGGAGTAGCCAATGGGTGCATCGATCGCAGAAGGCGGTTTTGACGACGACGAGGAGTTCGCCGAGGCGCACGAGATCAACGTGACGCCGTTCATCGACGTCATGCTGGTGCTGCTGATCATCTTCATGGTGGCGGCGCCGCTGTCCACCGTCGACCTGCCCGTCGATCTGCCGTCGTCGACCGCAACCCCGCAGAAGAAACCGGACAAGCCGACCTACGTCTCGATCAAATCCGATCTCGCGGTTGCGATCGGCGAGACCATGGTCAAGCGGGTCGATCTGGTCCGCACCCTGGACGCCGCGGCCGACGCCAGCAAGGACCGCTTTATCTTTCTCCGCGCCGACCGCGCGGTTCCTTACGGCGAGATGATGGACGTGCTGGAAATCCTGCGCGCGGGGGGGTATTCCAAGATCAAGCTGGTGGCGCTCGAAGGCCTACCCGACGGCGCGCCGCAACCGCCTCCGGCTGCCGAAAATCCAAAGCCTTGAATGGCGCCGACCTAGATGCCTGACCTCGACACCGAACAAAGGCCGTCCCGGCGGCTCTGGATTTTCGCAGGCGTTGCCGCGCTCGCGCTCCATGTCGGCTGCGCCGCGCTTGCGATCGCGCATTTGCAGACCGACGATCCCGACGACTCGCTCGGCGCGCCGGCAATCGAGATCGGGCTGGAGATGATGGCGCCGCGGCAGGAGGCGACCGATCTGCCGCCGGGTCCGGATACCGACGCTTCCGTCGCTTCCCCGGCGCTCGCCGAGCAGCAGGCGGTGGTCACGGATACCGATCTGCCCAAGGCGGTGCCGACCGAGACCGAAGAACCGGACCGCGTCGTCACCACCAACGACATCAAGGAGCCGGAGAAGGAAGAGCAGGAGGTCGCCGCGGTGCAGACCCAGGCCTCACAGGAATCGGTCGCGGCCGAAGCCACGGCAACGCCAAGCTCCGAAGCCATTCCCGAGGGCCCGCGCTCGGTCGCGCCCGCCTCAGGCACCGGCGAAAGCGCGCGGCGCATGCGCGCGACCTGGACCAAGGAATTGATCGCCCATCTCGACAAGCACAAGCGTTACCCCGCGCAGCGCCAGCAAAAGACCGCCGAGATCCTGATCGCCTTCGTGCTCGATCGCACCGGCCGCGTGCTCTCGACCAGCATCGTCAAAGGATCGGGCGATACCGCGTTCGACGAGGCAGCGCTGGCCATGGTCAAACGCTCCGACCCGGTGCCGCAGCCCCCGCCGCTGGTCGCCGACGAAGGCCTGAATTTCACCCTGCCGGTGATCTTCAGGGTCAAGGGAAAGAGTTGAGCGGCGCAGCCTAACCGGTTCATCCGTCGTGGACGGAGGTTTTTTCTTCATCGGCCAGCAACTTCAGATGCGCAGCATCAATAGCCAGGTCGCCATCCTCCCACACCACCGCGGCCCCGTAATTCCGACCGATGCCTTGGCAAAGACCGGGGCCTCGCGCAGAGGAGCAAGCGTCGGTCCGCTGGTAGCTATCCAGCCGGTAAGATCGACGCTGTCGCCGGCGCGTCTTCCCCGCCATCGCAACCGCAATGTGGCGGGTTGTGCTACCGAGACGGCTTCAATCCGCGGCGATTGATCCATCATGTTGCTCCGTGGCAACGAGGCCCGATTCGAACGCAATGGCCGACGCATATTTGCGTCGGCCATGACGGATTTCAACGACAGCCGGACGAGCCTCAGCTCTTCTTGACCATCGGGCAGACACTCTTCTCCAGCGGGATGAACGCTTCGTCGGCCGGGATGGTAGCGACCAGCTTGTAGTAATCCCACGGGTATTTCGATTCCGCGGGCTTCTTTACCTCAAACAGATAGGCGGGGTGAATCTTGCGGCCGTCGGCGCGGATAGAGCCTGCGCCGAACAACGGATCGTCGGTCGGCATTTCCTTCATCTTGGCGACCACCGCTGCGCCGTCATGCGGATTGCCGCCGAGCGCTTCGAGCGCCTTGAAGTAATGGATCAGCGAGGAATACACGCCGGCGTGGACCATGGTCGGCGGGCTCTTCTTGTACTTCTCATTGAAGCGCCTGGTGAAGGCCCGGGTCTTGTCGTTCATGTCCCAGTAGAACGTTTCCGTAAAATTCAGGCCCTGCGAGACGTTCAGCCCGAGCGCGTGCACGTCGGTGATGAACATCAGCATTCCGGCAAGCTTCTGCCCGCCAGCAACGATGCCGAACTCCGCGGCCTGCTTGATCGCGTTGGTGGTATCGCCGCCGGCATTGGCGAGGCCGACGATCTTCGCCTTCGAGCTTTGCGCCTGCAGCAGAAACGAGGAGAAGTCGGAGTTATTGAGCGGATGCTTAACGCCGCCGAGCACCTGTCCGCCATTGGCCTTGACCACCGCCGCGGTGTCGCGCTCCAGCGCCATGCCGAACGCGTAATCCGCGGTCAGGAAGAACCAGCTGTCGCCGCCCGATTTGACCAGCGCCTTGCCGGTGCCGTTCGCCAGCATGTAGGTGTCGTAAACCCAGTGCACGGTGTTCGGCGAACACTGCAGGCCGGTGAGATCGGACGATGCCGAGCCGGAATTCAGATTGACAATGTTTTTCTCCTTCGCGACGTTGGCGACTGCCAGCCCGACGCCGGAGCTGGCAAGATCGACCACGACATCGACCTTCTCGACGTCGATCCATTGCTTGGCGATGTTGGTGCCGATGTCGGGCTTGTTCTGGTGATCGGCCGTGATCAGGTCGATCTTCCAGCCCTTGGCCAGCAATCCGGAATCCTCGATCGCCATCTGGGCGGTAACGGCCGAGCCCGGCCCGCCGATATCCGCATAAAGGCTGGACTGGTCGCCGAGGCTTCCGACTTTTACCACCTTGTCGAGCTTGCCTTGCGCCAGCGCGCTGCCGGCGACCACAAGACTCGTGGTCAGTACCAAAGCTGCGATCGATCGTTTCATGTTCTCTCCAATGATCTGATGAATGTTTGTCCCGGCAGCCATCATGCCCAACATCAGGCAGCCGGTACAGTCATTGCGGCAAATTGCCCGAACTGAAGGTTGGGAGGCGTCACGCTTTAAGAGGGGACCGTTCCCGGATATTGCGGCAGCCCATCCTCGAGCCTGACCCAATCGATCTTTTCCGCGACCCAGATATGCTCGGTTGGCACGAATGCGTTGCGGTCGTCGAAAACAGCAAGCGCGACGCCCGCGACCGTTCCGTTTTTTCGCCAGCCAAACAGCCGGGTGCCGCAGATTTTGCAAAAAACCCGGTCGAGAGCTTCCGACGAGGCATAGCGGGCGGTGTCGCCTTCAACCGTCAGCATTTTCTGATCGAACAGCGCGCGCGCAAAGAACGGCGAGCCCATCGCCTTCTGGCACAAGCGGCAATGGCAGATGCGGACGTTGACCGGCTCACCTTCGGCCTTGAACCGAACCGCTCCACACAGACAACCGCCTTCCCGGATCATTCGCGTCACCGCCAAAAATATCGAAATCCGACATAGACGGCGGCAAGGCAAGCGAAGATCAGCGCGACCGGGAGCCGGGGCCTTGCTTGCGCAGCGGCGCTTGCCGGCTTTGGCCACGAAGCGGGCGGCCGTTTGAAGGCCGTGACGTTGTCGGTCACGGGATCGTTCGGGCCGGCTCGAACATCCGGCGGCGTGCCGACGCCGCCCATTTCCGCATAATAGCTTTTGTAAACAAGGTTGATGGTGGCGTCGGTCGCTTCGGATTCCGTCATCTCGGTGAGAAACGTGTTGTATCTGCCCAGGAATCGCTGGGCTTCGGCAGGAAGCGCCGAGGCGCCATTCAGCTTGGCCATCATTTTCCAGGTCGCAAAATCCGCGCGCGCCTTGGTGTCGGCGCGGCGTGCGATCATTTTATCCGGTGCTTTGATCAAAACGGCCTCAAATTCTTTCGGGCGGCATGGAGATGATGGGACTCACGTGTTGCCGGTCAGCAGTAGCAACAGCCTCAGGACATAGCCGGTCGACGTGCGAAGTGTCGCTGAAATAACATCAAGATTTAGACCGAACTGCGTACCGGCGAGCGGAAGAACGATCAGAATTCCAATCAGGATCAGCATTCCGTACGGCTCCAGCCGGGAAAGCGGGACCGCCAGCACGTTCGGCAGCAATCCGACCGCGACCCGCCCGCCGTCCAGCGGCGGGATCGGCAGCATGTTGAAAACCGCCAGGACGACATTGATGACCAGCGCATTTTTGAGATTGTCGGCAACCCACCGCGCGGCGCCGTCGGGCACCAGGTTCAAGAGATGAAATGCCGATGCCGCCAGTGCAGCCAGCAGGATGTTCGTCGCCGGCCCGGCGAGGGCCACCCAGACCATGTCGAGCCGCGGATGGCGCAGGGCGCGAAAATTCACCGGCACCGGCTTGGCATAGCCGAACAGAAACGGCGAGTGCGACAGCAACAGCACAGCCGGCAATATAAGGGTGCCGAACGGGTCGATGTGCTTGAGCGGATTGAAACTGACGCGGCCGAGTTCAAGGGCCGTGTTGTCGCCGAGGCGGTGCGCGACGAAACCGTGGGCGGCCTCGTGAAAGGTGATGGCGATGACCAGCGGCAATACCCAAACCGATACGTCGTAGATGCTGATGTCAGGCAATCGATTGTCCGTTCAGTTCAATTGGCGGGTAGGTGCACCGCGGCAAGGTTAGCACGAATTGACCCGGCCAACGCGCTGTGTGACTGTATTCAACGATGAAATCGGGCCGGCCGCCATACGAATGATCGCATCGCTGTTTTGCGGGAACGCTGGAGTGATCCGCTTCTGACGGCGCTGACCGGCTGCTGTTCGTCATGCTGTTCGTCGTTGCACCGCTTCAAGCCTCGGGAATCCCCGGTTCTTCAGGCTTTCGAACCGGATCAGTACGTTGCGCGGCCGCCGGAAATGTCGAACACCGCGCCGGTGGAGAAGGCGCAATCCTCCGATGCCAGCCACGCTACCATCGCCGCCAGCTCTTCCACCAGCACGAAGCGGCCCTTCGGAATCTTGGAGAGCATGAAATTGATATGCTCTTGCGTCATCTGGTCGAAGATCGCGGTTTTTGCCGCAGCCGGCGTGACCGCATTGACGGCGATCTCGTGGCCGGCGAGCTCCTTGCCCAGCGATTTCGTCAATGCGATCAGTCCGGCCTTGGAGGCCGAGTAGTGCGCGGCGTTGGGGTTACCCTCCTTGCCGGCGATCGAGGCGATGTTGACGATGCGGCCGTAATTCTGTTTCACCATCGACGGCACGATCGCCTTGCAGCAGATGAAGGGGCCGTCGAGGTTGATGCGCAGCACCTTGCGCCATTCGTCGAGGTCGGTTTCCCACACCGTCTTGTTGATGCCGGCGATACCGGCGTTGTTGACCAGGATGTCGATCTTGCCGAGGGTGGCAAGGGTGGCGTCGCGGGCTTTTTCGACAGCGGCGAGATCGGAGACGTCGACCTTGAACGCCGTCACGCCGGCGCCGATTTCTTTCGCGGTCTTCTCCGCAAATGGCTGGTCATGATCCCAGATCGCGACTTTGGCTCCGGACGCCACGAAACGCTCGGTGATGGCGCGCCCAAACCCTTGAGCACCGCCGGTGACGACGGCGCAGCGGTTGTTGAGGTCGATTTTGTTCATGGTGAAGTCCTTATTGTTGCATTCAATTCTCCTGTCCCGGACGCGGTGCGGCATTCCTGATGCCGCTCCGCAGAACCGGGACCCCGGTTAGGCAAGCTGGGCCATAGCGCGTCGAAGACGCGCGTAAACGCGCTTATGGCTCTGCAGCGCACCGCTTCGCAAGGGCTGCGCGCTGCGCTGCGTCCGGGGCACGTGCCTCAATCACAGCGTCCAGCCGCCGTCGATGATGTGGGCGACGCCCGTGGTGAATGCGCTCTCGTCGCTCGCGAGGTACACTGCGAGCGATCCGATCTCGTCCGCGGTCCCGAGCCGTCCCATCGGCTGCCGGCTGACGAACATTTCGCGCCCGCCAGGCCCTGTGGCGGCCGCGCGGTCCAGCATCGACGGTGTCTCGATGGTGCCGGGGCAGATGGCGTTGCAACGGATGCCCTTGGTGATGAAATCGGCGGCGACCGCCCGGGTCAGCGCCGCGACCGCGGCCTTGGTCGCGCCGTAGACGTAGCGGTTGGGTGCGGCCTTGAAGACGCCGGCGGCGGAGGAGATGTTGACGATCGAGCCGCGGCCGGCCTCCAGCATGCCCGGCAGGAACGCGCGGATGGTCCGGTGCATCGATTTGACGTTGAGGTCGAAGGAAAAATCCCAGTCGGCATCGGAGCATTCCAGCACGGTGCCGTGATGCACGAAGCCGGCGGCATTGAGCAGGATGTCGACCTTGCCGACGCGCTTGGCCATGGCCTCGACCGCGGTGCTGTCGCGCACGTCGAGCTTTGCGACATCGGAGATGCCGTCCTTTTTCAGCAGCGCCAGTTTTTCCTCGTCGATGTCGGTGGCGAACACTTCCGCGCCCTCGCGCGCAAAGGCTGTGGCGCAGGCGCGGCCGATCCCCACCGCGCCCGCAGTCACGAATGCGCGTTTGCCTTTCAGGCGGTTGGACATCTATTTCCTCCGTTTATTGTTCGATGCGTCATACGCGGGCTTGACCCGCGTATCCATCAATCTTCGCAAGAGTCTTCGAAGAGGATGGATTGCCGGGTCAAGCCCGGCAATGACGAAGTTGCCTAGTGATTATCCCGCGCCACGCCGACGGTGCCGGCGATGTCGCGGTAGCGGGTTGCGAATTCGAGGCAGGCGCCAGTGGATTGCTGGCCGACGTTGCCGCGGTACAGCTCCTGCCACGGCGTCTGGTTCTTCGGATACGGAAACCCGCCCATCGCTTTCAGGTCGGCGAAGCGCTGCTTCAGCTCCTCGGCGGAGATCAGAATGTTGGCTTCGCCCTTTGTAAGGTCGACGCGGACGCGGTCGCCGGTTTTGAGCACAGCGAGACCGCCGTTCGCGGCGGCTTCGGGCGAAGCGTTGAGGATCGACGGCGATCCCGAGGTGCCGGATTGACGGCCGTCGCCGATACACGGCAACGCGGTGATGCCTTTTTTTATCAGCGCGGCGGGCGGCTGCATGTTGACCACCTCCGCGCCGCCGGGATAGCCGATCGGCCCGACGCCGCGCACGAACAGCATGCAGTGTTCGTCGATGTTGAGCGATTCATCGTCGATGCGATGGTGGTAATCCTCCGGCCCCTCAAACACGATGGCGCGGCCCTCGAAGGCTTCAGGGTCCTTTGGGTTGGAAAGGTAGCGATCGCGGAATTCCTTGGAGATCACGCTGGTCTTCATGATCGCCGAGTCGAACAGGTTGCCGCGCAGCACAATGAACCCGGCGTCCTTCACCAAAGGCTTGTCGTAGTTGTGGATCACGTCATCGTCGGGGACGTGCGCTCCGCGGCAATTGTCGCCCATGGTCTTGCCGTTGACGGTCAGCGCGTCCTCATGGATGCGATGGTGCTTCATCAATTCGCGCACCACGGACGGAACGCCGCCGGCGCGGTGGTACTCCTCGCCGAGATAGAAGCCGGCGGGCTGCATGTTGACCAGCAGCGGAACGTCGTGGCCGACCTTCTGCCAGTCCTCGATGGAAAGCTCGACGCCGATATGCCGCGCCAGCGCGTTGATGTGGATCGGCGCGTTGGTGGAACCGCCGATCGCCGAATTGACCACGATGCAGTTCTCGAACGCCTTGCGGGTGAGGAAGTCGGACGGTTTCAGATCCTCCCACACCATCTCGACGGCGCGTTTTCCGGTCTCGTAGGCGATCTGGCCGCGCTCGCGATAGGGCGCGGGGATCGCAGCACACCCGGGCAGCGAAAAGCCGAGCGCCTCGGCCAGCGAGTTCATGGTCGAAGCCGTGCCCATGGTGTTGCAGTGGCCGACCGACGGCGCCGAGGATGCGACGATGTCCATGAATTCATCATAGTCGATCTTGCCGGCGGCCATTTCCTCGCGCGATTTCCAGACCACGGTGCCCGAGCCGGTGCGTTCGCCGTTGAACCAGCCATTCAGCATCGGCCCGCCCGACAGCACGATCGCGGGAATGTTGACCGTCGCCGCCGCCATCATGCAGGCGGGGGTGGTCTTGTCGCAGCCGGTGGTCAGCACCACGCCATCCAGCGGATAGCCGAACAGGATTTCGACCAGGCCGAGATAGGCGAGGTTGCGGTCCAGCGCCGCGGTGGGGCGCTTGCCGGTTTCCTGAATGGGATGGGTGGGGAATTCCATCGCGATGCCGCCGGCCTCGCGGATGCCTTCACGCACCCGGTGCGCGAGCTCGATGTGGTGGCGGTTGCATGGCGACAGGTCGTTGCCGGTCTGCGCGATGCCGATGATCGGTTTGCCGGACTGCAATTCGTGACGGGTCAGCCCGTAATTCAGGTAGCGTTCCAGATAGAGCGCGGTCATTCCCGGATTATGGGGATTGTTGAACCACTCGCTGGAACGGAGTTTGCGCCGGGTGAGCCCGGTTATCGGCTTGTTCATTGTTTCTCCCGCAGCGCACGCGCCTTATTTTTGATTGTATTGGCGGAAGATGTTTGCCATGCCGCCGCCCGGTTCGCAACGGAACAACTGGGTCCCGAAACGGAGGTCGGCCATGAGTTCCCCATCGCAACCGGTCGTTAAGGTCGATGTCTTCACGACAACCCCTTATGCTGGCGCGCCGGCCGCGGTCTGCATCAGTTCAACCGCGCCGGATGAGACATGGATGGCGCGCGTCTCGCGCGAGATGGCCTGCCCCAATACAGCTTTTGCCCAGCCGCGCACGGATCGGGATGGCTACGATCTGCGCTGGTTTACCGCTGGGGGCAATGAGGTAGCCCTATGCGGCCATGCGACGCTTGCGACTGCCCATGTTCTCTTTGAAACCGGGCAAATCGCCGAGGGCGCTCCGGCGCTGTTTCACACGCAAAGTGGAAAACTGACGGCCGTACGCCAACCTGACGGCTCAATCGAGATGAACTTTCCGCTGGAAATTGCCGCGCCGCTCAATGAGATTCCCCCTGCGCTCACTGCCGGGCTCGGCACCGACCTGGTCTGGGTGGGACGCAACCGCCTTGATTACGTCGTTGAGGTCGGCAGCGAGGAAGCGCTCCGCGCGCTGAAGCCAAATCTTGCGACTCTCGCCGAAATCGAAACCCGAGGATTTGTGGTCACTGCGCGTGCCGCTCGCCCTGAGCAGGACGGCTACGACTACGTGCTGCGGTTTTTTGGTCCGAGAGTTGGCGTTGCCGAAGACATGGTGACCGGTACGGCGCATTGCGCGCTCGGTCCTTACTGGCGCGACAAGCTCCCGGGCAAGACTCGCTTTGTAGCGTTTCAAGCCTCGCCCCGAGGTGGTTTCGTCAATGTGCGGCTGGATGGCGATCGCGTTCTCATCAGCGGCAGCGCCGTAACGGTCCTCAGAGGAGAGCTGCTGGCCTGAGCGCGGGGGATACCGGGTTATCGGCTTGTTGATTGTTTCTCCCGCAGCGCACATGCCTTGTTTTTGTGCGTAATGTTCGTGGAGGCGGCCGATGTTTGCATCACCGCCGCCTTCGCAACGGCGGCGGAGGTAACCCCCTACGACTTTGATCCAACGACATTTTCCAAAAAGTCTGATATGACCCGGTCAAATAAAAAAGGGCCATGGCTTTTAGCCGGATGGTCGCGAGCGCTTGGGAGGCGAATTGTATGGCGTCAGTGCAGATTCACGACGTGCGGAAATCGTTCGGGGGGTTTGAGGTCCTGCATGGCGTGAGCGTCCCGATCGAGGACGGCGCGTTCGTCGTGCTGGTGGGCCCGTCCGGCTGCGGCAAGTCGACCTTGCTGCGGATGCTGGCGGGACTGGAAAACATCACCTCCGGGACGATTTCGATCGGCGACCGCGTGGTCAACAACGTCCAGCCCAAAGAGCGCGACATCGCCATGGTGTTCCAGAATTATGCGCTCTATCCGCATATGACGGTCGCCGACAATATGGGATTTTCGTTGAAACTGCGCGGCGCCAGCAAGGAAGAAATCGACAGAGGCGTCAAGCGCGCCGCCGAAATCCTCGCTTTGACGCCGCTGCTGGACCGCTATCCCCGGCAATTGTCAGGCGGCCAGCGCCAGCGCGTCGCCATGGGCCGCGCCATTGTCCGCGATCCGCAGGTGTTTTTGTTCGACGAGCCGCTCTCCAACCTCGACGCCAAGCTGCGGGTTGCGATGCGCACCGAGATCAAGGAACTGCACCAGCGGCTGAAGACCACCACGGTCTACGTCACCCACGACCAGATCGAGGCCATGACCATGGCCGACAAGATCGTGGTGATGCATGACGGCATCGTCGAGCAGATCGGCACGCCGCT